>JAQWOJ010000057.1 GCA_029245905.1 Gammaproteobacteria bacterium
AACAGTTCGAAAGGATGGACGTTGAGAGGGTATTCGAGGTTGCAGATGCTATGGAGCCTTATGCGCAGCGCCAAAGAATTACTAAAACTTTGGAAGGTGCCATTCTTGGCAATATGTTTTTTGAGCCCAGCACTAGAACAAGGGTCAGCTTTGGTTGTGCGTTTAATCTCCTGGGAGGGCACGTCAGAGAAACTACAGACCTAGAAACCTCCTCTATAACCAAAGGAGAGTCCCTATATGATACAGCAAGAGTGATTTCAGGTTATAGCGATGTAATCGTTATGCGCCACCCAAAAGCTGGGTCGGTGGCAGAATTTTCAAAGGCCAGCCGCGTGCCCGTCATCAGCGGCGGCGATGGGTCTAATGAGCACCCTTCGCAAGCACTCTTAGACCTCTATACAATAAAGAAAGAACTCAGCTCTAAGTCAAGAGAAATTGACGGCATGCATATAGCGATGGTGGGAGATCTCAAACATGGAAGGACTGTGCACTCTCTATCTCAACTCTTGCGCTTATTTAGCGAGATACGATTTACTCTCATCTCCCCAAAAGAGCTTAAAATGCCAAGTCAAATAGTTGAAAACCTAAAAGGCGCTGGGCATTCTGTAATTGAAACGGACAATATGGAATCAGGCTTAAGCGATAACGACACTATTTACCTCACACGAATACAAGAAGAACGCTTCAAAACCAAGCTAGAGGCGGATATTTATCGAGGAAGATTCCGGTTAAATCAAGCCATTTATACCAGAAACTGTCAGCCTAACACTGTAATTATGCACCCCCTCCCAAGAGACTCTCGTGAGGAAGCTAATGAACTGGACAGCGATTTAAATCAACATCCGAACCTTGCGATATTTCGGCAAGCTGATAATGGCGTGCTTGTACGAATGGCATTATTCGCTCTCGTTCTAGATGTGGCTAATAAAATTGATAGCAACACTTTGGATGTTAACTGGTATACGGGCAGAAGGTTTGAATAAGGAAAGATAGCGAGATTATCTTTCAAAACAAGTGAACTACTCCGTCTTTACCTAAAAAATAGAAGTTAATAAGGATGACAATAATCAATGTTAAATCCCTCTGATTATCTCGGCAAAGACGCGCTTTGGCTGTGCGGAAAACTGCGCGCGAAAGAATTTACAGCAGAAGAATTAACTTGTTGCACCATTTCCCTCGCAGAACAGATTAACCCTAAGATTAATGCAATCGTCACAGAAAATTTCGAACAAGCAATCATCACAGCAAAGCATCTCGATAGAAATAATCAACTGCTAAAAAAAAGCCCGATTGCTGGACTTCCTTTCCTAATTAAAGATCTTAGTACAGTAAAAGGGCTTCCTGCTACTTTTGGAAGCAACCTTTTTCTTGGTCATAAAGCTAAAAAATCCTCGAAAATAGTTAAAAGATACATAAACGCGGGACTTAATATTTTCGGGATTTCCAACACTCCTGAATTCGGGTTAAATCTTACGACGGAGCCCGCTGCTAACGGAGCCACAAAGAATCCATGGAATCTAGCCTACTCAACCGGAGGCTCAAGCGGCGGAGCCGCGGCAGCTGTAGCAGCAGGAATAACTCCGGTCGCACATGCCACAGATGGCGGAGGCTCTATTCGCATTCCGGCATCTTGTTGCGCTCTGTTCGGTTTAAAACCCAGTCGCGGTCTCACCTCTATCGAAAACGAACCTTCTGGTAGCTGGGATGGGATGAGCGTAGGACATGTAGTAAGTCAATCCGTTCACGATAGTGCCGCTTTCTTGGATGCAATAAAGTTAGACCACCCTCATCTCTACCCGATTCCTAGCTCTCCCTCTTCTTTCTTAGAAGCTATTGAAAAAAAGCCGAGTCAGCTAAAAATTGGAATACAATTGTCACATCCCACCGACCAGCCAATCGATCAAGCTTGTCTCGACGGAGTCAATGCGGCGGCTCAAATCTGCGAATCTCTGGGTCACAGCATCGAAGAAATTATGCACCCCGTTGATTACGCTCCAGTCATATCCGCTATGTCCAAGATGATTAATACATTTATTTTCCACCGCATAAATACTAGAATCGAACAACTGGGTATCACGCAGGAAGAAGCCAAACTGGAAAACTCAACACGTATTGTCGCTTCGCTAGGAGCTAAAGTGACAGCATCAGAATACCTTAAGTCGCGAGAAATCCTGCACTCAACAGAAAGAACGATGAGCAAATTTTATCAGACTTACGATGTAATCATTTCCCCTGTTCTCTCCAAAGAACCAGCAAAGCTAGGGTGGCTGGATATGAATAGTAAGGACATGAAGAGTTATACAACTAATTTTAAGGCGTATAGCGGATTTACTTCAATTTACAATGGAACAGGTCAGCCAAGCATGTCAATGCCTTTGCACCGTTCTAAAAACGGCCTTCCTATTGGCGTTATGTTCACTAGTAAGTGGGGATCAGATGCTCTTTTATTAAAATTAGCCAAACAACTAGAGATCGCAAACCCTTGGCCTCGCTATGCGAAAGTTTAGAACTAATCTAGTTACCTAGTCGCTCAGCAAACAACCGTGTGACAATCCTGTTAAGCTCACTTGGTATCTGAATCTAAACAATCTGACCCATGCACCACCAGAACTCATTAGTTTTGTATCAAATGAAATCTGCGGATACTCTTATTCTTCACCAGCGCGATTGACACGCGCTTTCTAATTTAGATCAGTTTAGCGTTATGCCGGACAGCTGTAACCTCCGCCATGATTGATATAGCAATTTCTGCTGGCGTCTTGCTTTCGATATCAAAACCAATAGGTGCGCGCAAAACATCTATTTCTTTTTGAGTCAAACCGAGCTCAGGCAAACGGTCTCTGCGAGCTGCCGATGTTCTATCTGACCCCATAGCGCCAACGTAAAAAGCATCCGTCTTTAAGGCCTCCATTAAGGCCATATCATCTACTCTTGGATCATGCGCAAGCGCTATAACTCCGCTATATGGATTACTAAAATATTGTCTGACGACATCGTCTGGAAGACAGGAAGTGGTCTCTACCCCCGCAACAGACCAATTATCTAGATACTTCGGACGCGGATCACAAAGAGTTACGTCATACTCCAGCGCCAATGCCATCTCAGCAACATACTTCGCAACATCTCCCGCTCCTAGCAGCAATAAGCGATACATCGGGCTCAAGCTATGCCTTAACGTTTCATTCTGAATCACAAGCGCATCGTCTGAACTAGAATCTTCCGCGGTGATTTCTCCAGTAGATAGATCAATAATACGACTTATTTTTGTATGGCTTTCAAGAGCGCTAGTTAATTCGGAAAACACAGCACTAGCATGATTAGTGGGAACAATATATTCCAACAGAACATGGAGCTGACCTCCGCACGGAAGTTTCAGGCGAGCTTGCTCAGCTTCCGTCTCTCCATACTTAACAGTGAATGGCTTTCCCTTAACATCGAATATTTTCTTAAGCGTACCGTCACGAAGTTGCTCAAGAAAGTCTTCTTCGATGCAACCACCAGATATTGAGCCAACTAATTCACCGTCTTCTGTGCAGGCCATCATTGCCCCAACAGGCCTTGGTGAAGAACCCCAAGTTTTAAGAATCGTACAGAGCCAAACGGCGGTAGCTTCATTTAACTTGCGATTTACAAATGAGATTATTTGCTGCTGACTACTTAGCACTATTCTAAACTCTACTTATTAAAAATGGGTGGTGTTACACGCTCAGCAAACCAAAAATTGTGCCTAATATAGCAATCAAATCAACTTTAAAAAACCTCTCTAGAACCTTTACATTATCTAAAGTATAGAAGCAGTAATGTGCATTAACCACGGGCCCAAATTCTTGTAAAAAAAACAGCAAAGGATTCTAGAAGAATCTATCGATTTTAGATAAATTTAGATTCAAGCGTCAAAAGACTATTTTTCATTTGTAATCCCCCGCCAAACCCCCCAAGCTTTCCCCCAGCAGCAATTACGCGATGGCAAGGCACTATAATTGGCAGCGGATTAGCACCATTTGCGGCACCCACCGCTCTTGAAGCTTTTGGCTTACCCAGATGCTTTGCCAATTGGCCGTAGCTCCAAGTTTCTCCATAAGGGATCAATGTTAACGCACTCCAGACACTTCGTTGGAAATCGGTCCCATATAGATCCAGCTCTAGTTTAAACTCCTTCAGCTCTCCGACAAAGTAGCTTTCTAATTGAGAGATAGCTTCTTTGAATGGCTTTGAGTCCTTAACCCAATCATCTGAGTGTTGACGCGCCATTGCTCCAGCTGGAAAACCAAGCAGACTCAGGCGTGTCCCGTCACCCGCTAGAAGTAAAGTGCCAAAAGGTGACTTGTAATAATGATAAAAGGTGCTCATTTTAACCTCGAGCCTGATACCAAAAGCTGCAAGCAAGACTCAACACATGAAAAGACACATAGGCCAATTTTTTGTGTATAGTAGCGCCTTATTTTCACCTAGTCCTGCAAAACTGCAAAGAATTTATAGGTCACTATAATTAACATTGGCAGGCGCAAAACAAGAAAAATTCAACTTAAAGTAAACTCTTATATTGAACTTAAAAGACCATGACTAACAAAGATTTAAGACAACATTCTAGCATAGTCGTTGACGGAATCGAACAAGCGCCGAGCCGCTCTATGCTTCGAGCAGTTGGCTTTAATGACGACGATTTTAAAAAACCTCAAATCGGCATTTGCTCAACTTGGAGCATGGTTACACCCTGTAACATGCACATCGATAAACTGGCAGAGCATGTAAATAAAGCCGCTGACGATGCGGGCGGCAAGGGCATAATTTACAACGCTATTACTATCTCCGATGGCATATCGATGGGAACCGAGGGGATGAAGTATTCTCTCGTGTCGCGAGAAGTAATTGCTGACAGCCTAGAAACGGTCTCAGGGTGCATGGGGCATGACGCCATCATTGCAATCGGTGGCTGCGACAAGAATATGCCAGGGTTAATGATGGGCCTATCCCGTTTAAATCGCCCTTCGCTATTCGTATATGGAGGCACGATCCAACCCGGTCCAAATCATACTAATATAATCTCTGTGTTTGAGGCAGTAGGGGCGCATGCAGCCGGGTCCGTTTCTAACATTGAGTTAAAGCGGATAGAGGAGACAGCTATTCCGGGTCCGGGTTCTTGCGGAGGGATGTACACAGCGAATACAATGGCGTCAGCAATAGAAGCCATGGGAATGAGCCTACCAAACAGCTCAGCTCAGGATGCGATTTCAGATGAAAAGATCGATGATTGCATGAGCGCCGGACCGGCAATAATGCATTTAATTGAACGTAACATAAAGCCGTCTGACATAATGACGCGCCCTGCATTTGAAAATGCTATCAAGGTAACAATTGCTTTAGGCGGCTCCACTAATGCCGTACTGCACCTCCTTGCGATGGCCCATACCATGGGAGTTGAGCTCGAGCTAGACGACTTTACGACGATAGGTAAAATCGTACCCATGGTTGCCGATCTCAAACCAAGCGGCAAGTACCTCATGTCAGAACTGATCAAAATAGGTGGGATTCAACCATTAATGAAAAGGATGCTTGATGCCGGCATGCTAGATGGCAGCTGCCTAACCGTGACAGGAAAGACTCTGGCGGAAAATCTCAGCAAAGTAGAACCTTATCCAAGCAATCAGGACATCATTCGAGACTTTACCAACCCTATCAAGAAAGATTCGCACTTAGTAGTCTTACGTGGAAACCTTGCTCCAACTGGGGCCGTCGCCAAGATCACCGGCAAAGAGGGGTTATCCTTTTTGGGGAATGCCCGAGTTTTTGAGTCGGAAGAAGCCTGTCTAAAAGGAATACTGGACGGCACCGTCGTAAAAAACGATGTGCTGGTAATCCGCTATGAAGGCCCAAAAGGAGCTCCAGGCATGCGGGAAATGCTATCTCCTACGTCAGCGATAATGGGGAAAGGACTCGGAGAGGACGTTGCATTAATCACGGATGGACGCTTTTCAGGAGGCTCTCATGGTTTTGTAGTGGGCCATGTGACTCCTGAAGCCTTTGAAGGAGGTCCGATTGCGGTCATACAAAATGGAGATCGAATATCAATCGATGCTGAGTCAAATACAATTACGTTAGAACTAAGCGATGAAGAAATACGATCCAGACTATCAAAGTGGACCAAACCAAAAGCCAGCTATAGTCGCGGAGTACTTGCAAAATATGCTGCAACCGTCGCGTCCGCTTCCGAGGGAGCAGTAACGGACAAGGATCTTTAGCCGATATACACGTAAAAAAAATAAACATAGAGTAAGGGGAGAACTTTGCCCGAATTTTTCACTCAAATTGGCACTTTTATTAGCGGGTCCTTTTTCCAAAGTTGGGCCTTATGGGCCTTAACTAATATACCTGGATTCCCGCCAATTATTCAGACAGTACATATTCTTGGTATTGCCGTCATTATGGGATCTGGCGTGCTACTAAACCTGCGTATCCTGGGTTTAGCAGTTCCATCTCAGGGCATTACAGAAATGACTAATCGAGTTATACCCTACCTATATGTCGCCCTAATAAGCAACTTAGTCTCTGGCTCTTTCTTTGTTTTTGGTAGGCCTACAAGATACTTCAATAATCCAGTATTCGCATGGAAAATGCTTTTTCTATTCGGAGCGATTATGTTAACTCTTTATTTTGTCTCTATGCACCGCAAGAAAGCAGGCTATTGGGAGCAAGACAACAGGAAAGGGCTTGCGCGCTGTATTGCCCTTCTCTCTCTTGGACTATGGATAATGGTATCGCTGTCAGGCCGATGGATAGCTTACCTAGAGCACTTGCAGTACCCAATATGGAGTTTTTAAAGGTTTACACGGAAAATGCTTGCTAAAGGACGTAACAACCAAGGACCCACAGCGAATGCGAAGGTAATATTTTGATTTCTAATTTTTTGACATCAACCATTTGGCTCGATATAGAAGAATGGCAAATTTCATGGACTATCGGCGGAACAAACTGGTTCCCCCTCATAGAGTCTATACATGTTATCGCCGCGGCAATGGTGGTCGGCACTATACTTTGGGTGGACCTAAGGTTGCTTGGTTTGGGCGCAATCAAATATCCTATTAAAACTCTCAGTCGGGAGCTCGTGCCTTGGACTTGGGGCGCTTTCATTATCGCCACTGTTACCGGGCTGGGCATGTTTATCACTCGCGCTGCTTCACATGTACTAAACCCAGCATTTCAGTCAAAAATTGTTCTTTTGGTACTTGCCGGTGCCAATATGGCCTACTTTCATTTGAAGCTTTATAAAAATATCGAACGACATGAGAAAGAGACTGCGATCCATCTACAACTTAAAATAGCGGGCAGCTTATCTCTTTTCCTTTGGGCCGGTGTTATGTTGGCTGGGCGCTGGATTGGGCATATTATCTGAGTCGTGGCCCACCACAAAGGGACGGCATCTCAAGTCTATGAACAGAAATGCGAATCAAAGATGAAACACCTTGCAAGATCACGAAGAAACGTTTTAGAGCACGTTAATAATATAGGAGAGATTAATACATGTCATCGACCACATTATGGACTGTTATTACCCTTTCATTTGGGCTTCTAATACCTTTAAATTCTTTAGCCCAAAATTCCCGTCCCCTGGAACTCTCTGGAATTTGGTCCAACGCGTCGCGCACCTCATTAACTCGCCCCCGTGGCACAGAGTTGGTCGTTTCAGCCGAAAAAGCTCAAGAAATCGTATCCGGGCTGGCTATTGCCGGAATTTCTCAAGAGAATATTGAAAACGGGCCAGCTATAGACCCAGAGACTGGCGCCCCTCCAGCCGGCGCGCAGGATTTTGGACTTAGGGGGTATAACTTATTTTGGACTGACCCAGGGTCAACCCTGGCAAGAGTGAGAGGCGAATACAGAACTTCGTTTATAATCGACCCGCCTACGGGCAACATACCTTTTTTGGAAAGCCCCAAATATAATTTGAATCGGGCGCAATTTGGCGCTCGTTATCTTACAGGCGTTGCCGACGCATCTGGCCCCGAAGCAATCCCTATTGCTGAGAGATGCCTAATAGGGTTCGGAAATACAGCAGGGCCGGGAATGATGGGGACGCTTTACAACAGCAGTTATCAATTTGTCCAAACAGACGATTATTTGATGATTATGGTGGAGATGGTGCATGACGCCAGAATTATTCCACTCTTTCATAATTCTGAAATTGCTAAAAGCAGTCATCGCCCCTCGGAGTTAAATCAATGGCTTGGAGATTCCGTTGGTTGGTTTGAAGGCGATACTTTGGTGATAGAAACAAAACATATAAACCAACTTCAAATGAGCCAAAGTTCCATTCCAATTTCACCCGACGGAAAAATTACCGAGAGATTTACTCGCCCTAGCGAAGACGAAATCGTTTATAAGTTCACTGTCGATGACTCTAATTTATATAGCCAGCCATGGACCTCTGAACTCAGCTTTTATCCTCTAGAAGGTCGTATTTATGAGTATGCTTGTCATGAAGGCAATTATTCTATGCCAGGTATTCTAGCAGGAGCAAGGCGCATCGAGAGAGAGCAAGCCTCTCACTAACCACGCTAGATGAATTTTAAAATGAAGGCTTATTCTCTACTGTCCTGCTTGTTGACAATTGCCATCCTTAGCGGATGCGGACAAACAACAACTTCAACAATTGAATCTGAAATGGAGGAATTGGTAGAAGTTGATAGCTTCACGGTTAACAATGCAGAAATAAAGCAGGATATAATCAACGAACTGATCGCTCAGAGTATTGAATACTGGATCAATACCGATGCCTCCATTGGTTTTAACTTGCGAGATGCAGAGAGAATAGATGCTATTGGATACGAAGCCATAGGCGCATACGCAGCAAGAAATTAATTTTCGCTGAGAAAATTAATAATTTTGTGATAACTGACGCTTTTTAAAAAAAATAGGGCCTATAGCAGCATGGCTAAAATCAACGGGATTGCGCACATCGCGTTAACGGTTTCAAATATTGGCATCTCTAAACCGTTCTACAGAAGGCTTTTCAAAACACTAGAAATGAAAATAGTGCAGGACCAAGAAGATAGTCTATATGGAGTTGGAGGCAGGACTGGGGTCGTTATAAAACAATGCCCTCCAAACACAAAAGAAAATATCTTTAATCAATTTAATCCCGGCCTCCACCACCTCTGTTTTCGGGCGCATAGTCGCGCAGATGTTGATCAGATATACAGTCTCGCACAGGAACTAAGCGCGAATATCATCCACGCTCCGAGGCAAGATGGATTCGCACCCGGATACTACTCCGTGCTTTTCGAGGACCCTGATGGGATCCGGATAGAGGCCAACCATATTCCTGGCAAAGGCATTCTTGCCCCTGGGCTTAATGGTATAGGACAAAAAGACACGCTTTGGGAACAATACCCTTGAGCGAATAGGCTAAAACTCAGCAAAAACCGAGATTGCATCCAATTTCGCTGATGGTAGACTGTTTTTCTCTGGGACTAACTTAGAAAGAGGAGTAAGCATGCTCCAGCACATTCAAACCTTTTGGAAATGCGGGCTAATTCTGGGACCGCTCATACTTATTGTCGCAAACCTACCAAGCTCGGCGGAAGACGCAGGAGCACTTTACAACACTCCTTATGACGTGAGCTTGGGCGAACGTTATTTCGAAAGACAATGTTCACGATGTCATGGCTTCGATGCAAAGGGCAATGACGAGACAGGTGCTCCAGACCTTACTGGTAGATTAAATAGGGCCAGTAATGAAGTTGGCATCTTCAATATTATAAGGAATGGCGTTCCTGGAACCGCTATGTTGCCAGTAGACGCAGAGCTACCGGATACTCAAGTGTGGCAGCTCGTATCATATATTGAGTCGTTAAGATATGACCCTAATTTAGTACAACTCGACGGAAGCCCCGATTCTGGACTGGCCTTATTTCGAGGCAAAGGGGACTGCTCTTCTTGCCATATGGTAATGGGACAAGGAGGAAGACTTGGCCCAGACTTGTCGCGGGTCGGAGAAAGCACTCGCCCAGAAGACTTAATGGTGGCGATCACCGACCCTCATGAAGATGTGGACCCTAGATGGTGGACTCTTGAGGTAACTGGCCCAGATGGGGTGACTCGATCCGGCTTTCGTATGGGTGAAGACAGCTTCTCCGTGAGAATAATGGATAATGACTCAAACCTATGGTCTTATCAGAAAAATAATATCGAATCGATTGATCGAGTCGAGCGCTCGACTATGCCAAGCTATGATGAATCAATGTCTGAACAAGAGTTAGACGATTTAGTCGCTTATCTATTTTCTTTAAGACGGGAGGAGAAATAATATGCCCCGGTTTTTCTATCAATTATTTACGATTTTAATCACGCCATTTATTTCACTGGTTTGGGCACAAGAGCAAGAATTTGAGACCGTAATGACGCCTGCTTTCTCTCCTGTCACTTGGGATCGCTTGGTGAATGCAAAAAATGAACCCCATAACTGGCTAATGTACTCGGGGACCTTGGATGCGCAAAGACACAGCATTCTAGACGCGGTAAATGTTTCTAACGTTGATGAATTGGAGCTGAAGTGGGCATATCAAATTCCAGAGATCGATCGGGCGGAAACCGTACCCTTAGTAGTCGACGGCATTATGTTTATCACAGAGGCTCCAAGTAATGTGGTCGCTGTAGACGCACGCACTGGTCGCCAATATTGGCGATACAACCATGAGCTTCCAGAAGACCTTCGTATCTGTTGCGGTCGCAACAATCGCGGTGTAGCAATTTTAGGGGAGACTCTGTTTATGAGTACACTAGATGCCCACCTGGTTGCAATAGATGCTCGAACCGGAAACGTCCTGTGGGACGTGGAGGTTGCGAAACACGACTCTGGCTATTCCAAAACTGCTGCACCTCTTATTGTGAAAGACTTGGTTATAACCGGTATCGCGGGTGGGGAGTTTGGGATCAGAGGATTTATTGACGCTTACCATGCCGACAGCGGAGAACTTGCGTGGAGGACATACACGATTCCAGGTCCTGGTGAGTTTGGAAATGATACTTGGTCCGATGATAGTTGGAAAACCGGCGGATCAGCTACATGGATTACGGGCGCATATGACCCAGACCTAAATTTAATTTATTGGGGCACCGGAAACCCTGGCCCTGACTGGAACGGAGATGTGCGTTTAGGTGACAACCTCTACTCCGACTCAGCTCTAGCACTAAATGGGGATACAGGAGAGATAGATTGGTATTTTCAATTTACACCTCACGACGTCCACGACTGGGATGCGATTCAGGTCCCTATCCTCGCAGACCTAAATATAGAAGGACAAGATCGAAGGGTAATGATGTGGGCGAATCGAAATGCCTTCTTCTACAGCATAGATGCAGCAGACGGCGAGTTCCTTAAAGCTAGTCCTTTCGCGACACAGACCTGGGCGCAGGGGCTTGATGCCAATGGCAGACCAGTGCGCGTCCCCGGAATGGAGCCCACTTACGAGGGAATCATGGTTTCGCCACCTATCACGGGAGGCACCAACTGGTACTCTCCAGGATTTAGTCCGGATACAGGGCTTTTTTACGTTACCGCATTCGATGGAGAGCAGATATTCTTCAAACGTGACGAGGATTATGAAGAAGGCGAACGCTTTACGGGCGGGGGCGGCCGCTATGATCAGCCAATGGACGCGTTCAAAAGCTGGATCCGAGCTATCGATCCAACCACTTCAGAAACGGTATGGGAGTTTCCAATAATGCCCCGATCTTCAGCTGGCATTACCACAACATCTGGAGGCTTGCTTTTCAGCGGTACTGCTGATGGATATTTCTTTGCCTTAGATGCAACAACTGGCCGAGAACTATGGAATATTTCATTGGGCAGACGTGTCCATGCGGCTCCAATTACCTATGAAGTGGATGGAGATCAGTATGTAACCATTGCTTCAGGAAACGTAGTTTATACTTTCGGTTTGGACAATTAAATTGTTTGGCGATCGTAGAATTTCGATCGCCAAATTTCTTTTGACTAATTTTAGACTTAAGCAGAACTAGCCAGTTCACCCACGGCTCTATATGCTTCGTTAATGGATCCATCAGTGTGTGGACTTGCAGATGCGTCCGCGTTTGCGATTGCAATGCGACCTATTCGCTTTCTTCCAACGACACAAGGTCTGTCCTCAGTGGTAGTGTATGCCCATGCTTCTGGGTCAGACAGCGGGTTGTAAGAGTA
Source organism: Gammaproteobacteria bacterium (assembly GCA_029245905.1). Lineage (GTDB taxonomy): Bacteria > Pseudomonadota > Gammaproteobacteria > Pseudomonadales > Pseudohongiellaceae > UBA9145. The sequence goes on from JAQWOJ010000057.1 coordinate 12,197, forward strand.
ACTATAGCCATGAGGCCAACGATTAACCGTTATACCGAGAATATCTTTTTCGTCATCAAAGCCCGAGGGGGCAAGTACTCGAGATAACTTGTCTCTAATCATAAATTCAAAATCATCAAAGCTTGTCTCGAGCATTTCATTTCGACCAATTCTGTGTTGCTCTCTGCGATTTAAGCCTTGGTTTGGCACATCGAAGTACGCCGACATGCGAAGCACTATCGGCTTATCTGGATCACGGTTAGTACTGTAGTTTCCCATTGATATCGAAGCCTGCAAACTCGAGCGAGAAAATCTTTTCCCAGGTGCGGTCA
>JAQWOJ010000080.1 GCA_029245905.1 Gammaproteobacteria bacterium
CATTAATTCATTTCGCTGGCGGTAAATAATAGTTCTTTGATCATTAGCAACATTATCGTACTCAAGCAGTTGTTTACGGATATCAAAGTTACGACCCTCTACTTTTCGCTGAGCCTTTTCGATTGAACGAGTTACCATTCCTGCTTCGATAGCTTCTCCTCGTTCCATACCCATCTTTCGCATAAAGTTTTTGACGCCATCAGTTGCAAAAATCCGAAGTAAGTTATCTTCCATCGACAAATAAAAGCGAGAGTACCCTGGATCACCCTGACGACCCGAACGACCTCGCAATTGATTATCGATACGACGGGATTCGTGCCGTTCGGTACCTATAATATGAAGTCCTCCGGCATTAATAACTTCATCGTGTCGCACACGCCATTCTTCTTTTATTCTTGCAATATTCTCTTCTGTTTGACTTTCTAGTTTTAAAACTTCAGCTTCCCATTTCCCACCAAGAACAATATCGGTTCCGCGGCCCGCCATATTGGTGGCAATTGTGACTGCGCCAGCTTTCCCCGCTTGAGCTATAATTTGAGCTTCTTTTTCATGGAATTTAGCATTTAAAACCTCATGCGAGATTTTCTTTTTTGTTAGAAATTTTGACAATATTTCCGAGGTATCGATTGATGCCGTTCCTACTAGTATTGGAGCTCCCTTGTCTCGTATTTCCACAATATCTCTTACAATTGCCTCGAGCTTCTCCTCCATAGACAAGTAAATCAAATCATTCGCATCTTCACGGACCATAGGCACATTTGTAGGTATCACCACTACATCAAGACCATAGATTTGGCTAAATTCAAAGGCTTCAGTATCAGCGGTACCTGTCATACCGGCTAGCTTATCGTAGATGCGAAAATAATTTTGGAACGTTGTAGAAGCTAAAGTTTGACTTTCACTTTGAATCTCCAAGCCTTCTTTTGCCTCCAAGGCTTGGTGCAAGCCTTCCGACAATCTGCGTCCCTCCATTGTCCGGCCTGTGTGCTCATCTATCAAAACAATATGCTTACTCTGCACAATATATTCAATATCTCGTTTAAATAAGTAATGTGCTTTTAGCCCTGCATGGACATGATGAAGCAAAGATAGATTGGAGGCTGCATAAAGAGACTCACCATCACCGAGAAGTTTCTCCTTTATGAGCAATTCCTCAACGTATTCATGGCCCATCTCGGTGAGTTCAACTTGCCTGCTTTTTTCATCAACGGTAAAGTGGCCGGTATCTTGAGGAACGTAATCTTTATCCATCATTTCCATTTTCGATTTTTCTACTTTGTCACCCTTCTCTAATTTAGGAACTAGCTTATTAACCGCTAAATACAGCTGAGAACTATTCTCCGCAGCCCCGGAAATAATAAGTGGAGTTCGAGCTTCATCTATCAGAATAGAATCAACTTCATCAACAACCGCAAAATTGAGACCCCTTTGCATTTTTTGATCAAGACGAAAAGCCATGTTGTCTCTTAAATAATCAAAACCAAACTCATTGTTGGTTCCATAAGTAATGTCAGAGTCATACGCCCGCTTTTTATCTTCACCTATTTGACCTGATTTAATAACACCAACACTAAAACCTAACAATTCAAAAATAGGACGCATCCAGTCAGCATCACGTTGCGCTAGATATTCATTAACGGTGACGACATGAACTCCTTTCCCACTTAGCCCATTCAAATAAGCTGGCAGGGTTGCTACCAGGGTTTTTCCTTCCCCCGTGCGCATTTCTGAAATATTTCCATTATGTAAAACAATTCCACCGATCAATTGGACATCAAAAGGACGCAACCCAAGAGTCCTCTTTGAGGCTTCGCGAACCAGAGCGAACGCTTCAGGTAGCAATTCATCTAAGGTTTCTCCATTTACCAAACGATCCTTAAATTCGGCTGTTTTCTTGCGTAAATCCTCATCTGAGAATGCCTCGAAAAGACTTTCGAAACTATTAATAAGCTTCACCAGTCGGTTCATCTTCTTTATTTTTCTGGAATTGCTACTACCAAAAATTTTTTTGAATATTTTCATATGAATATTTTCAATCTGTAAAAGTTTCTATAAGTTATAATCTGGCTTGAAGCGGCAATCCGCTCTCTTCAGCCAAGAAATTGAAAAGAAGGGTAGATCGCGAGATATTATCGATCAGTTCGTTGAATATAGGCAGCCGGATCTACAACTCTGCCATTTTTATAGACTTCAAAATGCACATGTGGTCCTGTTGAACGCCCCGTTGAACCCACCAGAGCCAGACGTTGTCCTTTCTCTACGACATCGCCAACATTAACGAACAGTTCCTGCGCGTGCGCATACCTTGTAGCAAAACCATTGCCGTGATTCACCTCAACCATCAACCCATAGCGAGACTTCGGGCCAGACCAAGTTACGACCCCTGCCCCAATAGTATTTATGTCTGTCCCTGATTTTCCCGTGGTAAAGTCTATTCCAGAATGAAACGACATCTGCCCTGTAAAAGGATCGGGCCTTTTACCATAGCCGGAGGCGATCCATCCGTCATCAACCGGCCTACCAGCAATAAAAACATCTGAGCGAGTCTTTCGATCCGACATAAGACCCTCAAGAATTTCTAATTGATTCTGTCTATCAGTAAGCTGCCTTTCGAATTGATCTAAGATTTGGATAAAGCTGTGTTTTTCAATGGATTCTTCCAATGTTATTGCAGGTCCACCAACACCAACATTGCTAGTAAAATCAAACTCTCCACCACCGAGTCCTGAAACTTCAGTAATCCGACTTCCCATAGCGTCTAAGCGCGTCAATCTCGCCTGCAGCACAGCCAGGCGAAGAGTTAACGCTTCAATTTGTTGCTCTGAATCTTTCTTTATTTCTTTAAGTTGCTCTGTTTGGCTCTTGAGTTCTCGCTCCCAATTTCGCGCGCTTTTTTCAGAGAACACGATTTCTTCATCCGATGAGGACAGCTGATAACCCAAATAACCAAACGACGCAGGGGCTATGATTAGGCATACCGAAAGCACACCCTTTAACCACCCTCTTAGGACAATTGTTTTAGTTTGACCATGGTGCTCGTCAACGAAAATAAGTTTCATTATTAACCCAAATCATGTTTAGGCCAATATTAAAACACTTGAGGCTCAAAAAGAACCTTAATTATCTTAACTAGCTGATCACAAATTGAAAAAACAACGGCTTTAGGCTGCAAGAACCGGTTTTGTGTAAGATATAGGCACACTTGTTTCGTTGTCAAAACTTACCACTTCCCAAGCGTCTTTGTTGGTTTCAAGCATTCTTAACAAAGCGTTATTCAACGCGTGGCCAGATTTATGCCCTTTAAATTCGCCTATCAAGCTATTTCCCAAGAGATACAAATCTCCAATAGAATCAAGAATTTTATGCTTAACGAACTCATCCTCATACCTCAGGCCGTCCTCATTCAGCACCTTATAATCTCCTACGGCAATAGCGTTATCCATACTAGCTCCAAGCGCCAAATTCCTATTTCTTAGCTCCTCAAACTCATGCATAAAGCCAAACGTCCGAGCTCTACTAACTTCCTTGACGAAGGAAGTACTGGAAAAATCGATCGTCGCGCTTTTTGTATATTTTTTATAAACAGGGTGATCATACAAGAGAGTATAACTTACCTTAAAACCATTAAAGGGCTCAAGGCTAACCGATTTCCCTCCTTGCTCAAGCGAAAGGGATTTTTTGATCCTAATAAATTTCTTTAATTCAGTTTGCTCTTGCATTCCCGCCGACTGAATTAAAAAAACGAACGGACCCGCACTACCATCCATGATTGGAACCTCCGGCGCGCTAACGTCCACATAACAATTGTCTATTCCAAGACCAGACATTGCAGACATCAGATGCTCAATCGTGGAAATTCGGACATTATCTTTAACCAAAGTAGTCGAAAGAGTCGTGTCTCCAACATTACAAGCTGTTGCAGCTATTTGGACGACAGGATCTAGGTCAATTCTTGTAAAGATGATTCCGGTATTCACAGGGGCTGGCCGTAAGGTCAGGTATACTTTCTCTCCAGTGTGCAATCCTACGCCGGTTGCTCGTATAGCATTTTTAAGCGTTCTTTGCTTTAGCATCAGATACAAAAACCTTCATATTATTCATTTAAGCAAGTCAAACACTGCTGAAAGATCCATGATTGAGACGTAAATATATCAAAATTCCCAACCAATCCCAACAAACCGCATTAGTCTGCTTGTCTACGCAAGAATGCTGGTATATCGAGGTAATCCATATCTGGAGCACCACCTAATGTTTTTGCAAAACCGGTATTCGGATTATTTACTTGCTGATTCCTTAATATCGTTGGTCTATCTAAGTCTCCATAGTCCGGCTCGATAGCTCCATCAGTGTTATCTATTACTTTTACAGGCTTTTTATTTTGGGAGCCTAATCCGGTGGCAACCACCGTCACTCTCATTTCTTCTTCAAGGTCTGGTGCTATGACCGTCCCAACAACCACTGTAGCATCATCTGATGCGAATTCCTCAATCGTATCACCAACCGCTGAGAATTCACCAAGGGACAAATTTTCCCCTGCAGTTATATTAACAAGAATCCCCCTTGCCCCTTGTAGATTTATATCCTCAAGCAGAGGGCTTCGAATTGCTGATTCAGCTGCCTCACGAGCTCTATCTTCGCCAGAGGCAAATCCAGTTCCCATCATTGCCATACCCATCTCTGACATCACAGTTTTTACATCGGCAAAGTCAACGTTAATCATACCTGGACGCATAATTAAGTCCGCTATCCCCTTTACTGCACCCAACAAAACATCATTTGCAGCTTTAAAAGCATCCAAGAGTGAAGCATCTTTCCCCAACACGTCTAATAATTTTTCATTTGGAATGGTTATTAGTGAATCAACGACGTTAGACAACAGCTCGATACCCTCTTCCGCAATGCTCAAACGTTTCTTTCCTTCAAACGGGAATGGCTTAGTGATAATCGCAACTGTAAGAATTCCCATATCTCGAGCTACTTCTGCAACTATGGGAGCAGCACCAGTGCCTGTCCCCCCGCCCATCCCAGCAGTTATAAAAACCATATCAGCACCAGAAAGAATCTCAGCTATTTCATCTCGATCCTCTAATGCAGCTTGTCGACCAATCTCTGGGTTAGCTCCAGCCCCGAGACCTTTAGTTATATTGCTCCCCATTTGCAGAATGGTTTTTGCTTTGAGATTATTTAAAGCTTGAGCGTCAGTGTTAGCGCAGATGAATTCAACACCATCTACCTGGTTATTTATCATATGATGAACAGCATTACCTCCACCCCCACCAACACCAATAACTTTGATGACGGCGTTTTGTGGAATATTTTCGACTAATTCAAACATATAGCCTCCTTTTATTTTTTTCGATTTATTTCAATCTCTGTATGATCAACTATTAAATTAAAAATTTCCTTGAAACCAGTTTTTCACTTTACTCATAATTTGAATTTGCGGATCGCGATTTAAATTTTCCCCATCTTTTTCTTGTTGTTGTTTCATACCATATAAAAGCAGACCAACACCGGTTGAATAAATCGGATTTCTAACAATATCAGCGAGTCCGTTAATATTCTGCGGGACACCTATACGTACCGGCGCATGGAATATTTCCTCCGCTAAATCAATAACGCCCTCCATTTTGCTTGTGCCTCCGGTTAAAACAACTCCTGCTGCCAAGAGATCCTCATACCCGCTTCGTCGAACCTCAGCTTGCACTAATGTAAAAAGCTCATCATATCTTGGCTCTACAACCTCTGCTAAAGCTTGCCTTGAAAGTTCACGCGCCGGCCTATCACCAACACTTGGCACTTTTATGCTATCTGCAGTACTAGCCAGTTGAGTGAGGGCACATGCATATTTTATTTTTATTTCATCGGCATTTTCAGTAGGAGTTCTAAGCGCCATAGCGATATCATTTGTAACCTGATCTCCAGCGATAGGAATTACTCCAGTATGCCGGATTGCACCGTCAGTGAAGATAGCTATATCCGTAGTTCCTCCCCCAATATCAACAAGACAAACGCCAAGCTCCTTTTCATCCTCAGTTAACACAGAGTAGCTAGAAGCTAGTTGCTCTAAAATAATTTCATCCGTCTCCAAACCACAACGTTTAATACACTTTTCTATATTTTGCACCGCATTGATAGCGCAAGTAACAAGATGAACTTTAGCCTCTAACCTGACTCCTGACATACCTAGAGGCTCTTTGACACCCTCTTGAGAATCAATAATGTATTCCTGTGGAAGTATATGAAGCACCTTTTGATCCGCAGGAATCGCAACCGCCTGTGCCGCATCAATCACTCTCTCTATATCCGGTCTCATCACTTCGCCATCTCGAATCGCAACAATGCCATGAGAATTCATGCTGCGAATATGACTTCCCGCTATACCTGCATAAACTGAATGTATTTGGCAGCCCGCCATTAATTCAGCTTCTTCGATGGCTTTTTGAATTGACTCTACCGTTGATTCAATATTTACAACCGTGCCTTTTTTTAATCCCCTGGATTTATGACTGCCAATTCCTATAATATCTAACCCGCCCTCTTCATTTATATCACCGACAATGGCAACAACCTTAGATGTTCCTATATCCAACCCGACAATCAAATTTTCACTAAACGCTTCGCTCATGAATATCTATCTCCAAAAATGACCAAGCGCAGTAAATAGTTTTCTTTCTCGCATAGTTATCATCGTGTGGCCAACTTTGTTAGATTTTTTTCAAGCCTTTTTATAGCAATACCATTCCCATATCTTAAATCGACATCAACTATGTCGTCGGCCATTTTTTGCCTTTCATAAAAATCTGTAAACCGCTGCAGGCGCTCAACCAACTCACTTCTTCCCACCTTAATTTTTATAGAATCATTAACTTCTAAATCCCAGCTTCCTCTTGCTGTCAACTTTAGGCTAGTTAACTTTAGATCAGAGGAAAATAATATTTGGTTAAAAACATGATATTGCTCCATGACCTTCGACTCACTACCTTCTGGACCAAATAATCGGGGTAAGGATTTTAAATTAGTCAAGTCGATTGGCTGAAACACACCCCCCGCTTGACTTAACAATTTGCTTTCGTTCCAACGAGCAATTACGGTATATTCTGCAATCTTCAAACCCAAACTTTCTGGCCATAATCTTTTTATAGATACCTCTTTTACCCAAGGATGTTTTTCTAATTTTAGTTTTAACTCATTAACGTCAAATCTAAAGAATCCAACTCCCATATAATTCGTTACTAGTTCTTTTATTTCATCCTCTTTTATATGCTGCCATTGATTTTCCATTTTAATCTTAGTTATTGGCCTATCAATGTACCTTACTATTCCGTCAAATTCTTTGACCATAAATAACGAACCAATCACCAAAGAAGAAAAAATCACGGTCAAATACATGCTGTTTTTGAATCTGGGCTGTAATGGACGAGACCGAGACTTATTCTTTCTCCCCAGTCTGCGCGACCTATTTCGTGAAGCAATGTCACTAGAATCAGGCCTCATTAGTTATACGCTCCACGTGATCATCAAGAATAAGCAATAATAAGTCATCAAAACTAACGCCCATTTTTTTCATCGCCATGGGCACAAAGCTATGTTCCGTCATGCCCGGAATAGTATTCAATTCCAAAAGCGAAAAGTCTCCTCCTCCATCTTGGATCACATCTACTCTAGCCAAGCCTCTGCACCCCAAACCCGCGTATGCATCTAAGACTAGCTTCTCTAATTCTTTTAGCTTTTTAGTTTCAATATTCACAGGGCAGATAATTTCGGTATTTGCATCAGTATACTTGGCGTCATAATCAAAAAATTGCCGTGTAGTTTCGAGCTGCACTGTAGGTAGAACTTTATTTCCTATAACACCTGTTGAAAATTCAAGTCCCGGTATAAATCTCTCCGCCATTATTTCAGAATCAAAGGCTCGCGCTTTTTCAAACTCAACCGCAAGATCTTGCTTATTATCTACAATTGATATTCCAAGGCTCGAGCCGCCATTAACTGGCTTAACCACAACCTTACTCATCTTCTCGATCAATTCTCCATAGTTAGTCTGAGCATTTAAGATCTCATATTCCGCCGTTTTTAGGTTCATTTGGCTCCAAACCTGTTTGCTTTTCACTTTATTCATAGCTAGCGCTGACGCTAACACATTGCTTCCTGTATAGGACAACCTCATCATTTCGAGAAGGCCTTGTATAATACCGTCCTCGCCCTCCCGACCGTGTAAGGCAACAAAGACAAGATCAGGCTTTAAACTTTTAAGTCGCTCAATAATGTCTTGACCAACATCAATGACTGAAGCATCGAACCCCAATCTCTCTAATCCATTAAATACGGCAGACCCACTTGCCAAAGAGATTTCACGTTCAGCAGAAGCACCACCTTTAAGGACTACCACACGGCCTAACTTTGCGAGTAATGCCTCTTTATTTATCGGTTTCATTCGTTTTTTCTTAACCACTTTAGAGAAGATTCTTCTATAAAAATCAACATATTAGTAATTACCGAAGCCCTTCAGGGCAATCTCTTTTGATAATGCAGAAACGCTGCCCGCGCCTTGCGTCAAAATAATATCTCCCGGCCTTATCAAATCCTTTAGAATCACAGGAATATCAGCCTCTTCTTGCACATAAAGCGGATCTGATTTTCCACGAAGACGAATACTTCTACACAAACTCCTAGAATCTGCTCCAGTAATTTTTTTCTCGCCTGCAGAATAAACATCTAGCAAAAGTAAAATATCAACGTCGGACAAAACGTCTACGAAATCTTCATAAAGATCTCTAGTTCTGGTGTAACGATGAGGCTGATAGATCATAATTACCCGCTTGCCGGGCCAGCCTTCCCTCACTGATCTTATCGTAGCCAAAACCTCAGTAGGATGATGACCGTAATCGTCTATTAACAACACCTTGCCATTGGGAACTTTGAACTCTCCTTGAATATCAAACCTCCTCCCAACTCCAGAAAAATTCTCTATGCCAGAAGATATGTCCCTATCACTCATACCCTCATCAGTAGCAATTACAATCGCAGCTGTAGCATTCAGAGCGTTATGCTTACCAGGCATATTTAATCTAACTTTTAGGCTTCGCTTTTTATTCGGACGAACGACACTGAATTCAATAATCCCTTTTTTTTGAATAAAGTTTTGGATTCGAAAGTCAGCCTCTTTAGAAAAGCCATAGGTGATTTTGGGCCTAGAAATTTTTGGGGAAATCTCGCGAACCACTATGTCATCAATGCAAAGGACTGCCAGACCATAAAACGGTAAATTATGCAAGAAATCAACAAAATGTTTTTTTAGATTATCAAAATCATTTTGGTATGTGCTCATGTGCTCAGCTTCTATATTGGTAATAACGGCCACCATTGGCTGCAAATGCATAAATGAAGCATCACTTTCATCAGCTTCAGCTACTATATATCTGCTTTTCCCAAGCTGAGCGTTTGTACCTGCACTATTCAAAACCCCACCAATGACAAAGGTTGGATCCAGACCTCCTTCTGCTAATGTCGACGCAACAATACTGGTAGTAGTCGTCTTACCATGCGTCCCTGCTATGGCAATGGAGTGTCGATATCGCATTAATTCAGCCAACATCTCTGCGCGCGCAATAAGAGGTTTACCAAGCTTTTTTGCTGCGTTTAACTCTGGATTGTTTTTACCGACTGCACTCGAATAGATTACCGCATCTGCTCCCTCGATATTTTTTGCACTATGGCCAACAAAAATTTCTAGTCCTAATTTATCTAATCGATCCGTTGTGCCGGATCGCTTGATATCCGACCCCGTAACTCGATAACCTTGATTTGACAATACTTCTGCAATGCCACTCATGCCCGCGCCACCAACGCCAACAAAATGAATCGTTCTAATACGGCGCATTTCAGGAATTCCATATGTGTTATAAAACTCAGTCATAACAAGCCTCGATACAATGCTTTGCAATTATTTCGCTGGCATCCCTTATAGATGCAGATCGAGCATTAGACGACATGGCATTTAATCTCTCTTTATCGCTTAAAAGCTCACAAAAAACCTTAAGCAATCGTTTAACGTCAAGTTCATGCTGAGGAATCAAGATTGCCGCTCGTTCATCAACTAACCATTTTGCGTTTAAGTTTTGTTGGTTGTCGGAGTGATAGGGATATGGAATCAGAATTGAAGGTAAACCGATAGCGGAAATTTCGCTTATGGTACTCGCTCCAGAACGACAAATTATAAAATCTGCCCAGTCGTAAACCTTCTCCATATTGGAAAAAAAAGGTTCCAGTCGATGTTTTTTATTATCAAGTACATTGAATTTTTCATATCTATTTACCGTTTCACTAAACAAATTATCTCCCGTTTGGTGCGAGACCAAAAGGCGCTCAGACCTTGTCCAATTAATAATCAACTCGGGAATAACTCTATTAATCGCAGCCGATCCTTGTGACCCTCCTAACACCAACAAGCGGATCTCTTCACGGTCGGCATAATCACGTTTCTCTCTTACCTTCAAAATTTCTGCCCGCAACGGATTCCCTGAAAAGATAGCATTTATTTTATCGTCAAAAGTTCCAGGGAATGCTTCAAATACTTTATTAGCGCGACTTGCCAGCAAGCGGTTGGTTAACCCTGCTACGGCATTTTGCTCGTGTATCAACAAAGGCTTTCCAAGTAGCTTAGCTGCCACACCCGCGGGCCCGCTGACAAACCCTCCCATACCAAGAACACAATCTGGATTAACTTTTAGAATCACTATAATTGACTGAATTAAGGCAACAAACAGCATAATGGGGGCTAATAATTTCCGCATTATGCCTGAGCCTCGAAGCCCTTTTACCGAAACACAATGCAAGGGAATCTTCGTCTCAGCTAATAATTTATTTTCCATACCTCGCGGTGTCCCAAGCCATTCTACCGTGATTGATTGCGCTTTTAATTTTTTTGCAATTGAAAACGCCGGGAAGACATGACCTCCCGTACCTGCAGCCATTATAAGAACTTTCCTATTCACCAAATGTATTTATCCTCGGCTGGACTCTATACGACCCTCAGGAAATTGAGTCTCATACTGTATTCGAATTAATAAAGCTGCCATAAAGCAACAGATAATTAAGCTAGCACCCCCGTAGCTCATAAAAGGAAGTGTTAGACCTTTAGTCGGCAGCAATCCGATATTCACACCAATGTTTATAAGCGCCTGACCTGAAAATAACAATCCTATGCCGTAGGCTAAAAAAGCTTGAAATAGATAGTTATTTTTCTCCGCAATCTTACCAGTAGAAAACGCGGTAAAGACCAACAAGCAAAAAAGTATTAAGACGACAGAAATACCGATCAGGCCTAATTCCTCTCCAACAATAGCTAGAACAAAATCATTATGAGCCTCAGGTAAGAAATACAGTTTTTGAATACTGTTTCCTAATCCAACCCCAAACCATTCGCCTCGCCCAAATGCAATTAGCGCTTGTGTTAACTGATAGCTACTGTCAAATACGTTTTCAGCAGCCCATGGATTTAAAAAAGAAGAAAAACGCTCAATAACATAGGATTTAGTCATCGCCAAATATGTAACCACTCCTGCACATCCCACAAACATAGGCAGAAACCTGTAAATTTGAGCGCCCGCCAAAAAAATCATGCAAAATGAAGTTAACATTAGTATAACTAGCGCACCATGATCAGGCTCTAACTGCAACAAAAATGCGGCAGCTGTAATAATAAATATAGGCTTCATAAAGCCAGTCCAAGTTTGCTTAACCTCTTTTAAATTTTCGTCCAAGTAAGCAGCGAGATAGATGACAATGAAAATTTTAGCAAGTTCTGAGGGCTGAAGTCGGAAAAAACCAAGGTCAATCCATCTAGCGCTGCCATTTACAATTTTTCCTACACCAGGAACCAGCACAAGAATTAACAGCAGAAAAGAACCTAAGAGAAGAACCCAGCTATATTTTTTCCATAATATAATTGGAATGTGCAAAGTTATAAATAAGACAAACAGCCCAACTAAAGCAAAAATTCCTTGCCGTTTAAAGAAATAAAACGCATCGCCATACTGGCTCTTCGCTATTTCTACAGATGCAGAAGTCATCATCAATAAACCGTAAACCAAAAGAAGACACACCAGAAGAAGCAATGTATTTAGCTTGGGGCGCATATCCTTCCCGTTATCCAAAAAATCTAGAGATTTCCGCATTTCACTCCTATTTCTTTCACTGAATTAATAAATGTTTCGCCTCGATGCTGAAAGTCTCTAAACATGTCAAAACTGGCACACGCGGGACTAAGCAAAACAGCATCGCCTGGTGATGCGGCACGCAGCGCTGACCTGACCGCAGCATCCATATCTTCGGCAAACTGAGGTGAAATTTTTTGATTGAAATTCTTCGCAATTTTCAAAGCATCTTGTCCAATTAGAATTACCTCTTTTCCCCATCGATTGATAGCCGGTACCAACGCATGAAAATCCGCCCCCTTTGCAACCCCGCCAGCTATTAAAACGATATGTCCATCAACCCTTTCACCTAAACCCTCTATCGCTGCAACAGTCGCACCAACATTAGTTCCTTTTGAATCGTTGTAAAAGTCGATCCCTGATATATCTCCAACCCATTGACAGCGGTGAGGCAATCCCGGAAATCCCTTTAGTGCAGACCGAATGGCCTTCATGTCGACATTCACCGACAACGCTAATCCTATGGCCGCCATTACGTTAGAAATATTATGTCGACCAAATATTTTTAACTCTTCTACTGAAATTATTTTTTTATACTGAAAGGCCAAATATTGATCACTGCCTTCCTCCAAAATACCTAATCCATTTGCACCTGGATTACCAAATCCGAAATTCCAAGTAGGGACATCCATTTTTGTTTGAGGATAGGAGTAAAGGTCATCTCGGTTTACAACTACCTGTCTGCAACCGTTGAATATGCGAAGTTTCGCTTGGTGGTATTCTTCTATGTTCCTATAGCGATCCATATGATCAGAGCTAAGATTAAGAATAACAGATGCTTCTGCTTTTAAATTTTTCGTTGTTTCTAGCTGAAAACTTGACAGTTCTAGCACATACAATTCTCTTACCTTTTCATTCAGCAAATCCAAAGCTGGTTTAAAATTTTTACCATCCAAGTTCCCACCTAACCCATAAGATTTTCCGGCTTTATCTAAAATACTAGCCAGAATTGCGACAACAGTGCTCTTTCCATTCGACCCGGTCACCGCAAGAATTGGTGAACTCACCGACTTAGAGAAAATATCTATATCACCTGTAATTGGAATCCCCTTTCTCTTCGCCTCGTTTAAAACCGACATGTTTATCCCGAGTCCAGGACTGACTACCAGCTCCTTAGCCTCAAGTACCGACTCCTTTCTTAGTTCTCCGGTCTCAATTTCTATTTCGGGAAAAATTGACTGAAACTCAGCCAAATTAGGAGGAGTTAAGCGCGTATCCAAAACCTTAAAATCGATATTTCTGATCGCAAAATACTTTGCAACAGATAGACCTGTTTGACCTAACCCGATAATTACGCTTTTACCTATTGATGAGTTTTGACTCAATCTCAGATTCCAGTGTTTGCTATCTTAATTTCAATGTCGCTAAGCCAAATAAAACCAACATTACCGTAATGATCCAAAATCGCACTATTACTCTAGGCTCTGGCCATCCCTTTAGCTCAAAATGATGATGTAAGGGCGCCATACGAAAAACTCGTTTTCCAGTTAGCTTAAAGGAGCCTACTTGCAAAATGACCGATACAGTTTCAGCTACAAAAATACCACCCATAATAAGAAGTACGATTTCATGGCGAGAGACTATAGCCATAACACCTAAAGCCGCACCTAGAGATAATGAGCCCACATCTCCCATGAATATTTGCGCAGGGTAAGTGTTGAACCATAGAAATCCCATACCGGCACCGACTAAAGCCCCGGCAAAAATAACCACTTCTCCAGAGCCGACTATGTTAGGGATATTTAAGTAGGCCGAAAACTCATTATGTCCAGCCACATATGCCACAACACCGAGCGCCCCGCCAACCAAAACGGTTGGCAAAATAGCGAGTCCGTCTAATCCATCTGTCAGGTTTACCGCGTTACTAAACCCCACTATGATGAAGTAACTAATCACGATATATAGACCTCCTAACTCCAGGGCTACATCCTTAAAAAATGGCACAATATAGGCCGTCTCATTCGGACCAACGGCGGAGAAATAAAGAAAAACTGCGGCAGCACCTCCGATTACTGATTGCCAAAAATATTTCCATCCAGGAGAAAGTCCTGCTGAGTTTTTTTCAAAAACCTTACGGTAATCATCCACCCATCCAATCGCTCCAAAAGAAAGAGTCACCAACAGTAGAGCCCAAACATAATGATTAGCGAGGTCCGACCATAGCAGCGTGCTAAATGAAATACTTACTAGAATAAGCACGCCACCCATCGTAGGAGTTCCCGCCTTGCTAAAATGTGTTTCCGGTCCATCGTCCCTTACGATCTGCCCTATTTGGCGATCATTTAGTTTTTTTATCAATGTCGGTCCGATTATTAATGAAACGATAAGCGCCGTTAAAACACTAAATATTCCTCGCACAGTAATATACTGCAAGACCGCAAAGTTACTATCAAAGCGCATCAGGTAATCAGATAGCCAAACAAGCATTAGCCCCTCCCATCCTCTCGTAACGAATTCACCACTAGTTCCATTTCTGACCCTCTAGAGCCTTTTATCAAGAACGTGGTAGATGAATTCGCTTTGACCTTACAAGCATCTATCAGCGCCCCCATAGTGTGAAAATGCTTAGCCTTGGAACCAAACCCTTTCGCCATGAAAGCACTTAGTTTACCAACAGCTAATAACTCATTGATACCAGCCTGGAAAGCGTATTTCCCAATTTCCTCATGAAAATTCTTTGCTTCTGACCCTAACTCCCTCATGTCGCCCGCTAACAAAATTTTCGGTTCCGAAAACGAAGCCAAAACATCAATTGCTGCTTTGAAAGAAGTTGGACTAGCGTTATACGTATCATCTAAGACACGGCACTGATTTAGTCCGAAGAGCGGAGTTAAACGACCAGAAACTGGCACCAATCTCTCCAGCCCCAGTTTCACGTGATCAAGTTCCGCTCCCGCCTCTAAAGCCGCCGCTGCAGCTGCAACCGCGTTAATGACATTATGTTTTCCAAGTAGCTGAAGCGAGATCGGTAAAGACATATCTGAGGTATTTAAAACAAAACTCACCTCTCCACCAGCATCAATGTGGACATCCGAAGCAAAATATCCAGCAGACGACTTACTTTGACTAAATTGAACAACGTTACGGTTGCCAGCACGCGACGCCCAATTTTTAATATTTCGATCATCGGCGTTGAGAATAACACTGCCATCCTCAACTGTTGGATCTATAATTTCTCCCTTCGCTTCTACTATTCCTTCCAAGCTTCCGAAACCTTCTACGTGAGCTTCATTTGCATTTGTGATCAATGAAATATCGGGGCGAGCCATAACCGCGCTAAATTCAACCTCACCATGGCAATCTGCTCCCATTTCTATTACCGCATAGTCATGGTGATCCTCCAGCTGCAATAGTGTTAGCGGAACACCAATCGTATTATTAAAATTGGCTTTGGTGATTAGTGTTGAATAATTAACACTGAGAATTGAGCCGATCATTTCCTTAACCGTAGTTTTTCCTTGGCTACCAGTTACCGCGATTAGAAAAGCCTTGCTCCGTGCTCGCATAAGTGAAGCGATCTTTCCTAAAGCCAGATGAACGTCAGAAACTTTTATATGTGGAAAATCGCAGTCAATATCTTTAGAGACAATTGCGGCCACCGCGCCATTGTTAATCGCCTCTTTTACAAAATTGTTTCCGTCAAATGTCTCTCCAGTTAATGCTACGTACAACTCTCCAGTCTTAAGAGAACGCGTATCACTCGAAAATCCGGCAACCTCGACATCTGATCCCGAAATTTTTCCTCCGATATGGATGGCGATATCTGAGAGCATCAGCTTACCTATCAACTTTTAATCCTCTTTCTTGGAGAGCCCGCCTTGCTTCCATCGAATCGCTAAAACTATTCCTAACTCCCAACACATCCTGGCAAGTTTCATGACCTTTTCCAGCAATTAGCACAACATCATGTACACTTGCATTTTTTATAGCGAATGCTATTGCGTTAGCTCTATCCCGAATTATAGAGACTAGGTTAGGCTCACTCATGCCACTAAGAATGTGCTGAACAATCTCATCCCCAGATTCATTTCTTGGATTATCGTCTGTGACTACAAGATAGTCTGCGTACTGCTCCGCAACCTCACCCATTATGCTTCGCTTGCCCTTATCCCGGTTTCCTCCGCATCCAAAAATACACCAAATTTTGCCATCGAAGTGAGAGCTCAATGCACTTAGTGCGCTTTTGAGAGCATCCGGGGTGTGGGCATAATCAACAATCACGTTTATCTCATTATTGTCACCAACAATTTCCATGCGCCCATCTAAACCCTGAAGAGAAGAGACCTGCTCACATATTTCCTGAAGACCGATGCCATCAGTTTTAGTCGAAAAGTGGTTCAAATAGGTAGTTACGGCCAAAACATTGCTAAGGTTAAAATCACCAATTAGTCTTCCCGAAATTTTACCTTTACCCAATGGTGTCGAAATTTCAGCTCTATAACCATCTCTTGTAAAATTAGTGACTTCAGCATAGACCGATGCATTCTTGTTGCTCATACTGTATGTAAGAATCTCCACGTCACTAGCGATACTATTCATTATAGAAACCGCATGAATATCATCTAAATTAATAATCGCAGATTTAAGATCAGACATTCTAAATAGCTGTCCTTTATTTTTAGCATAATCTTCCATGTCCTTATGATAGTCCAAGTGATCCCGACTAAGATTCGTAAAAATAGCAGTATCAAATTTTACTGCGGATACACGGTGTTGATGCAATCCTATTGATGAGACCTCCATAGCGATATTGCATACTTTATTCTCCACCATTTCAGACAATAGTCTTTGAGTTACTACAGCATCTGGGGTTGTCAAAGAAGTTTCTCTTAATTCTCCAGGTAAGCCATACCCAAGAGTTCCCAGAACTCCGCATTTATGCCCCAGCCCCAAAAGCGATTGTGCGATAAATTGACTGCAAGAAGTTTTTCCGTTCGTACCAGTAATCCCTATAACATTTGATTTCTCACTAGGTTTCCCGTAAAAACGGCTAGATATCTCACTGATTTTAGCCGGTAAATTATCAATGGCTATTACCGGCACTCCAGAGCGGAACTCTGTCCCTTCCCGCTTACAATCAGATTCAACTAATACTGCCGAACTCCCATCTAATATTGCCTGATTAATGTAATTTCTAGCGTCATGGTTTTTGCCACAGCATGCAATAAATAGATCGCCAGGCTGTAACAAGCGGTTGTCTATTTGCATTCCAGTAATTTCTAGCTGCAAAGCCGATAATCTTGAATCAAAAATATCGGTCAAGCCCTCTATAAGATCTGGCAACCTTGATCGCATCATTACTTTTTTTGCTATATTCATAATTTAGGGAGAGCCAACGCCCATAATCTGATTTTCCGGCATAATGTCGGGAGAAATTTTTAAGATCCTCATGGCCCCAGAAGCCACTCTAGAAAAAACTGGCGCAGCGACCTGCCCCCCGTAGTGTTCTTTTCCTTTAGGTTCATTCACTACCACAACGACCACAATTTCCGGCTTTGAAGCTGGCACCATACCGACAAATAATGAATTATGTAGGTTTTCTTCGTAACCCTGCTTGCCGACAACATGAGCGGTGCCACTTTTACCGGCGACCGAATAAAAAGGGACATTTGCACCTAAAACTGAGCCACCACGCTTTTTATCTACGACCGTAGCAAGCATTTTTTTAACTTCCATAACAATTTTAGGGCTCAAAACTTGCTCTTGCGACAATGCCTTTATGTCCTGATCGGAGAGCTTTAGCAGAGAAACTGGTTTACGAATACCTCCGTCTGCCAAAACTGAATAAGCCTGCGCTAATTGCAATGCTGTCGCTGACAGCCCATACCCAAATGAAAAGGTTGCTGTAACGTGACGCCCCCACCTTCTGGGACTTGGCAGAATTCCCGAACGCTCTCCAGGAAACCCTGTGCCTAATACCTCACCAAAGCCTACCCGCGCTAGAATATCGCGGATTGGTTCAGCTCCAATTTCTAACGCTATTTTAGTTGATCCAATATTACTTGATTTGGTAATGACTCCAGTCGTTGTCAGAGTTCCATAATTGAATATATCTTTTACTTCATTTCCACTCACCATCATCCAGCCAGGACCCGTCTCTATAACAGTATCTGGCTCATACAATCCGGATTCCAATGCAGCGGCTATAGTAAATGGCTTAACAGTAGACCCGGGTTCAAAAACATCAGTTATTGAACGATTTCTCAATACGCTAAAATCTCGCATATCAGTCTTGCTGTGCGGATTATAAGAAGGCTGATTAGCCATAGCCAAAACCTCCCCACTGTTAACGTCAAGAACAACTATAGACGCCGCTTTCGCACGCCTGGCAACAAATTCCTCCTTTAGTTCGCGATAGGCTATGTTTTGAATACGAGAATCAATACTCAATTCTAAACTTTGGCCCGGCTGCGCAGTTCGGATCGTGTTAAGCTCTTCGATGATATGACCTCGTCGATCTTGCATCACCTGCCTTTCCCCAGGCACTCCTTTTAGCCAATTATCATAAGTTAACTCTAATCCTTCTTGCCCGACATCATCCACATCGCTAAAACCAATTAAATGGGCGGTTACTTCCCCTTGAGGATAAAAGCGCTGATATTCTTGTTGGGCATAAACTCCATCAATGTCTAAGTCCAATACTTTTTCCGCATCATCAGGAGAAAGCCTTCTTTTTACGTAAAGGAATTTCAAATTCGCCTTTTTATTGATATTCCTCTCAAGGACATCAGCATTCAGCCCAAGCGCTTCAGCCAACATCTGCGTTGACGCAGATTTACCGACCATTTCACGGGGATTAACCCAAATAGATTGTACTGGTGTACTCACCGCAAGCGGCTCTCCATTTCGATCTATAATTAGACCCCTGTTCGCTGCCAACGGAACTGTTCGAATTGTCCTCGCGTCTCCCTGACCTTGCAAAAAATCTTTCTCGATAATGTGCAACGTACCAGCTTTCCACGCTATTGCTATGACGCAAAGAAACATCAGAAAAAGCACAATATGCGGGCGCCAACTTTTCAAAAACACTTGCATACTTGATTCACTCATCAGCAACCATCACAATTTCTTTGAGATCTGGTAGCTGCATTAATAATTGAGAGACCGCTTTCTCTTCTATTCGGCCCTCGACACCAAAAGTACTTTGTTCAATCAACAATTGCCCCCACTCCGTGTCAAGTTCATTTGCCTCATCCTTAAGCTCTTGTAATTCATTAAAGGCAGATCGATTTTGATGCGTTGTTAATACGACGCCCAGACCAGAACTTAAGAAAAGCAGTAATAGAAGCGTAAAGCCTAATGTCGCACCGCGATCAATACCTAACCATTCAATTACAGAGAGCTTTTTAAGCCCAATGTTTCGGGATGCGGTCTGCCTTTTTGAATTATTAGTTATTTTTCTCATATGCGGTTTAACCTAATTTTTCTGCCACTCTCATCACCGCACTGCGTGCTCTCGGGTTGATCGAAACCTCTTCTGAATTTGCTCTTTTGGGCCTTGCAACTCTTTTCAGTTCGGGATTTAAATACCCGGACGTCACAGGCAGCCCTCTGGGAAAATTATCGCCTTTTTCGCGGTTCACCATAAATCGCTTCACGATTCGATCTTCTAGCGAATGAAAACTTATAACAACTAACCGCCCTCCACCTCTCAACAAAGACAAGGATCCGTCTAGTCCGCTCTCCAACTCATCAAATTCTTGATTGATTAAAATTCGTATCGCTTGGAATGCTCTTGTAGCAGGATGTTTTTCTTTTTCCCACGCTGGGTTAGCCTCTTTTAAAATCTCTGCCAACTGTTCCGTCCTAGTTATTCTCTTTGTCGCGCGCTTTCTTATTATCTGTTTTGCCATCCTTCGAGAATATTTCTCATCCCCGAATTTAAAAAACACATCTGCAATTTCGGACTCCTTCGCATTATTTATCCAATCAGCCGCATTAATCCCACTCAAAGGATTCATCCTCATATCTAAAGGCCCATCTCTCAAAAAACTGAACCCTCTCTCTGCATCGTCAAGTTGAGGAGAGGACACACCAAGGTCAAACAAAATGCCATCAACAGAATTAGCACAACCACTTGTTTCTTTTATATCTTTGATTGCGCTAAAAGGCGCATGCACAACTTTTAATCTCGAATCACTGAACTGCAATTCGTTCGCGGCCGCTATTGCTTCAGGATCCCGGTCAATGGCGATCAGCTTTCCATCCCTACCCAACAAATCGAGAATCGCTTTGGAATGACCTCCTCGCCCAAATGTCGCATCAATATAAACTCCATCAGGCTTGATCAACAGAGCATCAGTGGCCTCTTCTCTCAAGACAGCCTCATGTCTGAAGTGGGGCGACATTAGTGTCTCCTATAGAGCCAAACTTCTGAGCTTGTCTGGCAACTCCGCTTCCGCTGATGACTCTGTAAGCCATTTTTCCCTTTGTTCGAACCAATTATTTTGACTCCATATTTCCAATTTTTTTCCTTGACCAATGAGACAGACATGTTTTTCAAGTTCCGCATAAAGTCTTAGCTCCTGCGGTAATAAAATTCTGCCACTTCCATCTAATTCCAGGTCATTAGCATGGCCTATGAGCAAATGTTTTACTCTCTGGGAAGTTGCTTCAAAACTTGATAGTGATTCAATCTGACGTTCGATCCGCTCCCACTCTTCCAGAGGATATAAGAGGAGACAGCGGTGGTTGGTATCAATTGTAACGACAAGGCTTCCCGAGCTACGGTGAGTAAAATGCTCGCGGTATCTAGACGGCAAGGCCATCCGGCCCTTCGCATCTAAATTGATAGTATTTATGCCTCGAAACATGAGGTTCCTCGCCAAAATTTGGCAAATAGCGAAGGGAATATGCCATATTTTCCCATATTTATACAGAAAAACCCACTATTTTCCACATAAAGACACTATATGCCCACCGAAAGCAGTGCGCAAGCAATATTTAGCGGAACTGATTAAGAGAAAACGCGAATGTGCTGTTAAAGTTATCGGTTTTGATAAGAAGTTAAATTTACCGTAATTTAATATCTTTTTACGATACAGGCATCTAAGACATGCAATTCAAGTGTATTCTGCAAAATACTCAAGACAAAAAATTTACGTATAAGATGGAGTCAGCCTATAAGCCGGGTTCTGTCGAGGACAATTATTCATCTTAAGCCTGCGTCACCGCGGGCCTCTAGCGGCCTACCCGAATCCTATGCGAGCAACATTGTCAGATTCCTATTTGGCCTTGCTCCGGGTGGGGTTTACAGAGCCACAAACTGTTACCAGTTGTGCGGTGCGCTCTTACCGCACCTTTTCACCCTTACCGTAGATTAAAATCGAAGATTTTGATTCAGGCGGTATATTTCTGTTGCACTAGCCGTGGGTTCGCACCCCCCAGGCGTTACCTGGCACCCTGCTCTTTGGAGCCCGGACTTTCCTCTGCCCAAACCCCTGCGTTCGTCATTAGGCGAAGTGAAGACGTCAGAGCAGCAATTGTCCAGCCAACTCGCGCATAGCGTAAGATAGAATCAAACTCAAAACAAGAAGTAAACGATCAACTGGTTAAATTAACCCTCATTCAAAACCGCTTCATATAAAGCATTTTTTTTTGCTCCAGTAATCTCACTGGCGATCCGCACAGCATCTTTAGTCGACATCGTATTTTTAAGCTTATCGATTATTAACAGCCCTGTTTGGTGCTGCTGCCCCTTTATAATCGAAGCATCACACCCTTCGATAACCAAGACAAATTCTCCTTTTTTGTTGTAAGGGTTGGCATTTAACCAAGTTAAACACTCAATCACCGAGCCAAGAAAATGACTTTCAAACTTTTTGCTGATCTCTCTAGCAATAAATACCCGACGGGTTTCTGGAAATACTTCCGCTAGTATTACTAACGAATTTTCAATTCGATGCATAGATTCAAACACTACGGTAGTACGTTCTTCGTACAACAAATTCTGAAAATATTTTGTTTTCGCAACATTCTTGCTTGGAATAAACCCATCAAAGAGAAAACAATCTGTAGGCAAACCAGACACGCTTAAAGCCGCTGTAACAGAACTTGCACCGGGAACAGGGATAACTGTAATATTTTTTTCTCTTGCCAATTGCACGAGTTTATAACCTGGGTCGGATATGAGAGGAGTTCCAGCATCACATACTAGGGCCACCGATTTTCCATTTACTATTGATTGGATCATTCGCTCATCAGTACCTGCTTCGCTGAAGTCGTGATAAGATTTTACTGGAATCGAGCTATTGATCCTTCCAAGTAAAATTTTGGTAACACGTGTGTCTTCAGCAGCAATAAAATTGACTGAACCTAGCACATCAATAGCACGCTTACTTATGTCGTCTAAATTCCCAATAGGTGTTGCAACAACAAACAGTGTTCCAGCTTCAATCATTTTGCACCCTTACAATTATCTGAATCCATTTTTTTACTAGTGTTCATGATTATGTCTATTTAAAGAATTGCTCATTGGACGATCTTGTATTAATCTTTTTTAAGGAAATCTAAGTAACAAAGACATTATGCGCCTTATAAAGACTAAACCTTTACTCTGCTTCAGTTGGGTCACCCTAGTGTCTTTGGTTAGTTGCAATACCGCACCTCCTCCATCAGAAGACATGCAGTCACAAATCGAACCCACAACAGCGCTTATAGATGATTTGTTAAGAAAAGCCGATCTGAACTCCGGAAGGTTAGCAGTGGATCTGCGGCTTCAAGCAATAGCAGAATTGGTTGACGCCGGCTTCCCAAAAAGGGCGGAGACCGAGATGAACAAAATTGAAAACCTTGAAGGCCTCCTTAATGAATCTCAACTGCGCGCCACTCTTCTAAAGGCAAAAATCGCTCTTCTAAACAATCAAACGGAACTCGCTCTCACGATCTTAACAGATTCTTTCGCAGGAAGTATGAATACAGAGGCTCTAGCCGGGCTTGAAATACTTTTACTTTTAGGACAACTTTATCTGACTGAAAATAAGCCAGAGCTAGCGATAGAGAACCTCGCCAAGATAACAGAACTCTGGCCCCCCAACGTTACAACAACACTTTATGAAGATATCTGGTCAGCTTTATCGTTAATCAATGAAAAACGCTTGTCCGAGATTGCGAGAGACACAGCGAGCTATGAACTAAGAGGGTGGATCGAATTAGCGAGAATTTCGAAAATCAATCAAAATAGCATTCGCAGCCAATTAGATTCAATAACGCAGTGGCGAAGAATTTGGGCGCAACACTCGGCAGCAAGGCGCCCCCCAAAAACTTTAACCAAGCTCCAAGAAACTTGGAGTAATAGGCCTAAGCATATCGCTTTGATTCTTCCAATACGGCAACCCACTGGGAATGCGATACAAGAAGGCTTTCTGAGCGCTTACTATCAAGAGCTCAATATTTCTCGAGAGGTACCTCAAATCTCTGTGTATGACAGCACAGAAATCGATGAAATACATGACGTATACAATCAAGCTGTCGATCATGGTGCAGATTTAGTAATAGGCCCACTAAATAAGGACCTTGTCAACCAACTTCAAGAATCTGGAAAGTTGCCCGTCAATACTCTTGCTCTTAATTACACAGATAAAGAATCTGTTTCTGAGAATTTTTTCCAGTTTGGATTGGCTCCAGAAGACGAAATATTAGAAATCATTAATCTCGCTTGGAAAGCTGGACACAGAAATGCGGCCATTCTTACGCCAGATGAACTCGATTACAAAAAGATTGAGAGGTTCTTTCTACAATCTTGGATTAATAAGGGAGGAAAAGTAGTCTCCTCAGAAAATTTTAATAGCACCTCAGATTACTCGCAGGTTGTACGGAATCTCATCGCTATTGGCTCTAGTGAATCGAGAGCCGAAAAATTGCTGAATCTTTTACCCCGCCGTGATATGGAATTTACACCAAGGCGCAGAAATGACATAGACTTTATATTTCTGCTCGCTAATCCACGACAAGGAAGGCAGATAAACCCTACATTAGCTTTCTATTTTGCGGATGATATTCCGGTGTATTCAATGCCTTCGATTTATGACGGTGACGACAATCAATTAGAGAACAGGGATTTAAATGGCATAGTGTTTGCCGATGCTCCATGGATTTTGAGCCCAAAAGGCGAATTACACAATTCAATTAAAGAAAACCTCCCTAAAAAACCAGGCCCTCTTAAAAGGTTACGAGCAATGGGCATCGATAGTTTTCGGCTGTATGCACGGCTTAAACAATTCTATGATGGCGATACTGTTTCTATAGAAGGTGCTACTGGCCTCCTAACCATATCAGAAAACCAAGTCATTCACCGAGAACTTGAAGCCGCAGAATTTATCGACGGGATAGCTATACCTTATTCTTTGGAGAGCCCTTAAGCAATTCCATAATTGATTTTGAGATTAATTTAAATGGACCGAGAACTCAAATCAGATGAAAGCGAGTATGACTCTTTTCAAACTGGTAATACTACAATTAATTTGGCCGATATAAATAATCGTCCGATCGTAACCCAACTTGGCAATTAACAATGAATCAAGAACCCCGCATTAACGACCATTTCAAAGACAGCATTGAGACTAAGCGACGAGCCCAAAATAAGCTAATTGAGCCAATCAAGATTGCAGGAAATTTAATGGTAAACACCTTACTAAACGAAGGAAAAATATTGACCTGTGGTAATGGCGGATCGGCCGCAGATGCGCAACATTTCTCCGCTGAGTTATTGAATCGCTTTGAAAAAGAAAGACCAGGACTACCTGCAATAGCTCTAACGACCGACAGTTCAACTCTCACTGCGATTGCAAACGATTATAGCTATGAAGAAGTGTTTTCTAAACAAATTCGCGCTATAGGTAATTCAAACGATCTTTTACTCGCCATCTCAACGAGTGGAAGCTCGGGCAACATAGTTAACGCAGTTAAAGCGGCGCATGAACGAGATATGCCAGTCATTGGATTAACCGGTATGAGTGGCGGCACAATGGCAGAAATTTTCAACCAGACGGACATTGAAATCCGAGCACCATCTGAAAGAACAGCCCGCATCCAAGAAGTTCACTTACTGGTAATACACTGCCTCTGTGATTTCATTGATACAAAATTATTTGGAGAAATCGAAGCATGAAAAAAAAATGTCAGTCATTCGCGTTATTTTCGCTTATTATTTTTAGCTCATGTTCGACTATTTTAGTTAACACAACCAACCGCGATGGTATTCAGGAAGACCCAACTCGACGCACCTCAGGAACGATCTTAGAGGACAGATCAATTGAAACAAAAATTTCGGTCAATTTAAAGGCAGAAGATGTCGCTTTTCGAGATGCTCGATTAAATATTACAAGCCACAATGGCGTTGTTTTAGTTGTGGGCCAAATTGAGTCTGAAGACCTGAAATTAAAAGCTACTGATATCATTTTAAAGGCTAGCGCAAAGATCAGGCGAATTCATAATGAAATTGAAATAGGCACTAAAACCGGATTAATATCGCAGGGTAATGATACGTGGATAGCCACCAAGGTAAGAGCATCATTGTTGGTAGATGATGAAGTCCCCTCCGACCAGGTAAAAGTGGTTGTAGAGAATGGTACAGTTTATTTGATGGGCATAATCAGCGAAGAAGAAGGCGATAATGCGGCAAACTTGGCGCGAAACATATCGGGGGTCATAAGAGTAATGAAAGTTTTCGACTACATATAAATTAGCTGATCACAACAAACTTAATGCG
Source organism: Gammaproteobacteria bacterium (assembly GCA_029245905.1). Lineage (GTDB taxonomy): Bacteria > Pseudomonadota > Gammaproteobacteria > Pseudomonadales > Pseudohongiellaceae > UBA9145. The sequence continues at coordinate 25,927 of JAQWOJ010000080.1, forward strand.
TTACTTTACCAGTTTGAGTGATGGCTTCTTATTGCCGTCACTCGAGGGACTTCCACGAGAAGAAACTTCAAGATCGCCCATTCTATCTGGTTCAGGAGGCTCTGAACCACCATCATCTGTCTCAAACATCATTCCTTGCCCATTTTCCTTGGCGTATATACCCATGACCGCTTGAATTGGAACGAAAACCTGCTTAGGAAGGCCTCCAAACCTACCTCGAAACTCCATGGCATAATCTTGTACTGAGAAGTCTTGAACTGCCGAGGGTGATACATTTAAAATTATTTGACCGTCTTTGACATGCTCCTGGGGTACTTCCACACCTTCATAAAACGCATTAACTAGGATATAGGGCGTACAATGATTCTCGAGAATCCATTCGTACAATGCACGAACGATATATGGCCTACTTGAAGTCATTGTCATGGCGCTACCTCAGCAAATTATAGAGCTTTAATACATATCTTTTTCTTGCTCTGACAAGCTGGCCAGGACCGACTCTCTTTCGAACAAGCGATCTCTATAGGCAAGCAATGGCTTGGCGATTTTAGTTTTCGGCAAATCAATGCCCATACTTGGCAAACGCCAAAGAATAGGACAGACACAGCAATCAACGATAGTAAAATCATCACTCATAAAATACGGTTTTTCCCCAAAGATTGGAGCTATCGCTATGATGCTTTCTCTAAGTTCCTTCCGTTTTTTTTCAATCTGCGCCGGCGTACCATCCTCACTGAGAATCGAGTCAGCTAAAGTACACCAATCCTTCTGAATTCTGAATATCCATAATCGGCTTTGAGCACGAGCTACTGGATAAACAGGAAACAATGGCGGATGGGGAAAACGCTCATCCAAGTACTCCATCATAATATCTGCTTCATACAGAACCAGATCTCGATCTATGAGAGTAGGCAAAGTATTATAAGGATTCAAAGTTGCTAGATCCTCAGGCTTATCATCAGGGTCAACATCTATCGTCTCTACCGTAACTCCTTTTTCCGCCAGAACAATTCTCACCCTGTGGCTATAATGACTAGCGCCGTCGGAATAAAATGTCATGGAGGATCTTTTTGCGACTATGCCCATAATAAGACCTCAACTCTCATTTTGTTTTGTGTTATTAAAAATTCAGAATTTCTAGTGGTAGTCTTTAGAAAATTCTCGTCCCAGAAGGTAAGCAAGAACATAAAGAAACCCGAGAAAAATCAACACCCAGAATCCTATATTCTGACGTTTCTCCCTGACAGGTTCTCCCACATAATATAGGAAATTCACTAAATCTGTGATGGCTAAATCGAATTCCTGTGGCGACATAAGTCCATTGCCGCTCGCATGCAATTCACAATGATCACCAAGAGCATCACATTCTCGTGTAACATCTCCCTGCAAATCATAAAGAACATTTGGCATCCCTACATTCTGATAAATAGTATTATTTGTACCTAATGGTCTTCCTTCATCGTTATAGAAAGACCTTAAATAGGTATATAACCAGTCAGGAGAATGAACACGACCAGCAAGGGTTAAATCAGGGGGCGCAGCACCGAACCAGGTCTCTGCGTCATTCTTGGACATCGCGTTTTCAATCAAATCTCCTATCAGCGCATCATCGAACACTAGATTTGCCAGTACAAGGTCATGCGGAATTTCCAAATCATCTGCCGTTCTCTCATAACGCGCATAACCTAAGGCATGACAGCTAACGCAATAATTAACGTAATATTTAAACCCTCGTTGCAACGATTCTTTATCGTCAAAATTGGTTTCTACATGATCGAGATCAAGGTTTCCAGAGGACGCGGCATCAGCCTCCCCAGAAACCAGCATTAAAGGAACAATTACCAGTATTACAATTATTATAAAACTTCCCAATATCTGAGGAATGCTTATAAAACGCCCGGTCAATCGCTGAGGAGGCTCCGACACCTTCTCAATTTTCGTATACCAGGGCATGGCAAAAAAATAAGAGAAATACACAACAGTCATTACCTGCGCTAGTAGAGTCTTCGCTGGACTGACTGATTGCGTCCCTAAATAACCGAGAATGATAAAAGAAACAACAAACATAAGGAGAGCAAACCGACTGATCTTGCCTTTGTATCTCATCGATTTTACTGGACTTTTATCGAGCCAGGGCAACAAGAACAAAATTCCTATCGCTCCAAACATTACAAGCATTCCCCAAAATTTTGCATCAATGCCAAGTAACGGGACCGTAACTGCCCGCAACATTGAATAAAAAGGAGTGTAATACCAAACAGGGGGAACATGTTCCGGCGTTTTCAAAGAGTCAGCTTCCTGGAAATTAGCGAGTTCTAAAAAATAACCTCCCATTTCAGGAGCGAAGAAAACGACAGCACAGAAAGCAAACAGGAAAAGTATAACTCCTCCCAGATCATGGTATAAGGTGTAATAGGGATGAAATGGAACACTGTCTATGGGAATTCCATCAGATCCCTTATTCTCTTTTATCTCAACACCGTCCGGGTTGTTAGACCCCACTTCATGCAAAGCCAAGATGTGAACAACAACCAGACCGATTAACACAATCGGCAATGCCACTACGTGTAATGCGAAAAATCGATTTAGAGTGGCTCCTGAAATCAGATAATCACCCCGAATCCAGACAAGGAGATCCTCTCCAATAATGGGAATTGCTCCGAAAAGGGAGACAATCACATTTGCCCCCCAGTAAGACATTTGCCCCCAAGGAAGGACATAGCCCATAAAACCCTCTGCCATCAGCACCAAATAAATGGCCATCCCAATTACCCAAATGAGCTCGCGCGGTCTCTTATACGACCCATACATTAATCCGCGAAACATATGCAGGTATACGACAATAAAAAAAGCTGAGGCGCCCGTAGAATGAAGGTAGCGAAGCAGCCAGCCATACTCAACATCCCTCATTATATATTCAACAGATGCAAAAGCGCTTTCTGCACTGGGTGTATAATTCATCGTCAAAAAGATTCCAGTGATCAACTGAATCACGAGCACTAACAAAGATAGGACCCCAAAAAAGTACCAGAAATTAAAATTTTTGGGCGCATAATACTCACTCATATGCTTTTTCCAAGCGGCTACAACAGGTAATCTGGCATCGGTCCAGTCCCTAATTGCAACCAAAGCTACCATCATTCGCCCGGGCTTACGCGTAGCTTCCGTACTCATCGAATTCTCTATATCACTCATGCTGATGCCCCCTCGTCGACTCCGATCACTAAAACATCATCCCCCTCGAAGGAGTGGGGCGGAACTTCCATATTTCGAGAGGCAGGAGATCCGCTGTACACTCTTCCAGCAAGATCAAAGCGGGAACCATGGCAAGGGCAAAAAAATCCGCCACGCCATTCACTATCAAACGGCTCTGGTTGAAGTTCTATATGAGGAGTAGGAGAACAAAATAGATGCGGGCATAATCCAACCAGAACCATTAAATCCGGCCTCCTCGATCGGTATTCATTTTGCGCATATCCAGGTTGCTCAACCTCTTCTGAATTCGGGTCAGTCAAGCGGTCAGGGTCTTCATTCAAGGCATTCAAGACTTCCTCGCTGCGCTTAACGATGAAAATAGGACGTCCTCGCCAAGCAGGAATAGGGCCGAGCATTTCACCATCATTAAGGCCGCCAATATCAATTCGCACCGGAGCTCCAGCAGCTCTCGCTTTAGCACTCGGATTCCAGGACCCTACAAACGGAATCGCTGCACCCGCGACACCGGCAGCTCCAGCTACCGAAGTGGAGCCCACAAGAAACCGTCTACGCCCAGCTTTCGCACTGTCGTCAGTCACCGCAATTTCTCCCTAAGAACATACCAATACAGTTGAATGATAAAATCAAACAGCACTTGCAAACGCTGTCCAATCTATCAAATTACTAGACTTTTACTAACATATATTATAGTCAAAATTCCATTTTTTTTCAAGTAAGGGTTAGTGCAAAAGATACGTATCTTGCTGATCTTAATAGAAATATTTTAATCAAAAAAAAACGCCAACGTCCTGCTGGAAATTGGCGTCTACTAACATATTTTTCGATTTTATCGCTTAGAGAACTGCGGCCGTTTTCTAGCTTTTCTAAGTCCCACCTTTTTCCGCTCAACCTCCCGAGCATCGCGAGTAACAAATCCTGCTTTACGCAATGTCGGTTTCAATTCTTCGTCGTAGTCCATAAGCGCTCGGGTAATTCCATGCCGAATTGCCCCGGCCTGGCCGAAACTTCCACCGCCCCTAACGGAAACCTTGATATCAAATTTACCCATCATTTCCACTAGTTCGAGAGGCTGCTTTACAATCATCCGCGCAACTTCACGCCCAAAATAACCATCTAGCGGACGAGTGTTGACGGTAATATTACCACTGCCGCTGGTCAAATAGACTCTAGCCGTTGAAGTTTTGCGTCGGCCGGTACCATAGTATTGAGTAGTTGCCATAAATTTCTATCGCCTAAAGTTGAAGAGCTTGTGGTTGTTGAGCTCCATGAGGATGCTCCGCTCCCGCATAAACTTTTAGTTTCTTGAACATCGATCGGCCCAGGGGAGTTTTAGGCAGCATACCTTTAACCGCCAGCTTCACGACTTTTTCCGGCGACTTGTCAATCAGCTTTTCAAAGGGAATTGATTTCAATCCGCCAGGGTAACCAGAATGCGAGTAGTACATCTTATCTTTCGACTTATTCCCAGTGACGCGAACCTTATCAGCATTGACTACCACAACATAGTCGCCCGTATCTACATGAGGAGTGAATTCGGCCTTGTGCTTACCACGCAACCTAGTCGCAATCGCTGTAGCCATGCGGCCGAGGGTTTGTCCTTCTGCGTCGACTATTAACCAATTTGGGTCAATCTCGGCGGACTTCGCGCTAAAAGTCTTCATCATTCAAATTTTCATTAGTTGACGGAGCGCGAATACTACCGAAGGAGGTAAGAATATTCAAGAAAAATTCGGCCAAGAGGCAGCTTTTCTAAGCGTGTATCTCACGGAAATACGCCCTACTTAATATCAAGTAACTAAATGAGCGGAGCACAAATAATCGATCGATTGCATTTCTGTTAAACGCGACTGAGTACGTTTGAATTCAAAATTTAATTTTCTTCCCTTGTACAAGCTCGGAATACTCACTTCAGCCGAAACGATAAGATTTACCCGTCTGTCGTATAGCTCGTCGATCAAGCACACGAAACGTCTGGCTTTATCCTCATTTTTTTCAGAGAATTGCGGGATATCACTCACAATTATCGTATGAAAAATTCTTGAAATTTCAACATAATCAAAAACACTCCTTGGTGAATCACAAAGCGCAAGAAAATTAAACCATGCTACATTTTGCGAATAGTGAAGCACTTCAATAGAGCGACCGTAAACTTGGATCATACAACGCTTCTTAATCTCTGCTTGATCAGAGACTAAATCATTAAACTTTTCTAAAATTTCTCTATTCGCTCTCTCATCGAGAGGTGAATGGTAGATGCTCGACTCGCTTAATTTTTGTAAGCGATAATCAATTCCACTTTTCAACTCTATGACAAGTGTGTTCGCTTTTATCAAATTAATTGCTGGGAGAAAACGTTCTCTTTGCAGACCATTCTTATATAATTCGTCGGGATTAATATTGGAAGTAAAAATCAACACAACGCCTCTTTTAAACAAAGCCTCCAGCAAGCCTGCCAACAACATCGCATCCCCAATATCGGACACAAAAAATTCATCAAAAAATAAAATTTTTACGCGATCTGCAATTGACTTTGCAACTGCGTTTAGTGGATTTTTCACCCCTTGCAGACTTCTCAATTTTTCATGTACGGACAACATGAATCGATGAAAGTGCGTTCGCTCTTTCTGATCAAATGGCACGCACTCAAAGAGAAGGTCCATAAGATACGTTTTACCCCTTCCAACTCCACCCCAGAGATAAATCCCTCCAATCGCAGGGCAAGAATTTATTCCCCTTCTAAATAGGCGCTGAGCTAGAACATCAATGAAAGTCTTTCCTTTCTGTTTATCTAAAATTCCGTGAAAAAACCTTTCTAATACCTCTAGGGCCGCTCGTTGTCCATCGTCTAAGACCACTAAGTTCCTGGTCACATCGGAATCATATTTTTGCAAAGGAGTCATATCACAGCACTAAGCGAAATCGTAGACTATAAGCCCATATAAAATTATGTGGAAATCTCAAACCAAACTCGCGGACATACAATAGCTGACTGCTTCAGACCAGGCAAAGTAATTTCAGATAATCTGACAAATTAAGCTATACTTGGTCAGGGCATATGGTTATCTTTGAAAGCTTGATTGAAAGGGTTGGGTTCTTATGTCGATATGGCTCATAGCTATTGGTTGTCTAACTATTGGCATCGTCGTTGGCGTCATACTTACTGATAAACTAAGTACTAATTCGAAGCGGGTACGAGATCTAGAAAATCAGATTAGCACCTTAAAAGAATCTCACGAAGAATATAAAGAGAACGTGAGCGATCATTTTAGTAAAACAGCAGAATTAGTGCATCGAATGACGGAAAACTACAAGGGGATATATCAGCACTTAGCCAGCGGGGCCCAAAATTTATGCTCCACAGAGGTAGCAGGCAAACTACTTCCCACTGAGTCCGATGCTACCTTTTCAGCGTCTACCTCAGACGAAAACTCTCAAGAAAGGATTCCTCCGAGAGATTATGCCACAAGAACATCTTCAGACCGTATCGGTGCCCTTTCGGAAAACTTTGGCATAGAAAAGCCGGACTAATAAATGGAGGATTAGTTTTTAATGCCACCCCAATGAGCATCGATACCTATAAGGCATAGCTTTTCTGTCATTTTTTTAGATAACATTTTAACACTAGTGTTATTTAGCAAAAAACAAGAAAAATTTTAAAGCCTAGAATTTCAGGCAAAGATTTATAAAGTCGCTAACCATTTCCTGGGCACACCGACCTCTTTTTTAATTATTAGTCAACATAGCTATATGTAATTATTTTACGTTAAGGTTTTACCCATATTAAACTTCGTTAAACTACAAAACCGACCCCACACCAGCACACAATTAGACCGGATTATCTATGTCTATATAGCTATGGACAATGTCAAATTGATTTTCCAAATATGATCCAAGGGCCTGAACACCGTATCGCTCCGTAGCATGATGACCTGCGGAGAAAAGATGCAGACCGGACTCCCTTGCCATATGAACAGTTTGCTCCGAGATTTCCCCGGTGATATAAGCATCTACTCCGGCATCAATCGCGTGCTCAATCAGCCCTTGGGCCGCTCCAGTGCACCAAGCGAGAGTCTTAATTAGCTCGTTATTACCCTTAACGCTAAGCGGTTTACGATTCAATTTAGATTCAATATGCGCACTGAAATTATCGAAATTCATAGGCCTTTCAATAGAGCCAAAATAAATAATTGGATGCCCTTCACTAGTAGATTGGATGGTTTGAGTTGATAAACTCAACACTTTGGCTAATTGAGCGTTATTTCCCAATTTTGGATGAGCGTCCAAAGGCAAGTGATAGGCACAAAGACTGATATTGTTTTCAAGCAACAGCTTTAGCCGTACTTTTTTTAATCCAGTTATGCTTGGATTTTCCCCCTTCCAAAAGTAGCCATGATGAACAAGCACTAGATCCGCATTTTCATATATCGCCGCCTCAATGAGGGCCTTACTCGCGGTCACGCCGGTGACTATCTTAGCAACGATTTCTTTGCCCTCAACTTGTATTCCATTTGGACAATAATCGTTAAACAGCTCCGGTTTAAGTACTGTTTTTAGCGTTTCATCTAGATCTTTAAGGTTTACTGGCATTGGAAATTTTTACCACTCACTGTATATTCAATTGGATTCCTCCACTATATCAAAAAAACATAACTGCGGATTTATTAATGGAGAAGGTATATAAAATTATTCGTTTTGCTGGCTGGCCAATCGCTTGTGGCGTTCTATTTGCCATGACTTTCCTACAATACAAGCAGCTTCAGCAAATAAGCTTATCCGAGCAGTCAAAAAACATGGAGGTTTTAACCTCCGAAGCTAATACGTCCTTCGCCAATGCAATCAGTAAAGCATCTCCCTCCGTAGTCGGGATAACAGCCACTCGTTTTGATGTTGAATCTGTCGAAAGGACCTCTAAAGATCGATTGAATTTGTACTTAGAGGAACAAGACAGCCTTGGATCTGGAGTAATCGTCAGATCTGACGGCTTCATTCTTACCAACCTTCACGTAGTCGACAATTTATTTGATCTTTTTGAAACAGAAGTTACCTTAAACGATGGCAGAAGAATTTCAGCGAAGGTGGTTGCTTGGGATAAACCAAATGATCTAGCAGTATTGCATATCAATATGACTGATCTGACTCCTATTGAGCTTGGAAATTCAGAGAAAAGCAAAGTCGGAGATATTGTATTTGCAATCGGATATCCCCGCAATATTGGACAATCAGTTTCTCAAGGTATAGTAAGCGCAATTACAAATAATACAGATTCAACAGTTTCAATTATTCAAACAGATGCAGCAATCAATCCAGGAAATTCCGGCGGTGCGTTAATTGATGCAAGTGGCAGATTAATTGGAATAAACTCATCAATTTTTTCAGAGTCTGGAAAATTTGAAGGCATCGGGTTTGCTACCCCCGCAAGCGTCGCCATTCAGTCCATGGAAGACCTAGTAAAACAAGCCATAGACGCCAATTCGGGTTATCTTGGCGTACTTACAGGAGAAGCTCTTAATGCAGAATCTAGCAAGCTATTTTTTGGCATCGATAATGTTCGTGGCATTTTAGTAGAAAGCGTAGACCAAGGCGGCGCTGCAGAGCAGTCAGGAATAAGACCCGGCGACGTTATTACCCGCGTAGGCGGTAGAAAAGTGGTAAACGCTGAAAATATAGTTTTGGAGGTAAGAAATAAAAAACCCGGCACCACCATAATGATTCAAGTCTACAGAAATGGTCAAATTCTAGATTTGCCCACCACTCTTGGTTTTGGAGAAGCGAGAATCATAGAACCTCAAAACCCTAATTAGTCCAATTCAGCATTTAACCTAAGTTCCGCCGACAGCGCATGAGCTTGCAGGTATTCATCACGGGCTAGCTCTGATGTTGTCCGAGCCATTGCATTCGCTCCCGCCGCCGAACAATGAATAATCGAACTACGTTTTTGAAAATCATAAACTCCCAATGGAGAAAAGAAACGTGCAGTACCGGATGTCGGCAAGACATGGCTGGGGCCCGCGCAATAATCACCTAAGGCTTCCGCGCTATACTTACCTACAAAAATAGCCCCAGCATTATTAATAGAATCTAATAATTTGACTGGATTATCGACAGAAATTTCGAGGTGTTCTGGCGCAATTAAATTACTTACGGCCGCAGCTTCATCCAAATCTCTTACCTTGATAAAAATACCTCTATCTTTCAGAGACTTTTCAATAATTTCTTTTCTTTCCATATCTGGAAATAATCGATCAATACTCTCTTGGACATCATCGATGTAATTTTCTTTCGTTGAGATCAAGATAGATTGAGCTTGCTCATCATGCTCGGCTTGGGAAAACAAGTCCATAGCTATCCAGTCAGGATTAGTGCTTCCATCACAAATAATTGTTAATTCTGACGGACCCGCGATCATATCAATTCCAACTTCACCAAAAACCAACTTCTTCGCCACAGTGACATATAAATTTCCAGGACCCGCTATTTTATCTACCTTAGAAACCGATTCTGTGCCATAAGCAAGGGCACCGATAGCCTGAGCGCCACCTATTGTAAACAATGAATTTATCCCCGATATTGCTGCCGCCGCAAAAATCAAATCCGCTCCCTCCGTGTAGCGAGTGGGAACGGTTGCAATTATCTCTTTTACTCCTGCAACTTTTGCTGGAATTCCTAACATTAGAACCGACGACGGGTAATTAGCCTTACCACCCGGGACATATAGACCTACCTTTTCCAGCGGACTAATTCTTTGTCCGTAAACTGACCCATCAATATCTTCATATTCCCAAGAAGTTTGCTTTTGCCTCTCGTGATATTCTCTAATTCGCTTGGAAGCATACTCTAGAGTCCTTCTTTGCTTCGAAGAGATTCTTGCAAGTGATTTTAATAGCATCTCTCTTGGGACAAATAGTTCTTCTAGGGAACTTATATCAAACCCATCAAATTCATTGGTATAGTCAATAATAGCCTCGTCCCCGCGGGACTTCACGTCCCTCAGAATGCCAGTAACCAGAGTAGTGACTTCATCAGAAACAAGCATCTCTCGATTCAAAAGCCCAGTTAACTGGTCCTGAAACCCATTTTTACTGGCATCTAAACGGCTAATTGAAATACTAGATTTAATCATAGCAAATGAACGCAGTTAGCTTTTAAAGAGCTTTAACAGCCTCCCTTAATTTTTCTAAAATTTCAGAAATAATGGTGTTTTTAATTTTCATCGAAGCTTTGTTTACAATCACTCTTGACGAAATATCGGCTATCAATTCCTTCGGCTCTAAACCATTAGCTTGAAGCGTTTTACCTGTGTCCACGATATCAACAATTGCGTCGGCCAAGCCTAGTGATGGCGCTAGCTCTAAGGCCCCATTTAATTTTACCAACTCTATTTGTTTTCCTTTGCTTGCGAAATACCGTTTAGCAATATTCGGGAACTTAGTTGCAACTTTAACGCGCCCTGATAAAACTGTATCAGAGAGAGGAGACGCGGTCATAATACGACACTTGGCAATTTGCAAGTCTAGAGGCTCATAAAAACCTTCACATCCATATTCCAGGATAAAATCCTTTCCAACCACACCTAAATCAGCGCTACCAAATTCAACATAAGTGGGCACATCAGCCCCTCGGATCACTATCATGTCGACGTTTTCCAGGTTCGTCGTAAACAAAAGTTTTCTACTTTGTCTAATATCTTCGTTAGGCACTACCCCCGCAGCCTCAAACAGCGGCAAAGTCTCTTCGAGTATTCGACCTTTAGTCAGAGCAATTAATATCTTTGTAGGAATCATCTCATTAAAACTTTTGACTTTTAGAAAAACGACTACGAGGGCACTCGCCTAATTCGCGCACCGAGTAACTGCAATTTTTCTTCTATGCATTCATAACCTCGATCAATATGATAAATCCTATCAACGCTTGTTTCATTCTCGGAAACCAACCCAGCAATTATCAGAGATGCCGATGCGCGCAAGTCCGTTGCCATTACCGGCGCACCCTTCAACGCGGGTACACCATCAACTATAACCGTGTTGCCCTCCACACGAATCAGCGCGCCCATACGGTTCATCTCGTGCACATGCATAAACCGATTTTCAAAAACAGTTTCAGTAATAGAACCTGTACCGTCAGCGACGGAATTTAATGCTGTAAACTGAGCTTGCATATCTGTAGGAAATGCTGGGTAAGGCGCTGTCCTCAGTGAAACCGCTTTAGGTCTTTCTCCGTGCATATCCAATTCAATCCAGTCATCCCCAACTTTAATTTCGGCGCCTATTTGTTCTAACTTATGAAGCACCGCCTCTAATATTTCCGGATTAGTATCCTTTACCTTAATACGACCCCGGGTTGCAGCCGCTGCAATCAAATAAGTTCCTGTTTCAATGCGATCCGGCATAACTGAGTAACTGCAGCCCCTTAAATTTCTTACTCCGGTAACCACAATAGTATCAGTACCTTGCCCGGTAATATTAGCACCCATTTTGATGAGACAATTCGCTAAATCAACCACTTCGGGTTCACGCGCTGCATTTTCAATAACTGTTCGTCCCTCGGCAAGCGTTGCAGCCATCATTATGTTCTCAGTGCCGGTAACCGTAACCAGGTCCATAAATATATTCGCGCCCTTCAATTTGCCAATAACTTTAGCTTTTATGTAACCATCTTCAACGGCTATGTCTGCTCCCATTGCTTGCAGCCCTCTTATATGCAGATTAACAGGTCTACTTCCTATGGCACACCCTCCTGGTAGCGCTACCTCTGCTTGACCATAACGAGCAAGCAAAGGGCCTAAAACCAAGATAGAAGCGCGCATTGTCTTAACAAGTTCATATGGCGCACTGAAATGCTTAATAGTACTGCTGTTAACCTCGACGTTCAGCTTTTCATCCACGATCGGCTGAACACCCATACAGCCCAAAAGCTCAAGCATCGTAGTAATGTCGTACAAATGAGGAAGATTACAAATCTGGACAACTTCATGGGTGAGCAATGTTGCAGCCATAATGGGCAACGCTGAATTCTTTGCACCAGCTATTCTAATCTCACCATTAAGGCGAATTCCACCATTGATTATAAGTTTATCCATAAAAAGGTTTTATCCAGCAAATCATTACTCGGTAGAATTAGCCTCAACTTTCGTTTGCAAGCGCATTGAAACTGCATGAATTTCTCCGCTTGAGATATGCTTATTCAAGACCGAATAGATGGCCTGCTGTCTCTGCACAGCATTCAAATTTTCAAACATATCGGCTACTGCAGATACCACATATTTCCCACCCCCGCCCTCTACTTCTATTTCACCTTCAGGAATAGCAACAATCAATAGGTCCTTAATCTCAGCGGCATTCAATATTCAATCTCCCTCTATTGCCAATTATCCAAAACCAAATCTATATCTTCATCGTGTGAAGACATCAGAGCAGAAAACTGCGTGAAATATTGGCGCCCAAGATTTATCCCGGCCAAACTCAAGTTTTTGAGTTTCCACTCATCATTCTCATTAACAAACATTTGATACTGTAGCCGCAAATTCATATCAGGTCCTCGCAGTTCCATGCCCACGATAGTATCGGCCCTCGGATCAGAATCAGGACTACTTGGAGGAAGAAATGTCAATTCTTCACCACTATAGTTAATCAGCGAAGCTCCATAAAACCGAGTGAGCGTCGTTTTTAAAATATTTGCGAACCTTTGCTTTTGAAGTTCACTCGCTACAGACGCATAACGATTCATAACCACTTCAGCTACCGCTTCAAAATCAACGAAAGTATTTAGTACTCTTTCAATCTCAGAAAAATACAAATCCTTATCCGTTAAAAAATAGCCCTTAGAGCTTTCGACAGTTTTCAAAAGCGCATCAACACCTATCTCAGCCGTTTCCGTTGCTGTCAGTTCTTGACCAAAACTGCCGGAGGTAGCCGTTGCCAGAATCGCAAGAGCCAAAGTGCTAACTGCTTTTTTTAATGATTTCATTCGCTTATCTCCTAGAAAATCTCAATAAATCTGCTCCAATATTATTAAGAAAACATTTTGACCTTATCTTGTTGAAAGCGCAAAGACATAACGCGGATAGACTCCAAACTAAGTAAACAGTCTACCTCAATTGAGTACGCCAATGAATTATTACTTGCAAACGGCAAGAAAGAACCTTCTAATTAGGCGCCTTACTAGTCGCCATTCAAAATTAACTTAATATGCTCGTCGCCACACTAATAATAATTATCGGTTTTATAGGTTTAATTTGGGGTGCAGAAAGGTTTGTTTCCGGAGCATCTTCGATCGCTGAAAATTTTGGAATCTCGCCCTTGATTATCGGCCTTACAATTGTCGCCTTTGGGACTTCCGCTCCAGAATTTTTCTCATCTGCGGCGGCCGCGTATCAACAGAAGCCTGGGCTAGCTATAGGAAACGCTCTTGGATCAAATTTATTTAATATAGGTGTAGCACTGGGCGTGGCTGCTATTATCAATCCACTTAGACCGCCGAAATCTCTTTCCACCAGAGAAATCCCCGCCCTATTGCTGGTAACGCTAGTAACAGGAGTGCTTCTAACAAATTTTTATGTTGGTTTTCTTGACGCACTAGTGCTCCTATTTATTACAGCATTTCTAGGTTACAAACTTTTAAGTTATGAACTTTCTAATGCAACAGATCTCTCCAACCATTCGATCGAAGAACCGAAGTCAGAAGTGAAGAGGATTGGCAGCATTAAGGCACTCTTGTACTTAACAATGGGGTTATTGATTTTGGTAATAAGTGCCGAAGCTCTTGTTCAGGCGGCCTCAAATATTGCATCACGAGTGGGTGTGTCAGAAACAATAATTGGGCTGACAATTATTGCTCTAGGAACAAGTTTACCGGAACTCGCGGCTGCAGTTACTGCAGTGCTAAAAGGACACGAGGACCTCGCTATAGGAAATATAGTTGGCTCGAACATTTTAAATTTTTTGATAGTTCTTCCCTTTCCGGGCCTTTTCGCGCCAGGAATGATCGAAAAAAGCCTAGTCTATCGCGACTTTCTCACAGTTCTAATCCTCACTGTTTTGCTAAGTCTTATATGCTATCGATGTATTCGGCACAAAGGAAAAATCACTCGAATACACGGAGTTCTATTCTTGTTAATTTACAGCGGTTGGTTTACGTTTATGCTGCTCGAAGTGCAGAGCTAATTTTTAAAATCACTTGGTTGCATAGATTATGAGTTCAAAATTTACAGCAAATAAAAGCGCTCTCCGCACTATTGAAATTGAACACAAAGCAATACTTGCACTAAGCGGCAGAATAGGTGCTGAATTTGAAGAAGCGTGTAAGTTAATTTTACACTGTTCTGGACGGGTAGTTGTCACAGGCATGGGAAAATCGGGCCATATAGGCAATAAGATAGCAGCCACCCTCGCTAGCACAGGCACCCCGGCTTTGTATGTTCACCCTGGGGAGGCAAGCCACGGTGATATTGGCATGATAACGGATGACGATGTTGTACTAGCCATCTCTAATTCTGGAAATACCGAAGAGATAACAACCCTTCTTCCCGTAATAAAACGGAAGAATATTCCCTTAATTAGTTTTACTGGAGATAAAACCTCGGACTTAGGAAATGCGGCAACAGTAAATTTAGATGTTCATGTAGATGAAGAAGCGTGTCCATTAGGGCTAGCACCCACTTCAAGCACAACCGCTGCGTTGGTGATGGGAGATGCTCTGGCGATGGCGCTATTAGAAGAGCGAGGATTTACGAGAGAAGATTTTGCTTTTTCGCATCCTGGCGGCAATTTAGGAAGACGATTTTTAGTAAAAGTAAAAGATGTTATGCATACAGGTAGCGAAATTCCTAAAGTGAAACTGGGCTCCTCTTTGTCCTCTGCGCTGCTAGAAATGAGCAGCAAAGGGTTTGGACTAACTACTATCATCGATGATTTAGGAAACGTAAAAGGCGTCTTTACTGACGGTGACCTACGACGCGCTCTAGACGACAGGAGAAATATCGATTCCTTATTAATAGATGATGTAATGTCGACAGGTTACAAGTGCATTCCAAGTAATTCACTAGCAGCAGAAGCAGCTCTAGTGATGCAAAATGAAAATATCTATGTAATCATCGTCGGGCAAAATGACGGCGTTATAGAAGGCATTTTAAAAATGCACGACCTACTTCAAGCAAATGTAATTTAATAAGATATGAGATTTAATGTAGATAAATCAATAGTATATAAGGCCGCATCCAAAATCACTCTTCTCGCTTTAGATGTCGATGGCGTATTAACTGACGGCCGTATCTATTTTTCAAAAACAGGAGAAGAAATAAAAACATTTCACACGCTTGACGGACAGGGAATTAAAATGCTTCATGCCTGTTCTATTGAGGTTGCAATAATTACGGGCAGGTCTTCAATGATTCTAGAAAAAAGAGCAGCGGACCTTGGTATAAAAACCCTAATACAAGGAAGGGAGGATAAATTGACCGCTCTCAATGAAATTCTTACAGCCCAATCCCTTTCGATTAACCAAGCAGCCTATGCCGGCGATGATCTGCCAGATTTAAGCGCCATGAGAAATGTAGGTTTAAGTTTTTCAGTTCCCAATGGGCATCCGGAAATTAGGGCTGCATCTCATGCTATAACGACAGCCGAGGGCGGGATGGGAGCCGTGAGAGAAATTACTGACTTTCTGTTAAAGGCAAACAAAACATACGATTCTTTCTACCAATAGAAACTAAGCTCGCCTTCAGCGCTCTAGTTCCCAAAATTTCCTCACAAACCACTCATATCCTAGAAAAACCATCAGTCCAAGCAACAATGGGCATTAGATCCCATTCTTACTATCCGCTGCTCACCTCTTTCATGATAAGCTCACGAAAACAAAGTTAAGAACTAAAATGCACAAATCAATAATTTTATTACTTCCAGTTTTTATAGCGATAGCATTAGTTATCACTATTTTCTCAGGTGAGAGCCTGTCGATCCTAATGGGTAATCACCAAAGATTTGCAGAAATTGAGCTGGAATATGAAAGCTTCTCAGAAGGGATAAATACCATTCTTTATAACGATGACGGCTCGATAAACTATACCTTAAGAGCAGAAGCACAAATTCAGTTTACTGACAACCACTTAGAAGTCGAGAAACCCTTCATTAAGCTCTTCCAAAATGGAGAATCACGCTGGAATATCGTTGCTGACAAAGGCACAGTTTCAAACTTTAACCAAGCCGAACAAAAAATCGTGGAATTAACTGGAGATGTCGAAATATTTGGACTAGACGCCCGTGGAAATAAAACTAAAATGTCTACTGAGTATCTCGAAATAGACCTAAATAATGAAACCTTGAAAACAAATCGGTCGATTCAACTTATAGCCCCCAATTTGCAGCAATCTTCTGAAGGAATGTTTGCTAGTTTAAAAGCAGATGAAATAATTTTCTATGATGAAATCCGAGGGTTTTATGAAAACGAACACAATTAGAATTTTGCTTTCCTGCTTCTTCATAGGACTAGCACATACAAATAATGCTATCGCACTGGAATCCGACACAGATCAGAGAGTCAGTTGGAGCTCTGACGGCGGCTCTACCATGAATATAGTGGGTGAGTCCCGCATACTCGAGATGAACACCAATGTTATTGTCACCCAGGGATCACTAGAAATACGCGGAGCTAAAGCAATTTTTGAGTACCAAGCATCGTCTAATGAATTAACTAAAATAACCGTCCATGGAACTCCAGTGCATTATAAACAGCAATTAGACCAAAATGGCGCAATCGTTAATGGAACAAGTAATACTTTACTCTTCTATACCAACGACAAGGATGAGACTGTTCTTGAATTATTAGAAAATGCCAGCATTGAATCTCCAGACTCCACTATCAGTTGCAGTGCGATTATCTATATAGCCGAACAAGATCTAATCAAAGAAGCGGTTGGACCTTGTGCTGGAGCTTTGACGTCAACATCAAATTAAAAATATGTTAAAAGTAACTCATCTTGCAAAAAGCTATAAAGACCGAAGGGTTGTTCGAGACATCTCGATTGATGTTAAACAAGGTGAAATAGTCGGCCTCCTGGGACCAAACGGAGCAGGGAAAACTACTTGCTTTTATATGATAGTTGGATTGGTCAGCACTGACTCTGGCGATATAATTCTAAATAATAAATCATTAGTAAACCTACCTATCCACATACGTGCCGGTTTTGGATTATCCTATCTACCCCAAGATTCCTCTATATTTAGAAAACTTTCTGTCGAAAATAATATATTAGCTATATTAGAAACAAGGCCAAACTTATCAAGATCAGAAAAACAAAAAAAACTCGAATCTTTATTAGATGAATTTAACATTCGGCACATCAGGACTAATATCGGAGCTAGCCTTTCGGGTGGAGAGAGACGGCGAACAGAAATCGCGCGTACATTAGCAACAGAACCAAAATTTATTCTCCTAGATGAACCATTTGCAGGTGTAGATCCCATTTCGGTCGAAGACATTAAACAGATAATTAACCATCTAAAATCCCGCAATGTTGGAATTCTGTTAACAGACCATAACGTAAGAGAGACTCTAGATATCTGTGAAAAAGCTTATATTGTCAACGAAGGGGAAATCATTGCAAAAGGTACTGCTAACGATATATTGAGTAATGAAAAAGTCAGAAAAGTCTATCTGGGCGATCAATTCAAGATCTGACTTCGAGACCCAAACTCCAAGATCCCTTTAATTTTTCCAAAACAAAGCTCTAGATTTTCGACATTACTATCTGGGCACTAAAGTTGCTATACTTCAAGGCGTGCTAAGAAATTGAGATATCCTAATGCGATTACACATTTATAGTGATACAGGGTTCCAGTTACTTTTACTACTGGTCAATAGCTGGTAACCACGATGAAACTCTCGCTTCAGCTTAAGCTTGGTCAGCAGTTAACAATGACGCCGCAACTGCAGCAAGCGATCCGATTACTCCAACTTTCTACCTTAGACTTGCAACAGGAAATTCATCAAGCGTTAGAGTCGAATCCCATGCTTGAACTTATCGAGCATTCAGATGAAGAAAATCAAAGTTCGCCGAAGGATCCAGATACTCCCTTTAGTGAAAATCTCGATTCGGTAAATGCTATAAAATCAACTGAAGAGCGTTCTCCCCAAGAAGAAAATTTCTCATGGGATGATCAAATACCTGCAGAGCTTGCCGTTGATAGCAGTTGGAACGATGTTTACCCCGATACATATTCTGCGAGAAACTCTTACAACGTAGATTCTAGCGACTATGAATCCAGAAGCACCTCACAAGAAACTCTCCAAGACCATCTGCTATGGCAGCTCAATCTCACCCCTATGTCGGAGAAAGATCAATCGATCGCGCTTATTATTATTGATGCCATCGACTCGAATGGAGCGTTAACCATTGATATTGAATCTATACATGCGGGCGCAGACCCCGAACTCGAAATCGAGCTGGATGAAATAGTTGCAGTCCTCCATAGAATTCAGCAATTTGATCCCATAGGCGTTGGTTACCGAGATCTAATCGAATGTCTTCTAATCCAACTAAACCAATATGAAAATCCCATTCAACGCATTCCCATAGATAATGCAAAAAAAGTTATTAAGGATCATATAACTCTGCTCGGAAAAAAAGATTACATTCAAATAATGCGCAAAACAAAGTTAAGTGAGGCCGAATTAAAAGATGCAATCGAAATAATTGAAAATTTGGATCCGCGACCCGGAGCAAATATTTCGCCTCCATCGACGACCTATATCGCACCAGATATTATTGTCACCAAACATTCTGACTTAGGCAAATGGAAAGTTGAACTCAATCTGGAAACCACACCAAAAATTCGGATAAATGATGATAATGCCTCATTGGTTAAGAAAGCAGCTTCGAATGAGGACAACAATTATCTCAAAAATAATTTGCAAGAAGCTCGCTGGTTTATAAAGAGTCTTCAAAGCCGCAACGAGACTTTGTTAAAAGTAGCTACTCGTATAGTTGAACATCAAGAGGAGTTTTTGGAACATGGAGAAGAAGCCATGAAGCCTCTTGTCCTTCAAAATATTGCGGAGGCTGTCGACATGCACGAATCGACGATCTCGCGAGTGACGACACAGAAGTATATGCATACCCCTCGAGGAATATTTGAACTAAAGTACTTTTTCTCTAGCCACGTTTCAACAAAAGGCGGAGGCGAGTGCTCGTCTACAGCGATCAGGGCGATTATCAAAAAGCTAATTTCGGCTGAAAATACAACAAAACCTCTAAGCGACAAGAAAATTACAGACCTTTTAGAGAAGAAAGGAATAGTTGTAGCGCGAAGGACTATCGCCAAGTACAGAGAATCCCTCTCCATACCGCCGTCAAATGAACGAAAACGTTTGGCTGGATAAACATTTAACCAAGTGGTGCTTACCATGATCTATATGTTTTGCAACTTAAGAGGGTTCCAAAAATGGAGCTAGAGGAGATTCTTACACCTGAGCGATGTTTCTGCAGGATAGAAGGATTTAGCAAAAAACGACTTCTAACAAGAGTCAGCGGCCTACTAGGCGGTTTATTTACAAATCTAGATGAAACTGAAGTTTTCAATTCCATGATGGCCCGCGAGCAACTGGGCAGTACCGGGCTGGGAAATGGTATTGCGATACCACATTGTCGCGTTCCGCAGTGCAAAGAAATTATTGGATCACTCGTAACTCTTGCTGAACCTATTGATTATGATGCTATCGATGGCGAACCCGTCGATATAATCTTTATACTGATTGTTCCAGAGGAAAAAAAAGACGAGCATGTAAGGGTGTTAGCAGGGCTTGCCGAACTTTTCAACAATCCTAATTTTTGCCATACTCTGAGAAAATGCCAGGAAAACAAACAGCTCTTTGATAGCGCAATTTCTCTCTAGAAAACCAGAGAGTAAACAAGACGACAATAAATGATTGATCACTAAAATTTAATGAAGATATCTTCCATCGAAATCACTAATGAAACCGGACTCCACGCGAGAGCCGCGTCAAAGTTAGCAGAAATGGCGTCAAAATACTCTGCGACCATAAAGGTCGGTCATAGCAAAATGGTTGACGGGAAAAGTATTCTAGCTCTTATGATGCTGGCAGCAACACAAGGCACAATCCTTAAGATAGAGATCAAAGGGACTGATGAAGAAAAGGCGATGGAGTCTATTCTAAAGCTGATAAGTACTGGTTTCGGTGAAGGGGCATAGCAAGGTTTTCTCGGACGCAAACTATAAGCCGCGACTTCATCTTATGCGATGGAGGGTCATGTATTTTGTGAGAAAACCAAAATAATTTTAAGTTGACCACCTTGATTCAACTTCAATATTTCTAATGACAGGCTAATTATGCAGCGGGGTTTTTAAGCATGTCTTTAAAAAAGAATTCGCTATCGAAGAACAGTTCTCTCTTGGAGCTAAATGAAGCGATTTACGCTGGTTCTCTGTATCAAGTAAGACAGATGATTAGGACCCTCCCTACCGCTGGAATCGCCCACCTTATCGAATCTTCTCCTCCAAATTCACGCTCCGTTCTTTGGCAACTAATTGACAAAGACTTGGAAGGTGAGGTGATCCAATCTCTGCACGAAGATCTTCAAAATGACATCTTGCGCGAACTAAATGCTGCACAGGTTGTGGAACTTACTGAAGGTCTGGAGATCGATGATTTAGCAGACATCCTGCAGCAGCTACCACAGCAAATTGCGGCGGAAGTTCTCCAAGATATGGATCAACAGAACCGCCAACGCCTTGAATCTATTCTGTCATATGATGAAGACACTGCTGGCGGGCTCATGAATACCGACACAATAACAGTGAGGCGCAACCATACTGTTGAGCTGGTGCTCCGTTACTTGAGGCGACATGAAACTCTTCCGGAGATGACGGACAGTGTCCTCGTAGTAAATCGACATGATGAATTGTTGGGAATATTACCTTTACAAACAATACTCGTATCCGACCCGAATACGTCAGTACACGAAGTTATGCGAGACGACATTGAAGCCATTCCAGTAGAAATGGGCGCCGCTCAAGTAGCTCAACTTTTTGAACAACACGATTGGGTTTCAGCGCCAGTAATAGATGAAAGCAATAAACTTCTAGGTAGAATTACGATTGATGATGTCGTGGATGTCATTAGAGATACAACAGAGCATTCCTTAATGAGCATGGCCGGTCTCGATGAGGAAGACGATACCTTCGCACCTATAATAAAAACCGCGAGGCGT
>JAQWOJ010000009.1 GCA_029245905.1 Gammaproteobacteria bacterium
TGATCTAGGGGGAGAGGCCCACAGAAACCGGCTGCAACTTACCACTAGCCAAGTCAGTACGATAGAGCCCGGACTCACGGGTCGCTGGGATAAAAAACGTCGTATTAATCTTGCATGGGAGATGATCCGCCAAGTTAAGCCTAGCAAGTTCATCACACATGTGGTGTCTGTTCGAGAAGCTCCAAGCTTCTACCGCCAGCTCAGCGAGGGCACTAAAGGTTTATTACAAGTCGTATTTGAATATCGAGACTAAAAGGTAACTTATGTATAAAGTAGCTGTAACTAGGGACTTCATAGCAAAACACTTTTTGATTGGTGGTGATTGGGGTGATGAAAACAATCCGCATGCGCATCATTATGTAGTGGAAGTCAGTATTGAGAGTGAAACTTTAAATGAGCATGGTTACCTTGTGGATATCGTGGATATAGAAGCTGGGCTCGATGCGGTTGTGGGTTACTTCCGCGACAGTATGTTGAATGACAAGCCAGAGTTTGAGGGCCTTAATCCAAGCATAGAGCACTTCGCGCGCATTTTAAATGAGAAGCTTACGGATCGAATTTTGCTTAATTTTGAAGGGGTTTGCTCCATAAAGCTGTGGGAAAACGACAGTTGTTGGGCGGCTTTTAGCAAACGAATCGAAGCTGGACAAAGTTGATCACGCGCCCCGAATAAGATAGCTAGCCATGATAATCGTCGCTAGATGTTACTCCCGGATTATCTTTTGATAAGTCAGATAAGGAAACCATCCCAACGATAAGTATTATTGCATCTCTGAGTCTGCTGAGGGCAATCAGACCGGCTGCCCCTGCCGCTGCTAAATTCAATATGCTAAAGGACCAGAGAAGGGAAGCCTCGACTGTTCCGACTCCTCCTGGTATCGGCATTAGAAGAGCCAGTCGAATACCGACCATGACAAAAATGATATCGTAAAGACTTGGTGAAAGGCCCAGAACCTTCATCATGAAATACAGCTCAAGGGTCAATAAAAACCATCCCGCTACCCCAAGTACTGAGGCGAAAAAAACACGTGATTGATTTTTTTTAATCTGTGTGACTAGCCGATCTATGGCTTTCGACATTTGGTGGTAATTTTCTAGATACGAAATTTTCTTGCTGAATCGAGAGAATAAAACCCCAAAAATCTTTGCTAGCCATCTTGGTTTTTTAAGAATTAGTACTGTGAGCATGATTAATATTGCAAGCGTTATGGATGTAACCAGAAGCGCCTTTGAAAAATCCCCGTCGAGACCCGAGCCGATGATGAGTGATAAGCCGATTACCAAAATAAGCAGGTTAATTATTGTCTCCAAAAGTCTGTCAGACCCTAAAGTGGTTAAAGCTATATCTATAGGAACGTCATATTTTTGATGCATCCAGTAAACTTGTAATGGTTCGCCACCAAATTGAGGCCCAGGTGTTACAAAACTTATGGTGCTGCCAGCTTGACGAATTTTAAATAAATCGACTAGGGACAACTCAGCATTAAAAATGTTAGCTAATACCTTCCATCGGGCTGCGGTTAAAAACAATATCGCAACGTTTATGATAAAAAGAATAAACCATGCAGAGGTTGAGATTTCTGCAAGTTTCAGTCCCATCTCTGCGATAGGCAATTCTCTCAAAGTCAAAAATACCAGAGAGCCAGCAGCAGCCCAAACGATCAAATTAAAGACATTCTTTTTCTTCACTCTAGCCTTCAAGCATCACTAATGCGATCGCTGACATAGAGCCAGTCTAGGATAAACCTGCATAAAAGCGGTGCCATTAATAAGAATCCGATTGGCTGGGTCAGTTCGGCTGGTATCGGCGCCCAGAGAGCGGTGGCAACAAGGCCCATCTGATAGCCGGCTAGTCGGCGCCTAAATGAGCTTGCTGGAAGCGGACAAATTCTCAGGCCGAGTCTTTTTCTAATATAAATCCCAATTCTAAAAATATAGAAAGCTAAGGATACACTCATGTAGCTGACATGAAGTTTATCCCAAAGTATCGCTAACAGGGGCGCTATAAGTAATCCTAACGCATCTAGCTCATTGTCTAATTCTTTTCCTAATTGGGTGGTTTGTTTCGTAATTCTTGCAACATAACCATCCAGTGCGTCTCCAATTGCAGCGGTAGTATAAAGCACAGCCGGTAAAAATAATGCAAATACACTGAGGCTGGAAGGGCTAGACCCGAGAAAACCAGCAGTTGCAGCTATTAGCAATCCCCTCAGCAAGGTTATTCGGTTGCCTACTCCTAGTCGACCAAATGACAATCTAGTCTCGGTATCGTAGTTAAGCGATAAGCGGCGGTAACATAATGTAAGCACATAAATCCAGGTTATAAAACTTACCGTCAAGAAGCTAATTGCGGTTTTGAAAGTGTCTGTATACGTTAAAACTGTAAAGGAAAGTAAAATGAACCCTGAGCCCTGTAGGCCGATGTTAAGAGCTTCACGCTTTAAATCTGATTTAGGAATTGACATATGTGATGGCATTGAGGGAGGGATATAACTTCATTGCCTTTATGATATACAAAGGCATGGCAAAGTTATAGACATGAGCCCTGCCTTGGCTATACCTACTTGTTGCGGTATTGTTCTCTTTTCTTTTGGTTATGGCTATGAATAAAAAACTAGGTCAACTTCAATGCATTTATACATTCATGTTTATTTTTGGGCTGCCTTCAGGAGCTAATGCCGAGAGTTCTATCGAAGAGTTAATCGTAGCTGGGCATAGAAGTGCTGAGAATATAGCTCGCAACTCGTCACGCCACCCGGTCGAAACACTTGATTTTTTTGGTCTTAAGAGAGAGATGACTGTGATCGAAATATTACCTGCGAGAGGCTGGTATACAGAAATCATAGCCCCCTACGTCGCTGAGGCAGGGAAGTTTTATGCTGCTCATTTCTCCCCAAACGCATCTTTATCTTACATGCCGCCAAATCTTCGCCTTTTTGAAGAGAAATTAAGGGATGCTCCAGAGCTTTATGGAAAAGTAACGGTGCGTCATCTCAATCCTCCGCATGAAGTAGTGATAGCTCCGCCAGCCAGCGCGGACCTCGCGTTAACGTTTCGTAATGTACATAATTGGATTATGGCGGGGCAGGAACATGATTATTTTGCGGCTTTTTATGCCGCGTTAAAACCTGGTGGTGTACTAGGTGTTGTTGAACACCGAGCTAAACCTGGGTCTCCTATGGAGATAATGGAAACTTCGGGGTATGTTTCAGAGGGCTATGTAAAAGAAATAGCGAAGGCCGCTGGGTTCGTTTTCTCTGATTCGAGTGAGATAAACGCCAACCCTGAGGATCATACGGTATATCCTGCGGGGGTCTGGACCTTGCCCCCAACATACCGATTGGGCGATGAAAATAAAGGAGAATATGCTGCGATTGGTGAAAGCGACCGAATGACCCTCAAATTTACTAAACCTAACTAATATTGTTTTTTACACTAGCATCAGATATGCATGTCCCTTGTTGCAGTCTTAATGATTAGGCTAACGTTCGTTTAAGGGTGCAATGCAGAATAAAGCTCATTTAGGGAATTGATAAACTGTATTTTATCCCCCACAATGTCTGTAAATAATCGATCTCTCCTGAGATGCCAACTGACCATAAGGAGTAATAATGGCTCTTGTAAACTTCAGCACCATCAAAGAACTGATAAGCGGTAAAGATGCCGGTGAAGATATAGAAGTGTTATTTAAGGAAGTGCTACTGCTTGTTCTAGCTAGGGCCACTCGCGTAGATTCAAATGTGGAGGCTATTGAAGTACATCATATTCAAAAAGCGATGAAAGACGTGACGGGGGCCGAATTCTCTGAGGGTGATATTCGCACAGCGGCCTCCTCTGAGATATACGAAACTCAATCACTCGCGCGCACGCTCTCAAATGCGACTCGGAAACTGGGCTCACACCACAGGCTATCTATCCTTGCCTGTCTGGCTGGTTTGATTCGTATTGATAGTTCCATCAGGTATCAAGAATTAGAATTCTTTGACCATGTAGCTACTTCACTGAAAGCGTCACCTTCCGAGATTGCTGGGCTTGCTGAGGGATGAAGATGCTCAGGGTTATTGACTTCTAGCGATTTAGCTGACGACGGTTCGGCCAATTGAGGGAGAGGCACAAATTGTGACCTTCAGGCCGATGACGTTGGTTTCAGCTACAACAATACGTATCGAGAGCTTCTGCCCAATAAACTGGCATGCGGTCGATTGCGCTAAAGTTCTTGGTGAAGCATTGAGCAGAGCTATTAACGCTAAGAATATTGTAGTTATTACATTCTTATCTATCGAATAAGGGCGCTTGTGCCGCTCATTCATAAAGTTCTATCTGATCCTCTGACATGTTAACAACTTACTTCAGCAACTGTTCATCCCTCTTCAGAACAGGGTTTCACTATACCAATTAGTTTACAGTTATGTTTTCAGCCTGTGATGCAGAAGATCATCAAGCTTTAAAATACGAGAGCTTCATAGGTTGTTTCACTGGGATTTAAAGGCCAATCTACGTTGTTAAGCGCCATAAATTGACGCAATATGTTAATTTCATTATTTTTTCATATAATGTACGATTGTAGGCAATAACAACATATTGCGACATTTATCTATCGTGAACTTCCTCTTACCAGCGCTGGCTTATAAAAATCCTGAAACATCCTTGGGGCTTTGGAGCATCAGCCGTTTGCAAGAGTGTCTTGAGGCAGAATTTAAATCTATTTCAATCAGATCAGTAGAGCGATTAACAGCGTCGTCTAACCTTCTCCCAAAATCGATCAAACTCGTCGATGTAAAAGACGAAAATAATAATCCGTTAAAACAAATAGTTCGAAGCCAGTTAGAAAGCGAGGCTAAGAGAAAGCGCACCCCCTCCTTAATTATCCAGCAGCATAAACACGAAAAAGGTTTTGTGTTAATGGCGAATGATGGACGACATGGAAGAAGGTGGCATTGTTTAGGTAGTGAGCCAAATTCGAAAGATCTAGAAAAATTTCTCGGTATGCTTGTTTTTGACTATAAAAAAGACATTCTAATTTGGCCTCATCAGAGGTTGTGTGCGGCTGCCGCAGAGTTAGTTCGGGAGACAGGGACGCATAAGATCATACTACCAGGAGGCTATAATGCTATGGTGGGTTTGTCCGCATACCATAAAGACAAGTTAATAGTTGCTCAAACTGGTGTCATTGAGCCAGCAAAAACTCCACTCAAACTTAATCACTTGGACCGATTAGAAGCAGAAAGTATATATATTCTACGAGAGGCAGTAGCAGAGGCTGAAAATCCGGTTATGTTGCATTCGATTGGTAAAGACTCATCGGTCATGCTTCGCTTGGCGGAGAAAGCTTTTTACCCTGGCAAGCCTCCTTTCCCTCTATTACATGTGGATACGCGTTGGAAGTTCAAGGCGATGTATGAGTCCCGCAGTGAGCTTGGTGAAAAGACGGGTCTAGAAATGATAGTGCATATTAACCCTGAAGGAATCGAGAAAAATATAAACCCATTTGATCATGGTAGTTCGCTGCATACGGACGTTATGAAGACTCAGGGTCTCATTCAGGCGCTGGGTAAATATAAATTCGATGTTGCATTTGGGGGCGCGCGCCGGGACGAAGAGAAATCTCGAGCAAAAGAGCGCGTGTTTTCCTTTAGAAACAGCAATCAGCAGTGGGATCCAAAAAATCAGCGCCCCGAACTATGGAATTTGTACAATGGCCGCAGGAATCCCGGTGAGAATATCAGGGTGTTTCCTCTCTCCAACTGGACGGAGTTGGATATATGGCAGTATATCTATAAAGAATCAATCCCCATAGTGCCTCTTTACTTTGCGGCCGAGCGACCTGTGATTAGCAGAGACGGAATGCTTATTTTGGTGGACGATGATCGCCTAAATTTATTTCCTGGGGAAAAAATTGAAATAAAAAAAGTCAGATTTAGAACTCTGGGTTGTTATCCATTAACAGGAGCAATTGCCTCTGATGCCGATTCTTTGCCTAAAATTCTACTAGAACTTTTTGA
Organism: Gammaproteobacteria bacterium; assembly: GCA_029245905.1. GTDB lineage: Bacteria > Pseudomonadota > Gammaproteobacteria > Pseudomonadales > Pseudohongiellaceae > UBA9145. The sequence continues at coordinate 6,003 of JAQWOJ010000009.1, forward strand.
AGCGAAAACCAGTGAAAGGCAAGGGAGGGCGATTGATAATGATTCCTCCAGTTCGATGGAGAAGAAAAAGAAGGAAGGTTATTTCTGATATGACCAGTGAAAGCCGGCCTAATAAAGAATCTCACCTAAGGTCAATGCTAAAGGCTCTTTCGTGGAGAATAATCGCTACGGCGACGACGGCAGTTATTGCTTACTTTATTACAGGACAAGTTAGCGTCGCTTTGTTAATTGGAGGTATAGAGTTCTTTTCAAAATTTTTACTCTATTATCTTCATGAAAGACTCTGGCAGGGTATCCCTCGGGGTATGGTTCGAAAACTTATAAGTTCAAAATAAGAACATAAGAATTTATCTGAGATGAATGACTTAATAAAAAAAGTTGACGAATATATAGATGCGCAAGCAAATCTAGATTTGCTGCGTTTTATTACTTGTGGTTCTGTAGATGATGGAAAGAGTACGTTAATAGGAAGGGTTCTATACGAAGCGCAGCTTATTTTTGAAGATCAGGTGACTAGTCTTCAGAGAGAATCAAAAAATCAAGGGTCTCAAAATGGTGATATTGACCTTGCCCTTCTAGTAGATGGCTTAGCTGCGGAAAGGGAGCAAGGAATCACTATAGACGTCGCATACCGTTTTTTTTCTACAGACCGTCGAAAATTTATCGTTGCAGATACTCCAGGGCACGAGCAATACACGCGTAATATGGCTACCGGAGCCTCTACCGCTGATGTTGCAGTAATTTTAATCGATGCGTCTAGTGGGCTGATGCCTCAATCTAACAGACATTCGTTTATCTGCTCGCTTCTTGGAATAAAGCATGTTGCGCTGATTATTAATAAGATGGACCTAGTGGATTTTGATCAGTTTGTTTTTCAAAAAATTGTCTCGGACTATGAGGCTTTTGCAAAAGAACTAAATTTTCAAAGCATTACCCCCATACCTGTTTCGGCATTGCAAGGTGATAATGTCATCGAGCGGTCAAGCAAGATGAAATGGTATAGCGGACCTACGTTTATAAGCTTTTTAGAGACAATAGATATCAGTAATTTAAGTAAGTCTCAGTATTTTAGAATGCCCGTTCAATGGGTAAACAGGCCTAATCAGAATTTCCGCGGCTTTTCAGGAACGGTTGTCTCTGGCGGCGTTACGATCGGTGATACAGTGAAAGTCTTGCCATCAGGCGAGACTGCGGACGTGAAAGATATCACTATGTACACTGGCAGTAAAAATCAAGCGCTTACTGACGAGGCTGTGACCTTAGTATTAAGTAAAGAGATAGATTGCTCTAGAGGAGACATTATCGTTCAAGGCGATAGTCCCGTAGAGGTTGCGGATCAGTTTCAAGTCAATCTCGTTTGGCTCGACTCTGAGCCTGGTCACCAGGGGAGATCTTACTTAATCAAAACACAAGTAGTTCAAGGTGGAGCAAGGCTTAGTGAAATAAAATTTAAGTACAACATAAATAGTTTGGATCATCTTAATACTAAGCAACTAAATTTAAATGATATTGGAGTCGCAACAATTAATTTGGATAAGGCAGCTCCATATGAATCCTATAAAGACAATAGGGCTCTCGGTTCTTTTATACTTATTGATCGTTATACAAATGCTACCGTCGCAGCAGGTGTGATTAACTTTGCATTGCGGCGAGCACAGAATATTCACGTTCAAAATTTAGGAGTAAATAAAAATGCTAGAGAGATTCTTGGGGGACACAAGGCTCGGGCCTTATGGTTCACAGGTTTAAGTGGGTCTGGTAAATCAGCTATTGCTAATGCTTTAGAAGGGAGATTACATGAGCGTGGCTATAGAACTTATATTCTTGATGGGGATAACGTTAGGCATGGCTTAAATCGAGATCTTGGCTTTAGTGTTTCGGATCGAGTTGAAAATGTAAGGAGGATCGCTGAAGTAGCTAACCTCATGGTGGATGCAGGGCTTGTTGTTTTGGTTTCTTTTATATCGCCATTCAAAGCGGAAAGAGACATGGCGAGAAGATTGTTTGAGGAAGGTGAATTTGTCGAAGTTTATGTGAATACTTCTCTGGAAGAAGCAGAAAAGCGCGATGTAAAGGGTTTGTATGCGAAAGCGAGGCGGGGCGAGTTGCCGAATTTTACAGGCATAGACAGCCCATACGAAGCACCAGAAAATCCTGAAATCCGTTTGGACACCGAGAAAAAGTCGATAGAGGAATCTGTTGAGGATATCGTTCAATTTTTGAAGTTGGAGTAGGCTCTTATAGGATCAACTGGTTTTCTTAACAAGTTGGTTACTTGTGTTAAGGGAAATTAACTTAAATTTACAGTTGTATTATGGCTTTACAGAGAGCCAGAATTGATTGCAATCTACGCAGTCGTTGTAATTTTAGTAAAAAATTAAGAATATTCAGGAAAAAAGCATGTCTGTTCCTAGTGAAAAAGATCTAAATCGTGAGGCAGGTATTATTATTGAGAAAATTCACGCTTATATAGATCAAGGAAAAAAGGTTTTTGCTACTTGTTCTTTTCAATCGCAAAGCTTACCGCTATTGCACATGATAAGCAGAGTTAACAAAGGAATCCCAGTCTATTACACGAACACTGGTTTTTTATTTTCTGAAACTATCAGATTTATAGATCAGGTTCGTAGTCAATTAGGTCTTAATGTGATCGCATTGCGTCCAGAATTTCCAAAAGTGAAACAACTTGATAGGTCTGGGAGATTTCTTTATGCCTCTGACCCGGATCATTGTTGTTATTTAAATAAAGTAAAACCCTTGGAACCTGTATTAATAGAAAAAGATATTTGGATTAATGGGATTAGAGCCGACCAGAGTGACGTGAGGGCTGCGATGGCAGAAGAAGAACCGGCTCAGCATAATTGTAAGCGATTTCATCCGATGTTGAGATGGACTTCTAAAATGGTTTACTACTACCGGCAGTTCAATGGGTTGCCGGAGCACCCCTTAGAGTCGCAAGGTTATACGAGCATAGGTTGTGAGCCATGCACTGCAAAATCCTTTGGTGATCATAATGAAAGAAACGCTCGCTGGTTTGGTATGAACAAGACAGAATGTGGTCTTAACACTACTTTAATTGTAAAGGGCGGTTAGCATGAAAATTCTTCTAACCGGTGGGGCGGGTTATATAGGGAATGAACTAGTGTATCGACTGTCAGAGGAGACAGGCATCGAGGAGATACTCGTTTATGATAATTTGTGTAAGGGAAACTACAATCTCTTTACGGGTTTACGAAAGGTTCCGGGTAAAAATGTTCGATTTTTACAAGGGGACATACTTGATTCGCGGAGCCTGCGTTCGGCGATGAGGGGAGTTGATCTTGTTATCCACTTAGCGGCAAAAGTACCTACACCCTACGCTGATCAGGACCCTCATGACTTTGAGCAGTCGAATCATTGGGGAACAGCAGAAGTTGTTTATGCAGCGGAAGAAGAGAGCGTTGGTCGATTCATTTATTTAAGTAGTCAGTCTGTATATGGTCATGGAGAAGTCAAGAACACTGAGCACCCTAGAGTACCAACTAGCTATTATAGTATTTCAAAAATGCGCGGTGAGGAACACGTCCTAAGGTTGATGGAAAAAATATCTGTACAACTTGTGCGCTGCGCAAATGTTTACGGTTATTCAAAAAATTTACGTGTTGAAACTGAGATTAATCAACTAGTTTTTGATGCGCACTTTTCCAATCGCGTTGCTATTCACGGCGATCCGGAGTTCACTCAGACATACATTAGTTTGTATCGACTTGTGGAAGTCTTGGCGCAAATGGTTAAGCAAAATTTGGAGTCGGATGTTTTTAATCTCTCCCATCTCAGCGTTTCTTCCATGGATATGGTGGAAGGGTTAAAAGTTATTTACCCTGGATTAGAGACGATATTTGTTGATCAGCATATTCCGCTGCACGATCTTACCATGAGGTGTGATGGGCGTTTGGCTCCTTTGTTGCCAAATGACACAAGCATAGTTGAAGACCTTCAAAAATTTAAAGAGCTATTTACCTTTTAATTTCCTGCGCTTACTCTTACATTTCTGGTAAATCAAACACCAAAACGATAACGCAACTTTATAGCAAAGGAATCAACAATTCGGTCATTCCACCCTTGCTCCAGTAGATCTTGGAAAGTGTAAAAACTATTGCTAGGCAGATTAGAGCCGCGCGTATAAACTATAAATAAGTCTGACAATGGTGCTATTTGCCATCGATAACGTGCCTGGAAAGTCATCCGACTAATCACAAAATCATCCGGTTCATTATCTGGATTAGCAACAGGCTTCAGTCCCTCCATGCGGTTTGGATTAACTTGCCAGAAACGATCCTCAAAAGCTTTCAGCGAGTTCCACTGCAGAGTCACCCTGAACTGCTGCCGCGCGGAGATAAAATAATTCGAGTCCAGCTTCGGCGCCCACTGGTGTGCTTCGAAACTCGTATAATTTCCACCGCCTTGGTGCACAAGTAATGCTTCTTGGTCCGTATAGCTTAGGCTTAGGTCAAAGGAGAAGCGGTCGTTTGGACGCCACACAACTCCGGCTCCGGTTGTTATGGCCTGAGGGCCTAGGTCGTCCTGCCCGGCGTTTAGGTTAAGTGACCAAGCAAGGGCGTTGGCTGGATTAGAACTAAAACTTGTACTGAAGTTAAAACGGTCAGGGAGACGAAAATCGCCTGTTCCCCTACCAAGCCTGTCATCCACTTTTCTTGGAGCATCGCGAACCGATATATCGAAAGTGTTGTTGTTTAGATAATTCCATGTCCTTCCCGCAAAACGCGCAAGCGCTACAGGGCTTCCATCGTCAGCATTGTATCGATTTATCAGGCCCAATGTAGTGGTCCGTGACTTGAGGCCAGGTATGTCAGATTCGGTAAGCACAAAGTTATAATCCAAATTTTTCTGCGAGTTTCTGCTGAGAAAACCCAAATCATTCATGTCGAACTCATCATCTATGTATGTTGCTCTCAAAATATGCTGTGTCCCCTGGCGGGGTATATAACTCACGTCACCTAAAAACCCAGAACCAGTTACTCCATCGACGTCACTGTGCATAAATTGTCCGTCTACAGCCCAACGCTGGTCAGCAGAAAAATAGTGTGCATCAATAGCATTCACCGTAGCGTTAATGTCTGGATGAGACACATCTGTTCCCATCCAGCCAATCGACCGACGGCTGCCGCCACTGGTGTCCTCATAGAGGAAACGCCCAACCGCAAAATCCCGTCCGGTAGCCTGCAGATCAACACGAGTGCCGTCGGATAAGGTTCCTTGAATTTCTGGATTATCCTCTGAAGCCAGTAATGTTCCGTACCGTAAATTGCCATTCTGTCCGGTGAATTTTAAGGCTCCTGACAAATCGGTAGGTTGGCTCAGATCGGTGGGTCTAACATTTACGCCATCAGGCACATCAAACTTCGATGCGCCGCCTATTCTTCTTGTATTCAGCAAGGAAATTGGACCACTCGGTGGTCCTCGGAAGCGCTGATTTCCAGATCTTGGACTAGTATTAAAGATCTCTTGGCCTTCTTGAAAAAATACACGTCTCTCAGGGAAGAAGACTTCAAACGCGGTTAGGTTTACGACCACGTCGTCAGACTCTACTGTTCCAAAGTCAGGATTTAAGGTGCTTGATAAAAGGGTGTTAGTTGTTGGCCGCCAATAGATATCAGCCCC
>JAQWOJ010000011.1 GCA_029245905.1 Gammaproteobacteria bacterium
AGCTTTCGCCACTTTGGGATATGTATAAAGATGGTGTTGATCTAGATCAAGTTCAATGGACCGCGCACTAGGATTGCGCATATAGAAAATAAATATATCGGCTAAACTGCGCCGTTTTGGGGAAATTATGGCTTATTCAGATAAAGTTTTAGATCACTACGAAAACCCTAGAAATGTGGGAAAGATGAATGACGATGACGTTAACGTTGGTACAGGAATGGTAGGCGCTCCCGCGTGCGGTGATGTCATGCGCTTGCAAATCAAAGTAGACGATAATGGCGTGATCGAGGATGCTAAATTTAAAACCTATGGTTGCGGCTCAGCTATCGCCTCGAGTTCGCTCTTAACGGAGTGGGTGAAAGGGCGGTCTTTGGATCAAGCTACAGAGATTAAGAATAAGGATATCGCTGAGGAGCTTGGTCTGCCCCCCGTGAAGATCCATTGCTCTGTGTTAGCGGAAGACGCAATTCAGGCGGCGATCGCTGATGTAAAATCTAAAAGAGCTGGAAAAGGCCAAGAATAGAGAGAAGGGTAAGGGTATAAGGATAGATCATGACGATCTCCATTACAAAACATGCAGCGGAGCATATATCCGAGCAGTTAGCCGCTAGAGGCTATGGGCTAGGCATTCGTGTAGGGATCAAAACTACAGGGTGCTCGGGAATGGCTTATGTGTTGGAGTTTGTGGATGAGCCTGAGAAAGATGACCAAATATTTGAGAATCAAGGAATAAAGATCATAGTCGACCCCAAAAGCCTTGTTTATATAAGTGGTACCGAGATGGATTTCGTTAAACAGGGAGTTAATGAGGGCTTCGAATTTAGAAATCCGAATGCTAAAGGAGAGTGCGGATGCGGAGAAAGTTTTAACGTCTAGCCGCAAAAAATATAAGTAAATTTTTTGAGCCTGAAGAGTCCGTTTTTATTCTCTGATATATAACCCAACCATTCGCCTGTGCAATCAATAAAAAAAAATTTCTTCGAGTTGTTCGGCTTACCCATATCTTTTGATGTGGATGTAGAAAGTCTATCGGAAAAATATCATGAGCTGCAAAAAGAGTTTCATCCTGATGCGTCCTCGTTGGAAACTGAGATTGAGAAAATGCGGTCTGTTCAATTTACTAGTTTTGTTAATGAGGCATACAATACTTTAAAGTCGCCTATAAAGAGAGCCGGATATTTTCTCACCACTCAAGGTTTTGATACAGAAAATGTAAGTCAAAATGAATTGGACATGGATCTTTTGCTAGAGCAGATGCAGCTTCGCGAAAAAATAGCGGAATTGCCGAAAGATGATAGCGCTATGCCGGCGTTGGCGAATTTAAAGCAGGACGTTAAACAAAAATTACTTATCCAGCAATCCAGTTTTGCGGATGATGCCCGAAGTGAAAAGTACAAAAGCGCAAAGAAAACGTTTCATGAGTTACAATTTTTATATAAATTGCTATCTGAAATTGAAGAAAATGAAGAACGGCGTCTAGAATACTAAGCGAAAAGGTTATGGCACTTCTCCAAATTTCAGAACCCGGGAAAAAATCTATTAACCCAAAGGTTAAGCTTGCAGTGGGAATAGATTTAGGGACCACGAACTCGTTGATCTCGTCGGGATATTTGGGTGATGTAGAGATCTTCCCAGATTCGTCTGGTCATGTTTTATTACCATCAGTCGTTCAGTACCGGCAGGATGCTCAGCCAATAGTTGGTGAAAAAGCTAAGATGGAGATCTTGGTAGATCCTGAAAATACTGTTACTTCGATTAAGCGGCTGATGGGTCTGAGTGCTTCCGAAACCCAAAATTTACCTCAATTTGAGCAATATACTTTTGATTCTAGTCGAGGTGATGAGTCGCCTGTCATTATTACAAGAGCAGGAAGAAAAGATCCAATTCAAATTTCTGCTGATATTTTGAGTGGGTTGTTGGCGAGAATACATTCGGCCATAGATGAAGATATAGAAGGAGCCGTAATAACAGTGCCGGCATATTTTAATGACGCGCAACGGCAACAAACTAAGGAAGCGGCAAACTTGATTGGTTTGTCAGTTCTCAGATTAATTAATGAACCCACCGCGGCTGCTGTAGCCTATGGGCTTGATAGTAACGAAGATGGTAACACCATCGTCTTTGATCTTGGAGGCGGCACCTTTGACGTCTCGCTGCTTTGCTTGAAGAGAGGGGTATTTGAGGTTTTAGCAACTGGAGGAGACACATCACTAGGTGGAGATGACTTCGATTACGTTCTCAGTGATTGGATGTCTGAGCGAGTGTTTGACCATGGTCAGGCGACGCTGAAAGAGCGCGGGGAGCTGATTGCCTATGCAAACTCTGTTAAACACGAACTTAGCCTTCATAACTCTGTTAGTCTGTCTTTCAACGAGTGGCGAGGAACTTTAGATTCAGTAGAGTTTGCTACAATTTGCGAACCCTACATTAAAAGAATGATAAATGCTTGTCGCCGAGTGCTTCGGGATGCTTCTTTGTCGAAAGAAGAAATAGATAATATTGTTTTGGTAGGTGGTTCAACACGCATGCCCATAATTCGTGAGGCGGTAGAATCTTTTTTCGAAAAGCCACCTCTTACTAATATCGACCCTGATAAAGTTGTTGCGATGGGGGCAGGGCTGCAAGCCGAAGTCTTGGTAGGAAATAAATCAGCAAGCGATTTTCTTTTGTTAGATGTAAACCCATTATCTCTCGGCATTGAAACGATGGGAGAGCTGGTGGAAAAAATAATACCTCGCAACACTACGATCCCGGTTGCTAAGGCTCAAGAATTTACGACCTTTAAAGATGGACAAACATCGATGGTTGTTCACGTGGTTCAAGGTGAGCGAGAGTTAGTAAGCGACTGTCGCTCGCTAGCCAAATTTGAATTAGGTGGCATTCCGAAAATGGTGGCGGGCGCAGCAAAAATACGAGTAACTTTTCAAGTGGACGCAGATGGTTTGCTCAGTGTTGTTGCGGAAGAATTGAGTACGAAAAAAAAGTCGGAGGTTCAGGTAAAACCTAGTTTTGGATTGAGTGCAAATGCAGTTGAAGAAATTCTCAATTCATCGCATAAAAACGCCAAGTTAGATCTGGACGTAAGAGCTTTGAGAGAGGCACAAATTGAGGCGAAACAGTTAATTGATGCAATTAAGGCCGCGAAGGAAGGTGATGGCGATCTACTTGAAGAATCGGATAGCGGCCGTATAGAAAGCCTTGTTCATCAGCTGAGTGAAAAAATCCCTAACGGAACTAGCCAAGAAATCCGAGAGATGACAGAACTACTGAACCAAATCACTAGTGACTTCGCTGCGAGTCGCATGGATAGATATGTTGGCCAGGCTTTAAAAGGCGAAGCCATTGATGAAATAGATCAATAATGCGCAGCTTTTTTTAGATAAAAACTATATCGAGACCATATGCCCAAGCTTAAGTTCTTACCCCACGAAGTCATTTGCCCTGAAGGCGCAGAAATTGAAGCGAACAAAGGAGACAGTATTCTTGATGCAGCCCTTTCAGGAGGTATTTCTATCGAACATGCTTGCGAAAAATCGTGCGCCTGTACTACCTGCCATGTAATTATTCGTGAGGGTTTTTTCTCTTTGCCGGATGCTGAAGAAAATGAAGAGGATTACCTAGATAAGGCTTGGGGACTTGAGCCGGAGTCGCGCTTAAGCTGTCAAGTTTTGGTTTCAGATGCAGATTTAGTCATTGAAATACCTAAGTACACCATCAATATGGTGTCGGAAGAGCATTAGGGGTCGTATATATGAAATGGACCGATGTCTACGAGATAGCGATCGAATTGGCTGAGCAACACCCAGAGGCTGACCCTCAATATGTTAACTTTGTGGAACTCCATGACTGGATCTGTGGACTAGCTGATTTCAGTGATGATCCAGCTAGGGGGGGAGAAAAAGTGCTGGAAGCGATTCAAGCCGCATGGATTGATGAAATAATTGACTAAAATACTGAATTATCAGTATTTTTTGCCTGATTAATCACTACAAAAACCGTGTAAAACGATATTCTACTCACGTATAATACTCACTCTTTTTTGAATACTAAGATTTGGGAGTTAAGAACGTGATTGAAAGAACACTTTCTATTATAAAACCTGACGCCGTCTCCAAAAATGCTATTGGTGAAATTTACAGCCGTTTTGAAAAGGCGGGATTAAAAATTGTTGCCGCTAAGATGGTAAGGCTCGATGGTGAATCTGCAGGCGGCTTTTATGGGGAGCATAAAGGTAAAGGGTTTTATGACGACCTTATTAAATTTATGACCTCTGGTCCTGTAATGATTCAAGTTTTGGAAGGGGAGGGTGCTGTTAGCCATAATCGCGAGCTGATGGGCGCAACTAACCCAAATGATGCGGCACCAGGTACGATTAGAGCAGACTTTGCTCATTCTATCGATGCGAATGCTGTTCATGGTTCGGATTCAGCCACTTCAGCCTCACGAGAAATAAGTTATTTTTTTACTGAAGAAGAAATCTGTTCATAAGCTAAATTTTTTCTGAGCGAAGATCGAACATGACAGGCGTAAGTAAAATTAATTTGGTCGGCCTAAGCCGAGACCAGCTTATTAATCTATTTGATGAGCTTGGAGAGAGAAAATTTCGAGCTGACCAAGTTATGAAGTGGATACATCAACGAGGTGTGACAGAAATCAGTGAAATGACTGATATAAGCAAGCCTTTGCGTGAACGATTAAAAAAAATCAGTGAAATTACTTTACCAAAAATCTTGAAGAGTTTGGTTTCTGTTGATGGATGCCACAAGTGGATTGTTGAGGTTGAGAGCGGAAGTAAAATAGAAATGGTTTATATCCCTGAATCGGGGAGAGGTACTTTGTGTATTTCTTCTCAAGCTGGATGCTCTCTGGACTGCAGCTTTTGTGCAACGGGAAAACAAGGGTTTGATAGTAATCTTAGCGTTGGGGAAATTATTGGGCAATTATGGTGGGCGAACGAGCAATTGAACGGATTCAGTGACGTCAAAGAACGCCCGGTCAGTAATGTGGTGATGATGGGGATGGGAGAGCCCTTATTAAATTTTGATAATGTCATGGATGCCGTTAGCATCATGATGCATGATTCGGCTTATGGCCTGTCCAAACGGAAAGTAACCATAAGTACCTCTGGCGTGGTGCCCGCTATCGAAAAAATGAAAGATTTTACGGACGCGTCGTTGGCGGTATCCCTGCATGCACCAAATGATGAGTTGCGAAGTCGAATTATGCCCATAAATAAAAAATATCCTATAGCAGAGTTGCTTAAGGCTGTGCGAGGGTATATGGATAGCCTAAAAGATAAGCGAGTTCCAGTGATTGAATACACTCTGATAAAGGGAGTAAACGACCACCGCCAGCACGCTAGAGATTTAGCGAAATTATTGGAGTCACTTCCTTGTAAGATTAACTTGATCCCCTTTAATGCATTCTCTTTAAGTGAATATAAAAGACCTAGCAGTTCGTCAGTCACTAATTTTCGTCAAATCCTTAAAGAGGCTGGTTATACCGTTACGGTCCGCACTACTCGGGCAGATGATATAGGTGCGGCGTGTGGTCAATTAGTAGGGGATATTTCGGATCAAACAAAAAGAAGTGCGCGATACGCTAAGTCCAGAATCATAAAAGCAAAACTTCTTACCGATGATGAGAATTTGCTTGTTGCGGCCGACATTCTATAAAGTAAGTTGGTTTAGAAGGATGGCAAAAAGCAACCTCATTAAGATTAATGAGATAGACTTTATATTTTTATAATGCCGACATAGCAATTGTGCCGACGGTATTCCATGGGAAATAGCTATAATTGGATTGTGAATGAAAGTTGAATCTCTTTCTGATGAAATGGACAGCGCAGCCGCCGAGGGTATTTCTCGATCTCCAGGAGATCTTCTTCGTCAAGAGAGATCGCGGCAGGGCTTGAAAAAAGTGGAAATTGCTGAACGGCTTCATATAACTAAACACTATGTAGCCGCGTTAGAATCCAATAGTTATGAAAAGTTACCTGGTGCCATTTTTGCAAAAGGATATCTGAAAAAGTACGCGGAGTTGCTTGATTTAGAGTCGGATCAAATTGTTAAGCTCTTTAACGAGATAATTTCAGAAAATGCAGAGAAAAGTGATGATTTAAAACGTAAAAATAGGAAAAAACTGAATTTTATATGGGTTTTTGTTTCCGTGCTTGGTGCTGTGTTGTTTAGTTTAGTGATTTGGTTATACGGGGTTTTTTCGAGAGAGAATTCTACAGTTTCTGAGCCCCAGGTAAATTCTCAAACTGATAAGGATGTTGTTCAAGACGCGCTCTCTGTTGGCTTGGAAAGTGAAGAGGGTAATGAAATGCCTTATAGGATGGGGCTACTAACGAACGTAGACTCGGCGAGCAAGATAGAGGGTGATTCCTCAAGAAAACCTGCAGAAAATGATCGTTTGATTCCTTCTCCTCCAGATTTTTACATGCGCCCCAATGCTTCTCTCTCAGAGGCGGAAGATGCTTCCGACGTGATATATTCGACTGCGGTTCCGCTCAATGCAAACATTCTAATCGACTCTGGTGGTTCAGATGTTTTATTGGTTTCCTTTAAGGATCAAAGTTGGATTGAAATAGTTGATAGTTCTGAGACGCGGATCTATCGCGACATTAGATCATCAGGCGACGTTTTAGAAATTATGGGTAATGCGCCATTTGATATCTTGATAGGAGATGCGACTCATACCAATTTACTATTCAATGGGGCAGAAATAGATGTTTTGTCGAATATTCGCGTAGATCATTCGGCACGTTTTGTTATAGGAAATTAATTTGATCTCATCTACAAGCATGATCACACGGCGACGGACAAGACAAATCATGGTCGGAAATGTTGCGGTCGGTGGCGACGCGCCTATCTCAGTTCAAAGTATGACGAATACTGAGACCACTGACGTTGAAGCAACTTCGCGCCAAATAACACTTCTGGAAAAAGCGGGAGCAGATATAGTGCGTGTATCTGTTCCTAGTATGGAAGCAGCTGATGCCTTTAAATTTGTAAGAGGTCGATCAAACGTACCACTAATTGCGGATATCCATTTCGATCATACGATCGCTTTAAAAGTACTTGAATATGGTGCAGATTGTTTGCGTATTAATCCTGGTAATATTGGTAGCGAAGAGAGGATTAAGAGAATAATTGATTCGGCTAAGGATAAAGGAATTCCTATTCGTATAGGAGTCAATGCTGGCTCGCTAGGTAAGGCGATACTCCGCAAGTATAAAGAGCCAACCGCTGAAGCGATGATTGAGTCAGCACTAATTCAAATCGATATACTCGATAAGCTTAATTTTCATGATTTTAAAGTCAGCTTAAAAGCCTCTGAAATTTTCATGACCTTAAAGGCCTGTCGCGGTCTTGCTTCCCAAGTTGATCAACCTTTTCATTTAGGTATTACTGAGGCAGGTGGACAGCGCTCTGGTACTGTGAAGTCGGCTATTGGTTTGGGCTCTTTATTAATGGAAGGAATAGGCGATACCATACGAGTATCCTTGGCTGCGGACCCCGTCGAAGAAGTGAAGGTTGGCTCTGATTTGCTAAAAAGCTTAGGCTTGAGGCATAGAGGGGTTAACTTGGTAGCGTGTCCTAGTTGCTCACGACAAAATTTCGACGTTATTTCGGTTGTCAACGAATTAGAGGCGCGCCTCGAAGATATCATTACGCCGATTGATGTGGCAGTAATCGGCTGTATTGTAAATGGGCCCGGTGAGGCGAAGGTTGCCGAGGTAGGTTTGACTGGAGCGAGTCCCAATAATCTTGCTTACTTAGAAGGTGTTCCTGACCATAAGATTGCTAATAAAAATTTGGTAGATGACCTGGAGTTAATGATTCGTAAGCGTGTCGCTGAAAAAGAAGCGGCGGCGAAAAATGTTATAGCTTCAGGGTAATAAGCGGCATCAATATAATGGAAAAACTGCAAGCGATAAGAGGTATGAATGACATTCTCCCTGAAGAGGCGCTTGAATGGGAGTACCTTGAGTCAACCTTTTATAGGGTTGTTAAGAGCTTTGGCTATCGGGAAATTCGTTTTCCCGTAGTGGAGCAGACTCAATTATTCAAGAGGTCTATAGGAGCTGTTACGGATATTGTTGAAAAAGAAATGTATTCTTTCGATGATCGTAATGGAGACAATGTCAGCTTGAGACCCGAGGGAACAGCGGGATGTGTGCGAGCCGCGGATCAACATGGGTTGTTATATAACCAGCATCAACGACTTTGGTATCAGGGGCCGATGTTCAGACATGAGCGCCCCCAAAAGGGTCGATATCGACAATTCCATCAATTTGGAGTCGAGGCATTTGGGATGTCTGGTCCAGCCATTGATGTTGAGGTGATTCAGATCTCTGCAATGTTATGGAAAGACTTGGGTCTCACCCAATACTTAAAGTTAGAGATTAATAACATAGGTAGCGCCCAAGACCGAAAAAAATATGCGCAAGCTCTTACCGCATATCTGTCTGGTAAGGTCGATGAATTAGACGATGATGCGCGGAATCGCATGCATTCCAACCCTATGAGAATATTGGATAGCAAGAACGAGGCCGTTCGATCTGCGTTGGTCGACGCCCCTAAACTTTGTGATTTCGTAAATCAAGATAGTAAAACGCATTTTAGAAAATTAAAGGAATTGCTGACAGCGTTAGAAGTGCAATTTGTCGAGAATAATCGACTTGTCAGAGGCTTGGATTATTATAATAACTGCGTTTATGAATGGACAACAGACACTTTAGGTGCACAAGGAGCGGTTTGTGGTGGAGGCCGTTATGATGGTCTGGTGCGACAGCTCGGTGGCAGAGAAACTGAAGCGTGCGGATTTGCGATAGGTATAGAGCGCCTCGTACTAATGCTCAGATCTCTAAACAAAATTCCAGCCTCTGCGCTGAGACCGACTGATGTTTATTTGGTAGTGGTGGGCGGTAGCCTTGAATCTGAAGCATTTTCTGTCGCTGAAGCGATTCGTGAGAAATATCCGCATTTGGGAGTAATTTGTCATTGCGCTGGTGGAAAGTTCAATAGCCAAATGAAGCGCGCTTACACTAGCGGTGCGAGGGTTGCGGTTGTGCTGGAAAGAGATGGTGAGGCCATAGGACCTCTTATGGAAGGCAAGATAAGGAGCCTAGATGATGGAGCTGAGTCGATCGTCACTGAAATAGACAATATTCCGGAAAAACTTGGTAAATTCTTTGGGAATTCAGAAGGCTAGCATCCAGATATCGTTTCTTAATCCTAACAAACCTGTAAAATAACGACCGTATCGTCTAGATTAATTTATTTTGCTTTATATAACTGGATTTATTGAAAGTCTTTTAGCGGGAGTTGGTAGTGGCATTAGATTCTGGAGAAGAAGAAAGCATAGAAGCGCTGAAAAAGTGGTGGGACGAGAATGGCAAACCCCTTGCTACCGCGGTTGTGGTTATTCTTGCGGGTTATGGTGGCTGGCTCTTTTGGCAAAATGGTCAAATCGCTGCATCAGATGCGGCTTCAGATGTCTATGAGGAAATTTTAGTTTTGGCGCTGACAGAGCCGGGAACGCCTGTGAGTGATGAAGAGAGTGCTAAAATATTAGAGCTCTCTCAAGACCTCATGCAATCCCATCAAGATACTATATATGCCCGATATGGAGCTCTATTTTCTGCGCAGCAGCATGTTGCCAATAATGATCTCGATGCTGCAGAGGAATCTTTGCGGTGGATTCTTGAAAATCCGAGAAGCGGTTTCTTTGAAGAAGAAGATGAGGGTTTGATCCTGACCGCTACCTTGCGTTTGGGTCGAATATTACTCTCCAACGGTGAAGCAGAAAGCGCCCTAACGATCGTAAACAATGTTGATCCAAAAACATTTGAGGCAGGCTTTTCTGAGTTGCGCGGAGATATTTACGTGACTATGGATCGCTTGTTAGATGCACGGGATTCCTATGTAGCGTCACAACAAGCGGGCTCAAATAGCGAAGCTTTGCAAATGAAGCTTGACGAGCTTCCTAACGAAAGTTAATTGCGGGAAGAGCTAATGCCACCGAATCATCCTTCTTGTTATCTCTCTGGGCTGAGATTTTATTTTCTGAGCGGATTTTTAATTTTTTCCTTTAGTGCATGCTCAACCCTGCCTAGTTGGATAACTAATCCTTTTGGTGATGATGATGATGCCACTATGCCCGCTGAGCTTGTGGATATTCAGTCGGAAGTAAGTATTGACCGAGAATGGACTGTTAATGTTGGAAATGGACAAGGTGACACATACACTAAAATTACGCCAATTCTAGACGAAGGATTTGTTTTTGCCGCAAGCGAAAATGGCGAGATCGTTGCGATAAATAGCATCAGTGGAGACATTGTCTGGCAAACGGAGTTAAATACGACGATTACTGGCGGAGTAGGTGCAGGTGATAATATTGTCATGGTTGCTACAGAGGAAGCTGAAGTAGTCACTTTTCAGCAAGCGGACGGACAAGAGTTGTGGAGAGCTCGAGTATCGAGTGAAGTGCTTTCACAGCCTAAAACAAATGGGGATATTGTTGTCGCGCAGACTGTTGATGGAAAGTTAGTCGCGCTCGATAGACAGACTGGAGATCAGCGTTGGACCTATGAAACTACGCTACCCGCGCTTACGTTAAGGGGAACATCTTCTCCAGTCATTACGCCTGATGATACGGTGATCGCTGGATTTAGTAATGGAATTCTAGTTGCTGTGGCTGCAGAGGACGGTGTGTGGAGTTGGGAAGAACGGGTTGCGGTCCCTGAAGGTCAATATGATATTGAGAGAGTCATTGATGTGGATGGAGAATTGCTCCTTGACGGGTCTAGAATTCTTGCTGCAAGCTATCAGGGCAACTTAATGGCATTTGACGTTTCAACTGGTCGAATAGTTTGGGGCTTGGAGGCATCCAGTTATCATGGTGTCGATCAGGGCTTTGGCAATATTTATTATAGTGATGATAAAAGCCATTTAATTGCAGTTCGGGATAATTCAGATGACGTTATTTGGCAAAACGAAGATCTCCAATACCGAGAATTAACGGCACCTAAAACAATAACTAATTATGTTGCTGTGGCTGATTTTGAAGGTTATTTGCATCTAATATCGCAAGTTGATGGCAGGGTTGTTGGTCGTACTCAGCTAGATAATGACGGTATTAGAGCAAATCTAATAGTAGACGAAGGGAAAATAATTGTTTTTGGTAATAGTGGTTCATTAACTGCTTTAACTATTAACTAGGAAATTTTACCAAAGTCCATTCGAGCAGGTTCCTCATGAGACCAGTCATTGCCCTGGTTGGAAGGCCCAACGTAGGGAAATCAACACTTTTTAATCGATTGACCCATAGTCGAGATGCGATTGTCGCCAATATGCCGGGACTAACCCGTGACCGCCAATACGGTGAAGGTGAAGTGGAGGGTAAGTCCTTCATCGTTATAGATACTGGTGGGATTACGGGCTATGAAGATGGAATTGACTCAAAAATGGCCTCCCAATCGCATTTGGCAATTAACGAAGCATCGGTATGTTTAGTCCTTGTTGACGCTAAAGATGGTTTAACTCCAGACGATGAAATGATTCTTCATGATCTACGGAAGAGTCATAAAGCAATCCACATAGTTGTAAATAAAGTTGATGGCGTTGATCCTATTCAGGCAGCAGCGGATTTTTATAAACTAGGTATATCTTCAGTATTTCCAGTTACTGCATCTCAAGGTCGGGGCGTAACAGCCATGATGAGGGAAGTATTGCTGGATGTTGAGACGGACGCAGAGAGCAAATATTCGATCTCAGATGATAACGGGATAAAAATTGCTATCGTAGGCAGGCCTAATGTGGGTAAGTCTACTCTGGTGAATAGAATGCTCGGAGAGGACCGTGTCGTTGTTTACGATCAGCCCGGCACGACGCGCGATAGTGTTTATATTCCTTTTGAACGCCGTGACGAGAAATATACGCTTATTGATACAGCGGGGGTAAGAAAAAGAGGAAAAACTAAGGAAGCAATTGAGAAGTTCTCAGTTGTTAAGTCGCTGCAGGCTATTAAAGATGCAAATGTTGCTATCTTAGTCATCGACGCGCACGAAAAGATTGCGGATCAAGATTTGCATCTTCTAGGGTATGTGCTTGAGAGCGGTAGAGCTTTGGTTATTGCGATAAACAAATGGGATGGGATGGAAGAAAACCAAAAAGACTTTATGAAGTCTGAGATTCGGCGTAGATTTACCTTTGTAGATTTTGCTGTAATTCATTTCATTTCTGCACTTCATGGCAGTGGGGTAGGAAACCTGTATAAGTCAATCCATAAAGCTTATGACTCGGCGATGAACAAACCAGCAACTAATAGGCTTACACAGATCCTCGAAGGTGCTGTTAAAGACCACGCCCCGCCGATTGTTAATGGACGCAGAATCAAACTTCGCTACGCCCATCCCGGCGGTCAAAATCCTCCCACTATAGTTATCCATGGGAAACAAACTAATAAGTTGCCAAATGACTATTACCGTTATTTGGAAAAAAGCTTTCGGCAGGCTTTAAAATTAGAAGGTACACCTGTCAGGATAGAGGTGCGAAGCGATGAAAATCCTTTCGTTAAAGATGAGAAAAATCTCTCTCAAAGGCAAGTGGCAAGGAAAAGAAAGATTAAACGCAACAAACAGTATTTGAAGCGTTAGTGATGTCTTTAACTATTGATGACATAAGGGCTGCCGAGCAGAGGATTAAGGGGGTTGCGGTTAACACACCTCTCGTGACGAGTCGTTATCTAAATGAGCTGCTTGATGCAAAAGTCTATATTAAATTAGAAAATTTGCAGCAGATTGGCGCGTTTAAGTTCAGGGGCGCCTACAATAGGCTTTGCCAGTTAAACGAAGAAGAAAAAAAGCGCGGAGTTGTGGCTTTTTCGTCCGGTAACCATGCACAAGGGATAGCGCTGGCCGCCAAGATGCTGAATATGAAAGCAACTATTGTGATGCCAAGTGACGCCCCTAAGCTTAAGCTTGAGGGAACATTGAGGTTGGGCGCTAAAGTTGTAGAGTATGATCGATCTACGGAATCGCGAGAGGATATAGCTGTAGGAATAGCAAAATCTGTCGGCTCTATATTAGTACCGGCATTTGAGGATTACTCGATCATGGCGGGTCAGGGCACTATTGGCATTGAAGTGGCCGATCAATTAAGAGCAAAAAAGAAAAAGTTAGACGCTTATTTAGCTCCGGCTGGTGGAGGGGGGTTATTGGCAGGAACGTCTGTCGCTATAAGATCACTTATTCCCGGTGCGAAGGTTTATGGTGTTGAGCAAGAAGGCTATGATGATCATGCGCTTTCCAGAAAAGCAGGGCGTCGAATCAAAATAAAACCACAAAAATCTACCATGTGCGACGCTCTAATGGCAACGACGCCGGGTAAAATGACTTGGTCGATAAATAGCAAAACTGCAACCGATTTTTTGGTCGTTAATGAGGACGAGATTGCGCATGCGGTGGCATTTGCCTTTCTTCGCTTAAAGGTGGTTGTTGAGCCAGGAGGCGCTGTCGCTTTAGCATCCTTATTAGAGAAAAGAATTGAGCTTGCAGGAAAAACAATCGTGATTGTGCTTTCTGGCGGGAATATAGACGGCAACACTTTTAGATATTGCTTGGAAAAATTTCCTAATCCAATGTAAGCAGAGACTATGGTCCTCAAGAAAGCAAAGAAAATTCTTATATTAAAAACCGGTAACACTCTAATTGATTTGCTTGATCAAGGCAGGGACTTTGAGCAGTTCTTTATAACCGTTTCAGGGTTTGGTGCAAATCTCTTCACTTGTAAGTCTCTGCACTTAAACGATGAATTAGTAGACCTAAAAAATGTCGCTGGGATAATCATAACAGGTTCCCCGGCATATGTTACAGACGAAGCATCGTGGAATTTTATTGGGGCTGAATATATTCGGAAAGCTCATAGTGAGGGGATACCGATCTTGGGCGTTTGTTATGGTCATCAACTAGTGGCATGGGCTTTCGGAGGAGAGGTTGCATTCAATCCTAAAGGAAGAGAAATCGGCACCGTTAAAGTTAGCAAGACTGAAGCGGCAATAGATGACGCGTTATTTTATTTTCTTCCGAAAACTTTTAAAGTTCAGGTCTCTCATCAACAGTCGGTCACAAGGCTTCCTAAGGATGCAGTTAGGCTTGCATATAATGATTTTGAAATTAATCATGCTTTCCGTCTTGGGACTAAAACGTGGGGAGTACAATTCCACCCGGAATTTTCGGCAGAAATTATCAAGGCTTATATTGAATCGCGTCAAGATTGTTTAACGAATGAGGGCTTAAATGTGGGTTCGTTGCTTGACTCTGCAGAGGTTACCAATATTTCCGCTGGTTTAGTAAGAAAATTTTGCGCTATAGCGCTAATAAATTAGGACTTTCAGAAAAATTATTTTAGTTTTGGACTATTTCAATTTCTCGATTTATAGCCTCAAGGATTCTTGATCGACTCGGGTTGGATAATTGTCTGCCGTTGACGAATACAGCGGGGGTTGCCCTGACTCCGGCGGAAGCTCCACCTCGTAAATCGTTTCTCACTTTTGCTATTACTTCCTCTGAAACAAGGTCGTTATGTAGCTGATCGATATCAAGATCTAGTTCTAGAGCATAGCTGTCAAACTCATTTTCTACCGTGTTTAGCCTGGACCAAGTGGGTTGGGTAGCAAAAAGATAATCATGCATCTCCCAGAATTTATTCTGCCTCCCTGCTGCTTCAGCATATAACGAGGCAGACCAAGCATGTTGATGCGTATTAGTTACTGGGAAATGCCGAAATATCATTTGGCTTTGATCGCTAATTGATGGCCAAAGTCGAGACATAGTTTGGTGTTCTGTGGCGCAGGCAGGGCATTGAAAATCTGCATAGACAACAATATTTACTGGATTATCGCCTGTCCCCCGAACGTGATCATTATCCGCAATTTCTACCGTAGAGTATACGGGGTCCTGATTGAGCAGAATATATGCAGTGAACAAAACTAACAGCGGTAAAAAGGCAAACAGTAAAATCCTACTAGCAACACTTTTGACCTTTTGTCGCTTTTTTGCGGCCTGCTGTTTTTTTTCTTTGATCTTTCTTTGCTGCTCTCGCTTGCTCATCGCTAGATTTTCCTTCGATTAAACCTAAAGCCTACTATACCGAGGAGAAAAGCTTCAAGCTAGCCATTAATGCTATCTTGAGCTTTGCGCAGAGATCTTGCATGAGAAATTATGCTAGTCAACTAAAAGAAGTGCTGGGTCTATACGTGTATTATTTAGATTAACGCTCCAATGTAGATGCGGGCCCGTCACACGACCAGTCTGACCCACTTTTCCTATCTGGTCTCCAGCGACTACATGAGCGCCTAACTTAACATCTATAGTATTCATGTGACAATATAAGCTGATCAGTCCGTGGCCGTGATCTAATATGATTGTGTTCCCATTAAAAAAATAACTACCTGTGGCCACAATTTGACCTGCTGCCGGGGCATATATAGGGGTGCCCTCATCAGCAGCAATGTCCATCCCCGAATGTGGGTTTCTAGCTTGTCCATTAAAAAATCTTTTTAGTCCAAATGAGCTGCTTCTTATGCCGAGAACGGGGGGTCTCATTTTAAATACAGGTGCAATTGTTTCGTTCCAGCTTGAAAAGGCGGAGTTCATTTCAGCTCTCTCTCGGGAAATTCTTTCCATATCTTCAGCGTTAGGATTTACTTGCCTATTATTAGTGATCGTTAAATATTGTTCAGTATAGGTCTTGGGTTCAACCGTAAAGCTGATGGTCTTTTTTTGTCCGCCAGGAAGGTCAAGATAGAGATCTTCTGTTCCGGCCTCAACTGTTAACGGTATGCCAACGATCGCATACTGCACCCCGTTATAATCAGCAAGTAAAACGCGCTCATTCCTATAATTGGCCTCTATCGCCTCTATTTCTGTTGGTATTACTGCAATGCCTCCGGGTACCGATGAAGATTGAGGTAGTGATGAAACCTCCACGCTTGCATGTGTAATAGAGATCAATAAGCTAAATATACCTAATCTAAGTAGTTGAGAGAATATTTTCATCATTAATCCTCGCTTTCATCGTGCTGAAGTTTGGAGACGGTTGATTCGATAATTCCTTTGAAAACATGAGAGCGAATTGTATCTCCTATACTGATACTCTTCGTTGAGCGAATCGGTTTTAATTGTGAATCATAAGTAATACTGTAGCCGCGTTCGAGAGTATTAAGAGGACTTACTGATGAAAGATTCCGAGCTAAAGAACCTAACATCACGTTTGTTTTTTGTAATGAATTTCGCATAGAATTTTTAAGAAGGAGATTGATATTTTTTAGGATCTCAAGCTTTTGTGCAACTTGGTTAGCAGGTGATAGGGCAGATAAGCTCTTCGCCACTACATCGAACTTGCTTCTTCGAATAATGATTTTGTTATCTATAGCTAAGCGCAATTGGTTTTCAAGTCTATCGAGCTGTTGCGCATGTTCTTGAAGTTTTCTGTTGGGGCTCTTTAATTGATTCGAAAGCCAATTTGCTTGTCTTTTAAGGTCTGTAATTTTATGTCGCAGCAATAGTTCTAAATCGGTGATGTAAGTGTCTAGAGATTCAAAGTAATCTTGTTGGTTAGGACTCATCTGTTCCGCTGCCGCCGAAGGAGTGGGAACTCTTAAATCGGCAACAAAATCGGAAATGGTAAAGTCGATTTCATGGCCTACAGCAGAGACGATAGGTAAGTCGCTGGAAAAAATAGCTCTTGCAACTCCTTCGTCGTTGAACGCCTGTAAATCTTCCAGTGAGCCTCCTCCTCGACCGACAATGAGGGCTTGTATGCCCAACTTTTGCCGATGCTTATTGGCTAGGATTATTGCCTTTGCGATTTCATCCGGTGCTCTTGATCCTTGTACGGCTGCTGGGATTAATGTAATGCGTGTCGCTGGAAAGCGCCTTTTGAATACGCTTAGAATATCCTGAAACGCTGCGCCGGTAGCGGAAGATATCACGGCGATATGATTATAATGAGGCTTTATGTCTTTCTTAGCTTCTTTCCCAAATAAGCCCTCGCTCTGTAGCTTTACCTTTAACTGCTCAAAGGCTCTTCTTAGTGCGCCATCTCCAGCCTCTTCCATGCTTTCAATAATTAATTGATAGTCACCTCTTCCCTCATAAATGCTTAGCTTTCCATGAACAATGATTTGGTTTCCATTTTGGGGCTTGAACAAGGTCCCACGGTTTCGATTAGAAAACATAGCGCAACGTAGTTGCGAATTTTTGTCTTTCAGGGTGAGATACCAGTGACCAGATGCGGGTGTCGCGATGTTCGAAATTTCTCCCTCAACGCTGACTCGAGAGAAGTGCCCCTCAAGAAGTGATCGAGCCATATGATTAAGGCCGCTTACTGAAAGGATCTTTTCTTGATCTGAGTCGGTTATTTTTTCGCTGGAAGCTGTCATTAGGTAAGTTTACCTAAAAGCACTTTGTGATGGTATTAGTCTATTTAGGATGTGCAGATAATTTAGTTCAGGAGTTCTCTGGCGAAGGCTTCTTGAGCGACCTCCTTAATGTAATTTAAAGACATAAAGGGCATTATGACCATCTGGGCTTACGAGTTCAGGCGCAAGGAAACTACCTATGCGCCACGGGCTTCCGCCCTCTCTACCTGAAGTAAAGGCGATATATTGTTCTCCGTCTATTGCAAAAGTAACCGGAAATCCTTCTACCGAAGTACCTAACCTTGAGCGCCATAATTCTTTGCCGCTATCAACATCATAAGCGTGTACATATCTATTGTAGTCGCCGATAAAAATTAGCCCGCCACCAGTAGTCAACGCGGCAGTAAGGAAGGGCGCTCGTTGTTGGATGCTCCACTTCTCATCAAGTGAGTCCGCTTCATAGGACGCGAGCTTTCCAAATTGTTCATTTGTGCCTGGCATAGGGAACCACCGTCGATCAGCCATGGTCCCTCCGCGTCCCACTTCGAATGTTACTTCTCTAGGGGACATTTCCATGCAAGACTGGCTTAAGGGAATAATAAGTTGACGTGTGGGGAGATGATAGGCGGTAGATTGCCAATTATGTCCTCCAGCAGTTGACGGACAGACGGATAACCACTCCCCAATTTCCATATTACGAATGTCCTCACGGTACCTGACGTCCCCTGTTTCCAAATTTACTTCGGAGAATACATTCTGAAAAACGGTTTGCGCTAGGCCCTGAAACTCTCCTGTACGACGGTCAAGTTTCCACAGGATACCGCTTTTACCTATTGTTAGAAGATAAGGCTCATCGAAAAGGTCAACTAGGACCTGCTCGAAAGCTTCATCCATGTCAAGAGACTCTCCTGGAACGTGCTGTCTATGCCAAACAATGTGTCCATCGTAAGGATCGATGGCTAAGGTGGAGTTTGTATAAAGAGTCGCATCCTCTGTTGTGAGTCCGCGACTGGCCGCCATCCAAGGCTTGGCTTGCGCGATACCGAAAAAAACTAATTTCAATTCAGGGTCCCAGCTGCCGGTAATCCAAGCGTCTCCGCCACCCCTAAACTCAAGTGGCAGTCCGCCCCATGTATCATCACCAAACTCTCCGGGTTGGGCTATTGTATATGTCCGCCATAATTCTTCACCTGTTCTGGCATCATGGCCGGTAATAAAACAGCTCTCTTCAAAAAATCTTGTGCAGCCATTGATCCCATTGATAACTATACCGTCGGCTACGATTGGACCGCTGGTGTTGGAGTAACCAAGATTTTCGTCCGCAACTTCGATATCCCACCGCACAGCCCCTGTGCGGGCATCGAGAGCAACCAGATGCGCATCAGTAGTGGCCACGTAAATCATATCTTCCCACATTGCAATGGTTCGTAACTGTCCCCCTTGGCGATTATCCTCCAAAAATTTTCTTTTATATTCCCATAGTAAGGTGCCATCTCGCCCATCCAGAGCTTGGATAATATTGCCGAAGTTAGGAATATAAATTATGCCGTTTCGCACTAGTGGGGCGGGCTGACTCCTCCCCGGTTCCATTCCCCAAACCCAAGCTAGGCTTAACTGAGATACATTCTCTTTATTTATTTGGTTAAGAGGACTGTATCCATGGCTCTGAGGACTGCGGCGCCAATATGTCCAGTCTGCTGGATCTGGGTCCGCAAGGTCCTCGGTAGTTACGTTTTTATAGCGTGAGATTGGAACGAAAGATTTAGTAGTTGCGCGATCGCTTTGAAATACGGTTGCCACTTCTGGTATTGAATTTCGAGTACTTGGACTAGGGATATTACCTGCACGACCT
>JAQWOJ010000027.1 GCA_029245905.1 Gammaproteobacteria bacterium
GAAGTTAAAAGACTTATGGCTTCGAGAGTGGAACTTGTCAATGATGTGTGGATGGCGCGCTCACTGACCATGATGAACCTCGTCACCAACCGTTTATCCAATATGGCTTTCGTGGAGATCTATACAGACTTAAACATTCAAGACGAATTTCTAACCCAACGCACACTTACCGATGCCGCTTATAGAGAGACAGAGTTAGAAAAACTTCGCGATCAACTTAATTGATCTGGAGTCACTACCTTACTATGTCGCGTTTCTGTATCAGAGTCGGCTTAATTGTGATGCTCGTCGCTCCAAACCTGCAATCGCAGCCGCTCGGGCAATTCAATCCAGACGACGAAGATGAATTAAGCGGCGATATCATCTTCGATGACGATCTTTTTGGTAATGTTTTTGACGAGCAAGAAAATAGCGATACAAACTCGTGGCTGGAGGGATTTACCGTACAGATCCGTCAGCAATTTTATGGCCAGGTTAATAACCACTCTGTAGAACCCATACCAGGCTTTTCCTTTCCCCGCGAAGCGGCCATGGAAAACAACCGTTTAGGTGTAAACATCCGTTATCAAAACGGCTTTGCTCCAGGGTGGCTTATTCAGGCTAGCGGGCAAGCGCGCGCCTACTGGAAAAATGACTATGAACACGAAGCCAATAACGATGAAGTGGACGCCGAATACCGTATCAATGAATTTTTCCTGCAACGCAGTTTCGATCAACATAGCTTAAAGGTAGGACGCCAAACCGTGGTTTGGGGCGAAACCGTTGGCAACTCTGTTTTAGATGTCATTAACCATTTTGAGTTCCGCGACCTCACGATCATAGACATCGAGGATGCCAGGTTGAACCAGTGGATGGTAGTCTGGGATTATTTCGGCGAAGACAGTAACTGGTCCAGCTTTATAAATCTTTATCCGGAGTTCAACCCACCAATCGTCCGCGGCAGCCCTTTCTTCTTTGAACCAGAATTCAACCTAACCGATTATCAAAGAGACGGAGAGACATTTTTTGAAGTAGGCACCCAGTGGCGGAAATCTTTTGACTTAACAGATATCAGTTTTATGGCAGCCTACCTTTATGATAATCAATTGCGTTATGAAGATCCTGTATCGAGGTTTGATGACGCAATAGCAAAGAAAAATGATTTCATGCTTCTCGGTTTTAGCGCCAGTCGAGCTATAGGGCGGCTACTCTTGAATTTGGATCTAGCATTTAGCCACAATGTGTTGGCCGACAGTTTTAATTTTCCTGGAACGACTGCGTTGGCTTCACCGCTGAATCTAAAGAAGGATCAAATCGGAACTTCCTTTGGTTTTGAATGGGCGGTTGATAATGAACAAAGTTTAAGTCTCGGCATCCAGGCACAAAAAATTCTGGATGAAAATGAGGGGCTACTGCCTGGCCAGCAGTTGATTAATGAAGGTGTGTTTGGCAGCTGGCTAGTGCGCTATAGTAATATTTTATTGAATTCCAGTTTAACTTTATCGGCAACCTTACAGGGAGACCTGGACGGGAATTCCTTATTGGCATTAGTTGGCGCCAACTACACTATTAATGATAATTGGGCCGTTGATACACAAATCATAAGCATAAACTCGAATACGCAATCACCCTTAATTTTTTTTGACGAAGACGTCAGAGTTGGGGCAACGATCACGTATTCCTTTTAGCGAAGGAGGCCGCTATCACTGGTTTAAGGAACGATCAAAAATCTCTTTATCCAGCTCACCTTCCCAAGCAGCCACAGCCGTAGATACCGAAAGATCACCACCAACATTTACGACGGTGCGCAACATATCTAACGGCCTGTCAAAAGCGAGAATAAAGCCTACAACAGCAGCGTTCTGTTCGGGAGTCATACCTATCGTATCCATAACAGCCGCCATAAGAAATAATGAGGCACCAGGTACCGCTGCAGTCCCAATCGAAACAAGCGTTGTTGAGCCAGCAATAAGAAGATAGTCCACAAGCTCCAAGTTGATACCAAATGCCTGCGCAGCAAACACCGTCACAATACCGACATACAATCCAGTACCATCCATATTAATGGTGGCCCCAAGCGGTAGAACCGTCGAAGCAACGACTGGCTTTACGCCTAGATTTTTTTCAGCACAAGACATAGAAATAGGCAAAGTGGCAGAGCTTGAGGACGTGGAAAACGCCATCAACATAGCGTCCCTCGCGCCTCGGAAGAAATTTACCGCCGAAAGGTTGAGCATAATTCTCATAATGATGATGCCATGCATGATTATCATGTGAGAAAAACACGCAATTACGACAGCCAAGGCCAAACCCAAAACATCGAGTAATGCCCCCACTCCAGCCGTCCCTGCTAACTGCGCAATCAAAGCAAAAGCGCCAAACGGCGCAGCCTCCATAATCCAATGGGTAATTCTGAGCATTGCCTGAGCAGCTGCGCTCATAAAATCGGCCACAGGCCTTCCAGTCTCTCCTATCGTTAACAAGCTTATGCCAAGCAACAAAGCAAAGAAGATGATCGCTAGAATGTTTCCATCAACCATCGCTGCAAATGGGTTTTCTGGCACTATGCCCATCAGTCTCTCACCAAGGGGTATCGCTTCCTGAACCGCAGCAGGTGCTACCGCCGAGAGATCAACACCCGCACCCGGCTGCATAAGAACCGCAAGAAAAAGACCAAGGCTAATCGCAACTAACGTGGTGATTAAGTATATCGCTAATGTTCTAACGCCAAGCGATCCGAGCTTGCTTGGGTCACCCATAGAAATAACGCCAGAAACAAGCGTTACAAAAACAAGCGGTACTACCACCATGCGAATCAAGCGTATGAAGAGCTGGCCTATCCAGGCAATAGACGAAACACCATCACCCCAGATAAATCCAGCGATTATGCCAAGTACCATCGCAGCAAGAATTCGCTTCCATAACGCTATTTCGAACCACTTTCCCATAAGTATAATACTCGCTTCTTTTTGCCCAGCCGTGAGGGCTCACCTGACTTTAACGATTGCTGCAAAAATAGTTAGCTTCCTATTTAGTGCTTGCTAGGAGACTATAGAAATTCATACCATTGTTCCAGCAAGAATCGAACAACCACTGGAAACTATAGATGGAACGATGGATTGAAGGCACGGTATCTGAAAGTATACATTGGACTGGAAATTTATTTACCCTGAAGATCGACGCTGAGGTCGAAAAATTCACAGCAGGCCAATTTACCAGCCTCGCGTTAGACATAGATGGAGAGCGTATAGCTCGACCTTATTCCTATTTAAACTCTCCAAATCAGAGGCCATTAGAATTCTTCTTCTATACGGCAACAGATGGAATACTGTCTAACGCACTGGTCAAACTAAACCCGGGGGATAAGGTCTGGGTAAAGAGTCAATCCAACGGATTCTTTGTACTTAATGAAGTTCCAAAATGTAAAAACCTATGGTTACTAGGTACAGGTACAGGTGTGGCGCCGTTTTTTTCAATACTAAATACCAAAGAGCCTTGGGAGCGATTTGAAAAAGTTATTTTAATTCATGCGGTCCGGACCTTAGCAGATTTGCGCTATCAAGAAGTCGTTCACTCAATTAGACAAAAGCACAAGGATCAATTCCTCTTCGAAGCCTTTGTAAGCAGAGAGAGAGCTCCAGGCACTTCAAATGGCCGAATACCCAAAGCGCTAGCGGACAAAACATTGGAAACAAAGCTTGGGGTAGATCTAGACCCAGCACATTCTCACTTAATGCTCTGCGGCAATCCGGCCATGGTTAAAGACTCAAGTGACGTTCTTAAAGTTCGTGGCTTTAAAAAGCATCGCCGTCGAACGCCCGGGCACATTACTACAGAAAACTATTGGTAATTCTCACCTTCCAACCAAATTAGTGAATTTAACGATATTTGTCTGGCGCCCGGCGAGCGTTAATCAGTTTCTCAAGTTGAATACCAGCATCAATAAGCAGCTGTTCCTGGAAAGACGGAGCGATAAGAGTTAATCCGAGGGGCTGACCATCTTTACCATAACCCATCGGGATCGTTAAGGCTGGATAATTCGCTAACGCGGCTACACTGGCCTGATGATTGTTGACGCCAACCAGTATATCAATATTATTTTCAACAAATACTCGATCTAAGGCCTTCCTCCCCCAGCCCTGCAGCTCTGATCTTAATTGTTCAGCCTCTTCATTGGTCAAATCAATGTTTACCATCATATCAACCAGAGACTGTCCATAGGGAATACGGAGATCAGGATCGCTATTGTTAAAATCCTGCAAGGATTTGATTGAATCAATTTCAACCTCATCCGGGCTGTTTGTTTCCAGATACCGCTTTAGGTCTCTTACCATTTCTCCGCCAAGCAAGTCAGTAAATCTTGCGTGCCTTTCTATATCGAGCGCTACACTTACTGTAACCGCATTATTTTCTTGGAGCGAGTTCAGCACATTTTGGTAGGACCTATTATCTGCGTAGATTTCCAACGCACCAAAGCGTTTATCAGCTAAGCTTATATCTCGATATAAAAGTCGCATGTCACCACTGATTAATGGCATCGCATTATCTCGTTGATCGAACCCTACCATTGCATTAAACAAGACCACGGCGTCCGCAACGGAACGTGCCATAGGGCCGACCGTATCAAGACTACTCGAGACAGGTACAACCCCAGTCCTGCTTAGGGATCCCGTTGTTGGCTTTAAACCCACTAAAGAGTTAGCGCTGGCGGGGGAGAGAATGGACCCCGATGTCTCAGAACCAACTGCCAAAAGGCTATAGTTAGCCGCAACCGAAGCGCCGCTACCAGAACTGGATCCACCGGTACCGAATTGAAATCGGCCATAAGGGTTTAGCGTCTGCCCCCCCAGCGCACTGTACCCTGAAGGGCAGTTACCGCAGAAAAAATATGCCCACTCACTGAGATTAGCCTTACCAAGAACTATTGCTCCCTTTTCAAGGAGCCTTTCCGTGATAAAGGCATTGCTTGTCCGATTATTAGCTAAGGCTAATGATCCAGCTGTCGTGGGCAAACCAGAGAATCCTATGTTGTCCTTTAATAATATCGGAATGCCAAAAAGAGAGTCTAATGGTATCTGAGTTGTTGAAGCACGAATTTCGTCAAGGTCCCGAGCTCGATCGATAGCATCAGGGTTTAAAGCAATAATGCTATTAATGAACCGCTCGTTATCTGACTCGATTCTTTTAATACGGTAGATGTAAAAGATAACTAGCTCTTCATAAGACAGATCTCCTGCGTTAACTGCCGCTTGAATTTGGTTGACCGACCGATCGATTATTAAACTTTTCAAGTCAAAATAGTCTCGTTCTGTGAAGCTTGCCAGAGCGTCATCAAAAGGAGTCCAGAGTGAACCCTTATCCTGTAATCTGGAATTGATTAATTTGAAATGCATACTTTCATTTTTATGCTGCATCAACGTCGTCAAATCCGCAGTTTCATCATAAAAAGGTACATCCCTCGCTGTCTCTGCCGCAAAAATAGAACAACAGAGGACGAACATACAAAGCAATAGACGAGCATCAGAGGCAAGGGAGTATTTTTTCATATGTTTTAACTTCTTTTACTTTGAAGATTGATTTATACGGGATGAAAATCAGGGTAGCATAAGATTCTTGAACATGTGATCCGAATGGGTAGCTTAACCATATAATCGTGATAATCTGGTAAAAAAACTGAGGTATTTCCAAATGAATTTTCGTGCTTTTGCAAAGAATTGGGCTCGACTCACCCTAACCATATCGCTTATTTTGGGACTCGTAGCGTGCGATGGTGCTTCGGAAATCACTGAAAATTCAGCCAGTCAACCCGAGACGACCAGCCCTCGAGGTTATGAAAAAATAAATGCGCCTAATCCAGACGACCCTCTGAATGCTCATATATTCGAGCTGAGCAATGGGCTAAAGGTCTATTTAACCGAAAACCATGAAGAACCTCGATTCTATGCCGAAATTGCTGTCAGGGCAGGAAGCAAGCATGATCCAGCAGATGGCACGGGGCTCGCTCATTACCTAGAACATTTGTTATTTAAAGGTAATCAAAACCTCGGAACGCTAGATTATGCAGCAGAAAAACCTTACCTCGACGAAATCGTCGCTCTTTACGAGGAGCATTTCTCAGAAACCGATGAAGGTCGTCGAGCCGAGATCTACAGCGACATTAATCGCGTCGCTCAACAAGCAGCAGCTTTCGCGGTCCCCAACGAAATTGATAAGCTTTATAACACGATGGGGGGCACTGCACTCAATGCACACACTTGGTATGAAGAAACCGTTTATAAGGTAGGCCTGCCCTCTAATCGCCTGCATCAGTGGGCAGAAATAGAGTCAGATCGCTTCGTAGATCCTGTATTTAGGTTATTTCACACAGAATTAGAAACCGTATACGAAGAAAAAAATAGAACTTTAGATAATGCCGGGCGCATCATAGGCACTGCAATTGATGAGCTCTTGTACAAAGTTCACCCATACGGTCAGCAACCTACCATCGGAACAGTTGATCATTTAAAAAATCCTTCCCTAGTTTATATTCAAAATTATTTTGATACATATTATGTACCAAACAATATGGGCATCTTCATTAGCGGCGACATTGATATCACAGAGACTATTGAGCTGATCAGTGAAAAATTTGGTCATTGGGAAGCCAGCCCAATCTTAGAAGTGGGACCTTGGGAAGAGCCTTCCTTAGAGGGTGCTGAAAGAAGGACCGTTCAATATCCGGGTGAAGAACAGGTGTCGATAGCATTTCGAACCGCAGAAAACGGTCATGAAGACAAAGAAGCACTGATTTTGGTTGATATGATTCTTGATAATAGCACCGCGGGCCTAATAAACCTGAACCTAACACAGCAGCAACTGGTCTCTAACGCAGGATCGTCACCACTTTTCCTAAATGATTACGGTTCCCAGAATCTTTACGGCGTTCCCAAACCAGATCAAACCCTGCAAGAAGTAGAGCAACTCCTTTTAGATCAGCTCACCTTGATTAAGTCGGGTGAATTTGATGACTGGATTATCCCCGCCATTATTAATGATTTTAAAAAGAATGAAAAAGCTAGCCTAGAGTTCAACACCGCGCGCGTCGACACCATGAGACAATCCTTCATAGAGGGTTCAGATTGGGACTACCACGTATCTGAGATTGATCGCATGGAGATGCTTGAGAAAGATGACGTCATAGCGGTTGCCAACAAATATTTTGGTGACAACTATGTTTCAGTGTATCGCGAAGATGATCAACATATTCTGCCTCCGGTCGAGAAACCCCAGATCGACCCAGTCACGATTGACCCGACCCGCCAATCACAATTCGCAGCAAATATTTTAGCAATGGACTACGAAGAGATTGAACCTTCTTTCGTTGAACCCGATGATGATTACAGAATTATAGCGTTCGACGATGGCGTGGAACTATATTACGCACCTAATCCCCTCAATGATTTATTCACGCTTTCTATTGGCATAGAAGTGGGCACCGAAGAAAACGAAAAACTTAGTCTATCTGCGGCACTCTTAGACATCGCCGGCACACAGACTATGAGTAATGAAGAGCTACAGAAAGAATGGTACCGCATGGGCTCGGACTTTCGATTCGGCGCGGGCGAAAATTCTTCTGCTTTTACGATCACCGGTTTAGACGATCAATTTGAAGACACTCTGGCGTTAATGATGGACTTAATCAGCAACCCCTCCGCAGAAGCGAAAAGCCTGGAGCAGTTGAAAGGGATTTTGATTAAATCGCGAGAGGACAGAAAAAGTTCACCTCCCGCGATAGCTCAGGCCTTGTACATGTATAACCGCTATGGTGATGAATCACCGATGTTAGAGGCATTAACAACACAAGAAATCATGGAAACAAACATTGAGGAGCTAACCTCACTACCCGCTGATTTACTCAACTTCAAGCACACTATTGCTTACACGGGATCCATGCCCCTAGAAGAGTTAGTTGAAGTCCTGCGGCGCCAACACACCATCAGCGGCGAATTGAGAGACACACCAGAATATAGATTTCGTAATGCCCGCGAGATCGATCACACTGAGTTAAAGGTTGTAAACCAACAAACTGCCCAAGCGCAAGTTCGAATCGAATTCGCCGATGGACAGTACGATCCCGCTGATTCAGTCATGTCCTCAATTTATACCAATTATTTTGGGAGCGGCATGTCTAGCGTTGTCTTCCAAGAGTTGCGAGAAGCGAGGGCACTGGCTTATTCGGCGCAAGCGCGCTATGCGCAGGGAAGTCGCCAAAATTCAGAGAATCTCATGCTAGGTGTGATCGGCACTCAGACAGACAAAACTGTTGACGCCCTTACTGCTTTTCTGGATCTAATTGATAACATGCCGACCTCTTCAGAACGGTTCGACGAGTCGGTAAATTCTCTACTAAACCGTTATCGAACCTCAAAGCTCAATTTTCGCGAAGTGATCGGCGCCGTGAGAAGTTGGGAGAGATTAGGCTTTGAAACTGACCCCAGAAGAGATCGCTTCCAGCAACTTCAAACGGCGAGCCTGGACGAATTGCTTAAGTTCCAACAGGAGCACGTAAAAGATCGGCCCAAGCTAATTTCTATTGTGGGAGATCTTTCCATCATCGACACGGAAGAACTTGAAAGATTTGGAACCGTAGAAGAACTTCAGGTCGAACAACTTTTCGTGGAATAATATGCCCCGTCAAATTTATGTTAGCGTTGCTCAAGGTCTTTTAGTTAAGCAAGCGTCTGGTGGATTGGACAAATTAGTGCACATGGACAAAGCTTTTAGATTAACCTGATAATCTATAAAAATGCAGAAAAAAAACAAAGAGCTCATATTAAGCGCAAAAGGATTAAACAAAAGTTATGGATTCTTCGAGGTACTTAAGGACCTTGATTTAGAGGTGGAGAAAGGCTCTATCCTTGGCTTAGTTGGCTTGAATGGATCGGGAAAAACTACGATCCTTAATTGTCTCCTGGGACTACAAAGCATCAACTCAGGCGTCATTTCTCTTTTAAATTTTGTTCCTCAGAACTTACACCAATCGAAGGGAAAGATTGTCGGTATTTTTGATAGCCCGAGCTTACATCCGAACCTTACGGTCCGTCAGAACCTCGAGCATGCCTCGTTGTTGGCTGAGGCAACTAGAACACCTCAACAAGTAGAAAAATTGCTCGGCATAGAAAAATTCGCAAAATTCAAACTTCGAAAACTTTCATTGGGTAATAAACGCCGAGCCTCTATCGCACATGCTTTGCTAGGCAATCCGGACCTAATTATTTTAGATGAGCCTTTCAACGGCTTAGACGCTGGTGGTGTCGATGACGTGTTGGCCTTAATTAAACAATTGAATGAAACAGACGGAACAAGCTTTCTTCTTTCCAGTCACCAGCTACCTTATTTAGAAAATATCTGCAGCCATATAGCGATCTTACATCAGGGTAAAATTTGTTTGAATGACCGCATTGATAATCTACTATCATCCGCTAGTTCAACGGTTAAACTTCGGTCAGCGAGTCCATCGAGCGCGGCCAACCTTATAGATTCTCATCCTAAAATAAAGACATTAGAAATTGATACTCAAGGTTACACAACACTGTCATTGACAGACATGAGCTCTGCTGAACTCAACCGCCTTCTTGTTAAAAACGAAGTGCCTGTCGACGAACTTATAGTGCAACGTCCGTCACTTAAAGACTTGTTTCAAAAGATAACGAATGAGAGATGCGAATGAATGGCTTTGCAATAGCGTTAACATCAGAATTATTCATTGCGAGGCACACTTTCTCAAGCAAGCTTATTGTGCTTGCTCCGGCTGTACTCTCTGTTCTCCAAACCCTGCTCGAATCGATAACAGAGGCTGGGGTCGCAACGCGAAACAACCTATTGTCTAACCCGAGCTTTGACGACGTAGTGAATCTAAATGCCTACGGTCACTTTGTTGATGGAATCAAGACAGGCCTTACTGTCCTGGGCCTGCTTCTAGTAGCACAGGCGGCTTATAGCTTTAGCTATGACCGTGATACGGGATTGATTAGACACATACTGATCCGGCGCGCAAGTAAGCCTGCCCTTGTCTTTGCGAAACTCCTACAAATTAATCTGATAGGCTTTATTTCTATTCTATTACTTATAATTACCACGTACGTTACCAGCAGTCTTTTATGGGAATTCGGAGCAATTATAGAGGACGGCTTTGAACTAATTAGTGAAGAAGAAATTCTCACAGAAATAACCATCGGATTACAACTTGCAATCTTACCTCTGCCAGCTGCGATTGCATTTGGCTTGCTTGTGTCGGTTGTCGCACAATCCGCGACTCAAGCAATCACAACCGCGCTCGGAATTACTATAGCCATCGATATCTTCAAAACTATGCTGGGTGATTATGCCGATTACGTTTATGCTAGATTCCAGCCGTCGTTAATAGATGCTTCTTATCTCCAGGATGTTAGTCGTATTGTTCGAGGATATTCGGACGTGTTGATAAATGAGAGCGTTTTGCAATTAAACCTTTGGATACCAATACCAACCTTGATCATTTTTGTAGGATTGACCATGATTTTTATACATAAGAAGAGCATCTAGGAGCTCTATCATGCAAATACTAATAGGACAGAGATCGGCTAAAAGACCGCTGGCGTTTATGGTTACAATCTGTTTTTTAGCTTCCTGCGTTAGTTATGAACCATCGATTCTTATCCCTGAAATCACACTATCCGCAGAAGATATTTCTTTTTATGAAGAAAACTACACCAACCTTACGGTTGATTTCGGGATAGACGTAGCAATTAATGAAAGCGATTCGCTTTTAAACGTGGAACAACTCCCGGGTGTAAGAGTTCGCTCGATAGTCGCAAACGGGGCTGCTGATTCGGCCGGCATTCAAATCGGCGATATTATTCTGGCGATTGATAATCTGGAAACAAATACTCCTGATACGATTTTAGCTATTCAAAAAATTGATTATACTGGAAGCTACGAATTTCGAGTACGCAGAAATACCACTGTTTTCTCTGTGACCCTAGACGGTCGACAAATAACGACACCAGACTCGGCCAAGGAACTTTATAGAATCGACCCAATAGCAACACGAGCCAGTTACAAAACGGAACTAGCGGATATTAACGATCAAAAAAGAATCGCCACTGCGCGCGTTATCGAAATATTCCCGGATAGCCCACTCTTATCTGCTGGCCTAAAAGCGAACGATAGAATAATAGAAATTAATGGCCATGAGCTGAATTCTGCCCAGGACCTAGTAAGCAGAGTTAATACCGACTTTACGCTCGGCGAGGAACTGACACTTACCGTATATGACGGTCAGGCAGTCACGAACCGGAGAGTCAAGCTCTGGGAGCCAAGACGCAATATTAGCAGTATAAACTTCGGTCCTTTACTTCAATACGACTCTTCGTTCAACCTGTCTAGCAAGAGCGTATCAGTATTTGACTTTTGGTTATTTGCGGTCTATAGGTATTCTCAAACTGGAAATGAGCGCTCACATAACATTCTGGAACTCTTTAGCATCACAAGTGATTACGGTGACCTTGTCGAGATTCAAGAATAATAACTTCGACAGCTAAATTATCGACCCAATGAAAAACCTCAAAAATTTTAGACTAGTATATTGGATAACGGTGATCTCTTTATACTCGTTACCATCCAGCAACGCCCAAGAAAATTATGCTGCGTTCGAACTTGCTCGAGACAATAACTGGGACCCGCTAATCACTGAAGACATAGACGGTGATGGTAGAAAGGATCTTATATTTTCCGACTACGACCCTTTGATTGGACGAGAACTAAAAGTCCATCGTCAAAGGGCAGATGGCAGTTTCTTATCAGAGCCACAGCGTATCGAGATCAAAACTGAAATTATTGCTATTGGTTTCGTCGACCTTCGCAAAGATCCTGGAAAAGAATTATTGTTGCTGGCTAGCACCGGTGTGTATAGCCTCTCTGCAGCGATTGAGGGTTATACGGGAAATATAAAACAGTTAGTGGAATGGGATCTAGCGGCATCACTTCCGAATCTTAAAGTAGTGCAGTTTATAGAAAATATTCGCGATATTAACAACGATGGATTCGTTGACCTGATCCTGCCAGGAAAAGATAAATTTGGAATATTCCTTGGGAAAGAGAATGAAGAATTTAAGCTGCTTTCAGAAATCCAAACAACTACCGAGAATCGTATCGTTGCTGGAAGAAGCAATCAAGAATCAGGCCTCAATGCTAATATTGGGATAAACCCAGAAGATGGGATAATAGTGGAATTGAAAACAGAACGCCCCTCTCCCTTTAGCGGTTTTGTAGAAACTTGGAAACCAAAATCTAACGAGTCTAAAGCGTTAGTTAGAAACCAATCGTGGATGCCCTCCTTAATACTCGCGAAACTTAACGATGACGCACTACCGGATTTGGTCTATCTCAACGTTAATGTTAATGGGCAAGGCCAGATTAATATCCACTACCAAAACGAAACAGGATTTAATGAAATCGCAGATTGGCTAGCTCCCATAGAAACCAGAGGCAGTATTCAGATAATCGATATCAATAGCGACGGCTTACAAGATATTTACCGACTAAGTGGGGACGGCAACCAATGGGACGCACGTTTTTATTTAAATCGAAACGGAGAATTCCAATTTGACCAACCTGATCAAATCATGCGCTTCTCCGGTTACGATGTTCGGCTTGATTTCATAAATCTTAACCCAGATAGTCTATCAGTTCTTAATGTTAACTATTATACAATTCCCATTGTCGATGCAATTAGGAATGCTTCCATAGAAAGAGTCCAGCTAATCTATCAGCCTACTCAAAACGGATCAGGACAAGTTTTCCAAAATCGCCCAAGTTCTCGCTTAGAAGAAAGCTTTTCAGCAGCCAACGTTCGCGGACTTTCCGAACAAATGTCGTTAAAATATGATGTTGATGGAGATGGATCCAATGATGCACTATACATCACCGAGAATGGAACCTTAGCCGCGAAAAAAATCGAAAGCTCTCTTCAGATTGCGAACACACCATTTTGGGAGTATGTTTCACAGCGTTCTGTTTTTGAGTTTGAGGTCCTTTCACTAAACAATGATAGTAACCCCGATCTTTTGCTGCGTCACGGCACTACTACCTCTGTTCTAGTAGCCTCGCCGTGAAGTTCACTAAGCTAAGTCTATATGTAATCGGAAGTTGGCTGGTATCTAGCGCCACCATAGCCAGTGAGCTCAGCTTCTCACAGCAAGAGTTTGTTCTGCCCGCGGAGAGCGAACGCATAGTCTTAGCGGATCTCAACGGCGACCAACTTAACGACTTAATTATCGTCATCGGCCAAGTCTTGCGAGTATATTTCCACCGAGCGGACGGATTCGATTTCGTTAATGGTTATGATGAGATTACTTTCTCAAGCGCATCCGTGGGTTGGGACCTAAGCACCAACTACAATAACAGCGGAAAAGTCGGCATAGTTGCGCTGATAAACGGCAAGAATGTATTGGCTTGGCATGCTGAGAATGAAGTCATACAAGAGCCGAAAACAATAAAAACAGGATTGCCTGGGTTTCTAAGCAAAGGTGTCAATCGGTTGTTTTTTTCTCGCGACATAAATGGTGATGGAAAAGAAGATCTTGTTATTCCTGGCGCTGGCAACCTTAATTTATTTATAGCCAATGATGGCGGTTATGAATCAGGATTCACAATTAAATCTAATAGTCGGGTGAGAACCGTTCTGCAATCGAACAATCTTGAGAGACAAATCGGCCAAGGAGTCCGAATACCATTTATGGAATTAAGAGATCTAAATAATGATGGTCTCGAAGATTTAATTTCACGCACTGATGAAAATTTTGACGTTTTTATTGCCGACCGATCAAGCACTTCATACTTCGAAAATGAACCTTCATATTCAATTGACATTAGTGAAATAGAGGAGCGGCTTGGTGATTTTGATATCGACAATTTAGATTTTTCCAACCTTACCGGGATACTGTCAATTACACATGAAGAAATTTTAGAGGATGTAAATGGAGATGCTATTGATGACTTGCTGCTCAGGGAAGGAGGCAAGATAACACTTTTTGAGGGAACAGCCACCGGTATGGGGCTGGAGAATCCCAAACAAGTGCTTCGGTCAGGAGGAAATGTTTTGACCGCTTTTTTATATGATGAAAACGAAGACGATTTGAAAGATCTATGGTTATGGCGTGTGGAACCGATTTCTGTTGGCGACGTATTTATTTGGCTGGCGCTATCGGGCAGCATAGCTGTCGAAGCGTTCATCTACCCAAACAATGGGGAACGATTTTCGAGACGCCCGACCAGAAAAATTACCGTCAATCTCCGATTTCCATCTGTCATCCGACTAGCGAATTCTTTTCAAGCATTAGCTGGGGAAGCTAGGGAAAATCAAACCAAAGAAATCATTCCCACCAGGGCGGGTCATTTCGATGACATACTGACCCAGGAAGATATTGTGCTTATGATCGATGACCAAGTTCAAATATTTCTTAATAGCATCGCTCCAGATCCTGAAACACAGAAATTTCTTGGGCCGCTGGGGTACTCCAGAGAAATCGATAATTATGAAATTAATCTACGGGATACGCTCAATTCAATATCTTCACTGAGCAACCCTCATTTGGACGCAACTTCAGAAAATGATGCGGACATCTCGATTGGCCTGAAAGAAATAGCCATTAACGGTGACATCGCTTTAGCTCGTCTTAATAAAGACTCCATAGATGATGTTTTTGTGTTCACTCAGCATGACAGTAGTAAGATCGAAGGAATACTGCTACTCTCAAATTAATCTATCAATGTAAAAACATTTAAAAGTCAAGAGCTCGCTCCCTATGAGAAATGCTGTTTGGATTTCGTTTGGTGTCGCTTTGATATTGGTCAATATTATTGCCGAAGTTGGCGAGCACTATACCGGCATACATATTCATATGCTTTTACGAATAGCACTTATTTTAGGAGTCACTATGGGTGCATTCGTGATGTCAGGCGCGATAACACTCGTAAACGAGATGGATAAGGAAGTTCCTCTTT
Source organism: Gammaproteobacteria bacterium (assembly GCA_029245905.1). GTDB lineage: Bacteria > Pseudomonadota > Gammaproteobacteria > Pseudomonadales > Pseudohongiellaceae > UBA9145. Next base: position 15,004 of record JAQWOJ010000027.1, read on the forward strand.
CTGGCAAAACCAAAAACACTCTGGAATCAGATAAAACGGAACACTAAAAACTGTGAGTTTCTCTGCGATAAAATTTGTGTTGCCAGCTGCTTTAATAGGCGGCCTAAGCGTAACTTTATATCAACAAAATATCGTTAATGAAAATTTACTAGATGGCTATAAAAACCATGTACAACACTTGCTTGATCAAGTCGAAGAGGGTACTAAGGACCGTATTTCAAAAGAAACCGAGCTCACGAAATTGCAAGCTGAAATCGACAGACTGAACAAAACCTCAAAAGCCCAACCTGACCAAGCGGCATACACAGAGAAACAAAAAAAACCAGACTATCAAGAGATAGAAAGAGCATTACACCAACGGATTATCTATGAATATGAGTTAGATAGGGAAAATCAAAATACCGATAGTCAGTTAGACTTAATCACCGAAATTTCCTCACTAGAGCCCAGCGCGCTAAATGAACTAATGTCTCTCCAAAATCAATTTGGTCCCTTCATACAAGCATTAAACGTTGATGAAGAACGTATGGAGAAAATAGTTGGGGTTTTGAGTAATTATGTCTCGCAGCAAAATCAAGCCCGTCAACTAGTTTTACTCCAAGCTCAATCTGAACAAATCGGCAGGCGCGAAATAGGCCAGCAAATGCGAGCGATCATGAGCCTTGAAGTAATGTATGAAGAACTTGCTTATGACTTAAGTCAAAATGAGATTTCAATACTAAAAGAAACACATAATGACCAGGAAACTGAATCACGCTTCAGAAGCGGCTACCGTCCTCGTTTTAGCGGCTTACGATAACTTTAAAGCTATTCCACATCTCCCTGTTTACTTTTGTTTTTTATCTTAGAAAAATATCAAAACCTCCTAAAATCCAATGATATTTAAACCTTTCTTACCTTAATCAGACCCCTCGCTTTTATTGTGCTTTAAAGTCAAATATGGTTTCATCTGAACAGCTTAGACGATTTCCTGATTTTGACCAAAGCAGAAAATAACTTAGAAAGTCGCCCACTATATAAGAATATTTCCTCGACGGACTTTTAATGAAAAAAATAGTTATTGTTCTGCTATTATCAGGCCTAGCCTCCTCATGCAGTGATGAGCTTTCTCAGGCTAGACCGTACGTCCTGACTACGGCTACTACTGGCGGCACCTTTTATCCCGTTGGCGTTGCAATCGCAACTATAACTCACGCACAACTATCTACTTCTCAAGGAATCTCTTTAACGGCCATTAGCTCTGCAGGCTCGCTAGAAAACTTGAAACTCTTAAGAGACAATCAGGCGCAATTTGCTATCTTACAGGGCCCGTTTGGAGCATGGTCTTGGACAGGTGAAGGACCTGTCAGCACGCCACAAACACATCTTAGAAGCGTGAGCGCATTATGGAAAAACGTCGAACATTTCGTTTTGCTAAGCGAACTCACTGAGCAGAAAAACATGTCCGATCTAAACAGACTAGATGGACAACGATATGTTTTAGGAGCCCGAAACTCGGGAGCAGAACAGACTGGCAGATTTATTCTAGACACGCTAGGTATTGATTATGAAGAAAAATTTAATCTTGCCTACATGGGCTATGGACCAACGTCGAATGCGATCCAGGATGGAAATATCGTCGGCATGAATATTCCTGCTG
>JAQWOJ010000035.1 GCA_029245905.1 Gammaproteobacteria bacterium
CACAGATATCACAAAAAAAGTGCAAGAACTTGTCAAATAGTAATATTACAGCATAATTTTGGCGCCGCATGTGTCTGAAAAATCTGCTCTTATTGGGGAGTTGAATAATCAGTACACTTTTAAAGTGACTAATGATGCGACGAAGCCTGAAATTAAGGCAGCGGTAGAGGAATTATTTAGTGTTGCTGTGGTGGATGTGCAGGTGCTTAACGTCAAAGGTAAAACAAAGCGAAATGCTTCTGGGAAAACCCGACGACGTCCCAATTGGAAAAAAGTTTACGTAAGACTTGAAGAAGGTCAAGAAATTGAATTTGCAGATATTGGTTAGCTTTAATAGAGGTTTGGATTATGCCGGTAGTTAAGTGTAAACCTACATCACCTGGGCGACGATTCGTTGTTAAGGTTGTGCACCCTGATTTACATAAGGGAGAGCCTTATGCGCCGCTAACCTCACCTAAATCTAAGTCAGGTGGGCGCAACAACAAAGGACGTATAACACGACGCCATCAAGGCGGTGGTCACAAGCAAAAATACCGTGTTGTTGACTTCCGCAGGAATAAGGATGGAATTGAGGCGAAGGTTGAACGACTTGAATATGATCCCAATAGGTCGGCGAATATTGCACTATTGCTTTATGCAGACGGCGAGCGTCGTTACATAATCGCCCCATCAAAAATTTCAAAAGGAGATCTATTGCAATCCGGCGAACATGCGCCTATCAAGGTCGGTAATAGTTTGCCTTTGCGTAATATCCCTCTAGGGAGCACGGTGCATTGTGTAGAGATGAAGCCTGGGAAAGGTGCTCAAATTGCTCGGAGCGCGGGTACATCTCTACAATTGGTCGCTCGTGAAGGAGACTACGCCACTTTGAGATTGCGTTCTGGTGAGATGCGGAAATTACTGAGTGGTTGCAGGGCGACTCTTGGAGAGGTATCAAACTCAGAGCATTCATTAAGATCATTGGGGAAAGCCGGAGCCAAAAGATGGCGAGGGGTGCGTCCAACGGTTCGTGGTGTTGCCATGAATCCGGTCGACCATCCCCATGGTGGTGGAGAGGGAAGGACTTCTGGTGGTCGTCACCCGGTTTCACCTTGGGGTACTCCTGCAAAGGGATACAAAACTCGAACAAACAAGCGAACTGACAATATGATAGTTCGTCGTAGAAATGCCAGTCGCAAATAGCGGCAAGTGATAGAGGTTATAAGTTGTGCCACGCTCATTAAAAAAAGGTCCGTTTATTGATCTTCACTTGTTGAAGAAAGTGCAGGTCGCCGCTGAAACTTAAGATAAAAGGCCAATTAAAACTTGGTCGAGAAGATCTATGGTGTCTCCAGAAATGCTAGGGTTAACTATAGCTGTTCATAACGGTAGGCAGCACGTGCCAGTATTTGTGACAGAAGATATGGTTGGCCACAAGCTGGGAGAATTTTCTCAGACTCGAACCTATCGAGGCCATTCTGCTGATAAAAAGGCTCGTTAGAGGTAGTTATGGAAGTTCAAGCAAAATTAAAGGGTGCACGCCTTTCAGCTCAAAAGGCAAGACTTGTTGCAGATCAAGTTCGAGGCAAAGGGGTTGAAGAGGCATTGGAGCTTCTTACTTACAGTACTAAGAAAGGCGCAGCTATAATAAAAAAGGTCTTGGATTCTGCAATTGCTAACGCTGAGCACAATGAAGGGGCAGATGTGGATGAGCTAAAAATATCAACGATTTTTGTTGATGAAGGGATGACAATGAAACGCATTATGCCACGTGCTAAAGGTCGCGCTGACAGAATTTTAAAGCGTTCCTGTCACATAACAATTACGGTCGTCGATAGTTAGGAGATTCGGATGGGTCAAAAAGTACATCCAACTGGTATTCGTCTTGGGATAGTGAAGAAACATACCTCTGTTTGGTATGCGGAGGGACGACAGTATGCGGATCACTTATTAGTGGATATGCAAGTCCGGGATTTTGTGAAAAAGCGCTTGGCTAATGCATCTGTCTCAAGAGTGGATATAGAACGACCCGCTCAAACTGCGAAAGTTACAGTTTACACGGCACGACCAGGGATTGTAATTGGGAAAAAAGGGGAAGATGTCGAAAAGCTTCGTGGAATTCTTACCAAGAAAATGGGGGTCCCGGTACAAATCAATATTGAGGAAATACGTAAACCGGATTTGGATGCTCAGTTGGTGGCTAATAGCGTTGCGCAGCAACTTGAGCGGAGGGTAATGTTTCGTAGGGCTATGAAACGTGCCGTGCAAAACGCCATGCGACAAGGAGCAGGCGGGATTAAGGTTCAAGTAGGAGGACGTCTTGGTGGGGCGGAAATCGCTCGATCTGAATGGTATAGGGAGGGTCGTGTTCCTTTGCATACCCTTCGGGCGGATATAGATTACGCCACTTCCGAAGCAACAACTACTTATGGAATTATTGGTGTAAAAGTATGGATATTCAAAGGTGAAATTTTGGATTTAGAAGAAGCAATTGTTCCAAAGCAGAAACAGCCGGCTAATTGAGCGTAGAAGAGAATAGAGGGATATAGGCGTGTTACAACCTAAGCGTACAAAGTTTCGCAAGATGATGAAAGGCCGCAATAGGGGCCTAGCTCAGCGCGGTAGTAAGGTAGATTTTGGGGAGTACGGTTTAAAAGCGGTGTCTCGCGGACGTTTAACTGCGCGGCAAATCGAGGCGGCACGTCGTGCTATGACCCGGAGGGTGAAGCGTGGCGGTAAAATATGGATTCGAGTATTTCCAGATAAGCCCATCACGCAAAAACCTTTAGAAGTTAGGCAAGGTAAAGGAAAAGGTTCCGTTGAGTATTGGGTTGCGCAAATTCAGCCTGGGAGAGTCATGTTTGAAATTGAGGGTGTAGATGAGGAGCTGGCTAGGGAAGCTTTTTTATTAGCTTCCGCTAAGCTGCCTTTTGAGACAGTTTTTGTAAAACGGACATTAATGTGATGAATAAAGAAGATCTTAAAGATAAGTCGGTAGAGGATCTGGAAGAGCATTTGCAGAGTTTATACAAGGATCAGTTTAATTATCGAATGCAAAATAGTGCCGGCCAATTAGGACAAATTCATCTTGTGAAGGCGGTGCGTAAAGACATTGCCCGCGTAAAAACTATTATTACTGAAAAACAAACGTCTGAAGTTAGAAAAGTTAAGAGTGAGGCATGATCATGTCTAAAGTCGAAAATCAGTCAGATCAGAGTGAAAAGGCGCGTACTGTTACTGGTAAAGTGATTAGCAATAAAATGGATAAGTCTATTGTTGTGCTTGTCGAGCGTAGGGTTAAACATCCCGTTTATGGCAAGATTATAAAGCGGTCAACTAAACTCCATGCGCATGACTCAAAAAATGAATGTTTTTTGGGGGATGAGGTAACTATCAAGGAAGTCCGACCTATTTCTAAAACTAAGAGTTGGTCTTTAGTTTCAGTGGATGGACGAACAACGCAGGTTTAATTAGATATTAGATTTTGTATTTTTTTGAATACAAAATGGAGTGGATTGATGATTCAGGTGCAGTCGTACTTAGATGTCGCGGATAATAGTGGCGCCCGGCGAGTGATGTGCATAAAAGTGCTCGGTGGTTCGCACAGAAGATATGCTCGCATAGGTGATGTGATAAAAGTTACTGTTAAAGAAGCTATCCCTAGGGGGAAAGTTAAGAAAGGTCAAGTACTGACGGCCTTGGTGGTGAGAACAAAAAAAGGTGTCCGTCGCGGAGATGGATCATTAATAAAATTTGACGATAATGCTGCTATATTGCTGAATAGTCAGGAAGCGCCAATTGGAACTCGTGTGTTTGGACCCGTTACACGAGAATTGCGTAATGAAAAATTTATGCGAATAATTTCTTTGGCTCCTGAAGTTCTCTAAAAAAGCGCGAACAGGAATACGGAATCTAATTGAGAGAAAAGTAGAAATGAATAAGTTAAAGCGTGATGACGAAGTCATCGTGGTAACGGGTAAGGATAAAGGTAAGCGAGGTACAATTTCTCAAATTGCTGGAGATAGGGTTTTCGTGGGCGGGATAAATATGGTGAAGAAACATACCAAGCCTAACCCAAACGCAGGGCAGCCCGGGGGAATTATTGAAAAAGAATCAGCGATTCACATTTCGAATATAGCTATTTTTAACCCAGAGACGAATGCGGCGGATCGGATTGCGATTCAAGTAAGCGAAGACGGTAGTAGGAAGCGAATTTTTAAATCCAATGGGCAGGTTATAGAGTAAGAGACGGTCATGGCTCAATTGAAAGAATATTATCAAAAAGAAGTAATATCTGCCTTATCCGAGCAATTAGGATTCGGAAATGTTATGCGTGTCCCAAAAATCACTAAAGTTGTCCTTAATATGGGGCTTGGTGAAGCGGTAGCGGATAAAAAGATATTGGAGAACGCAACGAGTGATCTTTCGTTAATTAGTGGTCAATCGGTTGTGGTTACTAAAGCACGTCAAAGTATCGCTGGGTTTAAGATTCGAGAAGGTTGGCCCATCGGTTGTAAGGTTACGTTGCGCGGTGAGCGGATGTATGAATTTTTAGAGAGGCTTGTTGATATAGCTATTCCGCGTATTAGGGATTTTCGGGGTTTAAACCCTAAATCTTTTGACGGGCGAGGAAATTTCGCGATGGGAGTTAATGAGCAAATAATATTCCCAGAAATTGATTACGATAAAATTGATACTCTCCGAGGATTAGATATTACCATTACGACCACTGCCCGAAATGATGATGAAGGTCGGGCATTGTTGTCTGCATTGCGTTTCCCGTTTAGGAGCACAACTCCAGTTTCTGGCTCAAAAGAGCCCTTACCAGAGAAGGCAACTAAATCTACAAAACCTACAGATTCTGTCGTGAAAGAGTCGAGCGAAGACTCTAGTCAAGAAAATAAAGAGGAAACTTAGTATGGCTAAAACCTCGATGATAGCAAGAGAAGAAAAACGTGCTAAAACAGTAGCCAAGTTTGCTGAGAAGCGATCTGCATTGCGCGCAATTATCAAAGATACACGTGCTTCTGAGGACGACAAATGGGCGGCGCAAGTTAAGCTTCAAAAGTTGCCTCGAGATGCAAGTCCATGCCGACAACAAAGGCGATGTCGCGTAACCGGTCGACCTCACGGTGTTTATCGAAAGTTTGGACTATGTAGAAATAAGTTGCGAGAAGCAGCTATGCGTGGAGACATACCTGGTCTTACGAAAGCGAGTTGGTAAACGGAGCAAAAAAATGAGCATGTCAGATCCTATCGCAGATTTTTTAACGCGTATCCGTAATGCGCAAATGGCAAAGATGCCGGTTGTTAGTTGCCCGTCTTCGAAAATTAAGATTGCGCTAAGTAAGGTTTTAGAACAAGAAGGCTACATAGATGGCTACGCCGTTAATGAGCAGCAAGGAAAACCAATAATTAGTTTGGACCTGAAGTATTACGAAGGCAAATCTGTCATCGAAGAAATTAAGCGCGTTAGCCGCCCTGGCCTTCGTAACTACAAGGGAAAGGAAGATCTTCCTAAAAATCGAGCGGGTTTGGGGATCTCGATATTAACGACTAATCAAGGGTTGATGACAGAAAAGCAGGCAAAAGCTGCTGGAATTGGTGGCGAAATTTTATGTACAGTTTTCTAACAGCAATAACCGAATTAGAGTAGAAACGATGTCTAGAATAGCAAATGCGCCAGTATTAATACCAAAAGGTGTTGAGACCTCTTTGAGTGAAACTGAGGTATCGGTTAAAGGTAGCAAAGGTAATTTAAATCTATCTTTACACTCTTTGGTTAGTGTTGCGCAAGATGGTGAAGAATTAAAAGTATCGGCAAAAGATGATTCTCGCCAAGCGGGAGCTTTAGCGGGGACCTTTCGTTCTTTAATTAACAACATGATTTTAGGCGTTAGCGAAGGTTTCCAAAAGAAATTAGAGCTTCAAGGTGTTGGCTACCGGGCTAAGGCGTCAGGTAAATCGATTAACTTAACGGTGGGTTACTCTCATCCAATTGATTATAAGCTTCCAGATGGAGTAACTGTCGAAACACCTTCACAAACAGAGATCGTTATTACTGGCGCAGATAAGCAAGTAGTAGGGCAAGTTGCTGCTGAATTGCGTGATTTTCGACCGCCGGAGCCTTATAAAGGCAAGGGAATTCGTTATTCGGATGAGCGCGTATACCGAAAAGAAGCTAAGAAAAAATAAGGATTTGAATATGAGCGCTAAAAAGCTAGCTCGTTTACGAAGAGCTAAACGAACAAGAGCAAAGATTAGTGAATTGAGAATGAATCGCTTATGTGTTTATCGGTCACCTCGCCACATTTACGCGCAGATAATTTCTGCGAATGGCAGCAACGTTCTTGCTAGTGCCTCTACTGTTGAAAAAGAAAACAAAAAAGAGGCGACTGGAAATATTAACGCGGCTGGCAACATCGGCACATTAATTGCGGAAAGAGCAAAAAATAAAGGCATAGAGAGAGTTGCCTTTGATAGAGCTGGTTACGCGTATCACGGCCGCGTGAAAGCCTTGGCCGAAGCGGCTCGTAAAGGCGGTTTGGAATTTTAAGGACTTAAGTTATGGCATTTAAAGATCAGCCCGATAAGAACGAAGAGGGCATGCAAGAAAAATTAATCCAAGTCAATCGTGTGGCTAAAGTGGTTAAAGGTGGTCGTATCTTCGGATTTACTGCTCTGTGTGGTGTAGGTGATGGGAAAGGGCGAGTTGGGTTTGGGCGTGGTAAGGCACGCGAGGTTCCCTTGGCGATTCAAAAAGCAATGGAAAGCGCGAGGCGTAATATGATTACCGTCAACCTTGATGGCAATACGTTGCAGTATCCTATTAAGTCGCGGCACGGAGCGTCTAAGGTATACATGCAGCCAGCCTCCGAGGGTACTGGTGTCATCGCAGGTGGCGCGATGAGAGCAATATTAGAATTAGCCGGAGTACAGAACGTGTTGGCGAAGTGCTACGGGTCAACGAACCCAATTAATGTGGTTAACGCTACTTTTAAAGGGTTGAGAGAAATGCGCTCCCCGGAGGACATCGCTGCGAAACGCGGGAAGGCGATTGAAGAAGTGCTAGGATAATCTGTTCTACAAAGCTGAAGATTAAATAAGACACATTTAAATAAAGTAAAAAGTCATGGCAAAGAAGAAGACGGTTAAGGTTACATTGGTTAGAAGTCCTATAGGAACATTACCGAAGCATAGGTTGTGCTTAAAGGGATTAGGTTTGCGCCGTATGCGTCAATCCGTCGAGGTTGAAGATACTCCGGCAGTCCGAGGGATGATAAACAAAATTAACTATATGCTAGCCATCGAAGGGGAGAGATAGGGTGCAACTAAATAATTTGAGTCCCGCTCCAGGAAGCACTAAGAGTAAAAAGCGTGTTGGTCGCGGTATAGGTAGTGGATGGGGTAAAACTTGCGGGACAGGTCATAAAGGCCAAAAGTCTAGGAGTGGTGGCACCGTCAAGCCTGGCTTTGAAGGAGGTCAAATGCCTTTGCAAATGCGCTTGCCCAAGTATGGTTTCAGTTCTCGAATTAGCTCTATTACTGCGGAAGTTCGAACTTCAGAACTAAATAAGATTGTAGGAGATACCGTATCTCTGGAGAGTCTTCGCAAGGCTGGAGTTATAACGACTAATATAAAAAAGGTTAAGGTTATGCTTTCTGGGGAAGTGACTAGGAAGCTAACTACCAAGGGTATAGGTGTTTCTAAAGGCGCTAAAGACGCGATTGAAAAATCAGGAGGGAAAGTCATTGAGTTAGAGGCTCCTGAGAAGAAGAAGCTTGTGAAAAAAGATACCAATGAGTTAAAGGAAGCAAAAAAAATAACGACTAAGGCTTCTGATAATTCCACTGATAAAGAAGATGGTAAATAAAGAATAAAGAGAAATTTCACTTAAATTTTCATTTCAGAAATAAGATAAAGATAAAGATGGCAAACAAACCAAATATAAATCCTGAGAATATAGGCGCTGGACTTGGTGAGCTGAAGTCCCGGCTACTATTCCTTTTGTTTGCTATCTTTGTTTATAGAGTTGGAACGCATATCCCGGTGCCGGGAATAGACCCTTTGCAGTTACAAGCTTTTTTTGATCAAAATGAAGGCACGTTTGCCGGTTTGTTCAATATGTTTTCGGGTGGCGCTCTAGAACGCATGAGTATCGTTGCATTGGGAATTATGCCTTACATTTCAGCGTCTATTATTATGCAGCTTTTAACGGCTGTAAATCCTCAGCTTGATCAATTAAAAAAAGAGGGAGAATCGGGACGTCGTAAGATTACCCAATACACTCGTTATGGAGCTTTAGCTTTAGCCACAGTTCAAGGGACGGGAATGACAGTGGGTCTTTTAGCGCCGATAGCCTATAACCCCGGGTTAGCCTTTAATTTAACGGCAATAATATCGCTAGTTACAGGAGCAATGTTCCTGATGTGGTTAGGTGAACAGATTACAGAGAAAGGGATAGGTAACGGAATATCGATGCTAATTTTTGCGGGTATCGTTGCCCTATTTCCGGCCGCCGTGGGCTCGTCTCTAACTCAAGCATATGAAGGCCAAATAAGCGGGGTGCTGCTGCTCGTTGTCGCTTTGATAGCTGTTGGAGTGGTCGCTGGGATTGTTTATGTAGAGCGCGCTCAACGCCGTATAACAGTGAATTATGCGAAGCGACAGCAAGGACGAAAAATGTATCAAGCGCAGGCGAGTCACCTGCCATTGAAAATTAATATGGCAGGTGTAATACCTGCAATCTTTGCTAGTAGTATTTTGCTTTTTCCAGCTTCGCTGGGCCAATGGTTTGGGCAATCAGAAGGAGCAGAATGGCTGCAGGACTTAGCGTTATTAATTGGTCCGGGTCAACCACTGTATATTATTATATTTAGCGCAATGATTATATTTTTCTGCTTCTTTTACACGGCGCTTGTCTTTAACCCTAGGGACGTTGCAGAAAATTTGAAACGATCTGGTGCATTTATTCCTGGCATTCGTCCCGGAGAGCATACTGCGAAATATATTGATGGAGTAATAACGCGTCTCACAATGTTCGGTGCGGTCTATATTACTTTAGTTTGTTTGCTACCTAATTTTATGCAAATGATGGCTAATGTCCCGTTTAATTTAGGAGGAACTGCTTTGCTTATTTCTGTGGTAGTCACCATGGACTTTTGGTCTCAGGTACAGTCTCATTTAATGTCTCATCAATATGATTCGTTAATGAAAAAGTCAAAGCTCGGTAATTACGGTAGAAGCGGAATCTAGTGAAAGCTAGAGAGGTAAACAATGAAAGTAAGAACTTCAGTAAAAAAAATTTGTCGCAATTGTAAGGTTATTAGACGTAATGGTTCGGTGAGAGTTATTTGTAGCGCAGAACCTCGACATAAACAACGTCAAGGCTAAAAGCTAAAACTAAATTGGAGTAATTCTATGGCACGTATTGCCGGCGTTAACATACCAGACGATAAACACGTGGTAATTTCATTGCGCTACGTATATGGCATTGGCCCCACCATCGCAAAAGATATTTGCGATTCGCTAGGTGTAAAACCGTCAGCGAAGGTGTCAGATCTTACGACTGAAGAATTAGACAATATTCGCGCAGAAATAGCGAAGCTTCCGACGGAAGGAGACCTTCGCCGTGAAGTGTCTATGAATATTAAACGGCTCATGGACTTAGGATGTAATCGGGGGATACGCCATAGACGGTCTTTGCCTGTTAGAGGACAAAGAACAAAAACCAATGCGCGAACTCGGAAGGGACCTAAAAAGCCGATCAGAAAGTAAGGGTTGGAAAAAATTAATCGGTGGTAATTGATTTGTTCGGTAAATTTTAGAAAGTTAGTTTTTAGATTTAGTTACAAAGAATGAAATTATAAGGTAATTACATGGCTACACAAACAGTAAAGAAGAAAACTCGTAATGCCGTGATAGATGGCATTGCCTTTATACATGCTTCTTTTAATAACACTATAATCACTATTACTGATAGACAAGGTAACGCGCTCTCTTGGGCAACTGCTGGCGGTTCAGGATTTAGAGGATCTAGGAAGAGTACGCCCTTTGCTGCGCAAGTAGCGGCGGAAAAAGCCGGGAAGCAAGCTATAGAGCTTTATGGGTTAAAAAATCTTGATGTAAAAGTTAATGGGCCTGGCCCAGGGCGCGAATCCGCGGTTCGTGCGCTTAACACCTGCGGACTAAAGGTAAGTAATATCACTGATGTTACTCCAATTCCACATAATGGTTGCCGGCCGCCTAAAAAGCGTCGCGTGTAATCCAGGAGAATAATTATGGCCCGATATTTAGGCCCTAAGTGTAAGTTGTCTCGTCGTGAAGGGACTGATCTTTTCTTGAAGAGTGGGATCAGACCTATCGATAGCAAATGTAAAGCGGAGACCATACCTGGCCAGCATGGTCAGAGAAGAGGTCGTTTATCTGATTACGGAGTTCAACTTCGCGAGAAACAAAAAGTTAGACGCATCTATGGCGTGCTTGAAAAACAGTTCCGAGGTTACTATAAGGAAGCCGCGAGATTAAAAGGGGCGACAGGGGAAAACCTGCTTCAGCTACTGGAATGCCGTCTCGATAATGTTGTTTACCGCATGGGCTTTGGTTCGACGCGTGCTGAATCACGCCAGCTTGTCTCGCATAAATCAATTTGCGTGAATGGTGAAATAGTTAATATTCCATCCTATCAAGTAAATGCCGGGGATGTTGTATCTGTAAGACAGAAATCTAAAGAGCAATTAAGGATTAAATCCGCGTTGGAACTGTCAGGGCAACGCTCTGAAATTGATTGGATATTAGTTAATTCTTCAAAAATGGAAGGAGAATTTACTCGTAAGCCAGACCGGACAGATCTTCCACCTGAAATTAACGAAAATTTAATCGTTGAGCTATATTCTAAGTAGAGAAAACTTTTATAAAAGGTAGATTACATGCAAATATCATTATCAGATTTTCTAACGCCACAAGTGATTCAGGTCGACGAGCTCGAGAATTGTCACTCTAAAGTGGTCCTAGAACCTCTCGAGCGTGGTTTCGGGCATACTTTAGGAAATGCCTTACGACGCATCCTTTTGTCTTCTATGCCTGGGTTTGCGATTGAAGAGGTCGAGATAGATGGGGTAGTTCATGAATACAGCACGATTGAAGGCGTCGGAGAAGACGTTATAGAAATTCTTTTAAATCTTAAAGGTGTCGCGATCGTGCTTAATAATAAAGACGAGGCTGTATTAACGGTCGCCAAAAAGGGCTCGGGTGTTGTTACTGCTGGTGATATATCTGAGGACCATGACGTAGAAATTATGAACCCGGATCACGTTATCGCTAATCTTAACGATAATGGCGAGCTTAATATGCGGCTCACGGTACGTAAGGGTAGAGGTTATTCTCCGGCTGATACTAGGGTTGATGTGGATGACGAGACCCGATCGGTTGGAAAGCTTTTGTTAGATGCCTCTTATAGTCCGGTCTCAAGGGCGTCTTATGCTGTTGAGAATGCTAGGGTTGAGCAAAGAACTGACCTTGATAAGTTAATTATCGATTTGGAAACGAATGGTACCATTGAGCCAGAAGAAGCGATCCGTCGTGCAGCGACCATTTTGCAGCACCAGCTTAGTGTATTTGTCGACCTTCAAAGTGAAATTATAGTGGAGCCTGAAGAACTTGAAGATGAAATTGACCCTGTTCTGCTTCGCCCGGTTGATGACTTGGAGCTAACAGTACGATCTGCAAATTGTCTAAAAGCGGAAGATATATATTACATAGGAGATCTGATTCAACGAACGGAAGTTGAGCTTTTAAAGACTCCTAATCTCGGTAAAAAATCTCTTACAGAAATTAAAGATGTATTAGCTACTCGGGGTCTTTCTTTAGGTATACGCCTAGAAAATTGGCCGCCGTCGAGCCTAAAATCCGACGAGCGTGCTGCTTAGAAAAATTAAGGTAAAAATTTATGCGTCATAGACACAGTGGTCGACAACTTAATCGGAATAGTTCACACCGATCTGCTATGTTTCGGAACATGACTACGTCATTAGTTGAACATGAGATCATTAAAACTACGTTGGTCAAAGCTAAGCAGCTGCGTTCAGTGGCAGAGCCACTAATTACTCTTGCTAAAAAGGATTCGGTAGCAAACCGCAGACTTGCTTTTAATCGAACTAGAAGCAAAGAAACTGTTGGCAAGCTATTCTCTGAGTTAGGTCCTCGATACTTAGAGCGGCCAGGAGGATATATCCGTATTCTTAAATGCGGTGAACGGGCTGGAGATAAGGCTACCATGGCTTATGTTGAGCTTGTTGACCGACCATTGAAAAAAGAAGTTGATTTCAATGAAGATTCGATAGCGTCAGAAGAAAATTAGACCAACACACTTCGATCCAGAATATAACCCGGTCGCGATAGAGTGAGCGGGTTTTTTTTGAATTTTCTCCCAAAGCTTAACCTCGAATGAATTTAAGAAATTTTTGTGAATTACTACTTCTATCCGCAATATGGGGTTCATCTTTTTTGTTCCTGAGAATTGCTTCACCCGCTTTCGGCCCTATTTTTTTAATAGAAATGCGCGTCTTGAGCGGTCTACTCGTGCTACTGCCGGTATTTTTGGTCATGGGGAAGTATCAAGAATTTCAATTACACTGGAAAATGATACTGCTAGTTGGCTTACTAAATATGGCTATACCGTTTTGTTTCTTTGCTTACTCTGCGGTCAATATGGGAGCAGGTTTACTTTCTATAATGAACGCTACAGTACCGATCTTTACAGCCATGGTTGGATTTTTATACTTTCGGCAACGTCTATCCCAACCCGGTTTTGCGGGACTGGCACTGGGTCTTCTTGGTGTCGCCATACTCATGTCTGAATCAAGAGATGAAACAGGAATTACTAGTGATTTAGCAATACCTTCGGCTTTATTCGCGTCTATTCTTTATGGAATTGCTATCAACTTAGCTGCATATAAACTGCAGGGGGTTTCCGGAATCACAATAACAACAGGCAGCCTTTTTTTTTCGAGCATTATCTTACTGCCATTGGCCATCATCAGTAGGCCAGATGTTATTCCAGAGGGAGTTATTTGGTTAAGTGTTTTATCCCTGGGAATAGTATGTACGGGGTTTGGTTATGTTTTATTCTACAGATTAATTGGGAAGATAGGTTCCCAGAGGGCGATTACGACTACATACTTGATCCCACTTTTCTCTATTTTTTGGGGCAGCCTGCTTCTTGGTGAGACTCTAACGGCGTCTATGTTTCTGGGAGGCGTTACCATCCTCTTGGGAGTTGCATTGACAACTGGACGGTCATCTTCCCAGATTTAACGATTGATGATTCTAGATGGTGCTCGTAAGCTGTAACCCCGACCATGCTAATATGGTCGGGGTTATCTGCGGCTTAGTGATAACCTGCTTCGGCCGGCTTCGCTGCTGGCATTGCTATAGCGGTAAGCTTAGGGCCGGTTTGAAGCATGATATATTGGTGCCCTTCATGCGTCCATGAGCTCATTCCATACCGGCTTCGTTCAGGCACTTCTATGGAGCTAATTGTTTCTCCTGAGGTCTTATCGATAGCATAGAGCATTGGGGAGCCATCGCCCTTAGTGCCAGCATAAACCAACATACTCGGTGTTACTACCATTGGCACAAGAGCCCCCGCCCCAGTATTTGGAATATCAAGATTATTCTCATTGATCACTTCTTGAACACGGTCAGGGGTTTCACCTGTTGGTATTACCCAGGCGTGTTCACCAGTATTCATATCAATGGCAGTGATTCGACTAAAAGGAGGCTTGAAAAGCGGGATGTCTTGGGGGTGGCGCGGCGCACCGGCACCTGGTCCGCTAGCATACTGCGCAAATGTAGTGCCTGTTGGTAATTCATACTGCAAATCCGCTTCCTCTCCTGGGACTAATATAATTGGACTACAGCGGGATTGTGATGAAACGAATAGATAACCTGTTGTAGGATCGGCTACTGAGGGCGAGGTGATATTGGCTCCACCGCCCCCCCCTGGGCAGAACATCGCTGCTCTCTTGCCAGATTCGTTACCTCTCTGAATCGGAGGGTTAAATAAAGGCCCCATCTGATAGTCTGCAAACGCGTTGATTGCCTGTTGGCGAATCTCAGGAGTCCAATCGATCAGGTCATTGACAGAGACACCTTGAATATCGAAAGGAGCCGGTTTTGTTGGGAATGGTTGAGTTTCAGAGAGCACCTCTCCGGGGACGGTTGATTGTGGTACTGGCCTTTCGATAATGGGCCAAATTGGCTCACCAGTGAGACGATTAAAAGCATAAACAAAACTTTGCTTTGTTACTTGCATGACCGCTGGCACTTCACCCTGGCCTGGTACATCGAGGTCAAGCAGGACTGGTGCCATTGGATTGTCATAGTTCCATATATCATGATGGACTGTTTGGAAATGCCATGCCCTCTCACCAGTGCTTGCCTTTAGTGCAATTAGGCTTGTGCCGAAGAGGTTATCACCGGGTCGAAATCCCCCATAATAATCTATT
>JAQWOJ010000036.1 GCA_029245905.1 Gammaproteobacteria bacterium
GTTGCTGCTATCACGCCCAATCACGAGAGGTCCCTCCCAAGAGCCAGCCAGGGACGGTATTTCGGGGAGTGTTTGTGAGGTAACAAACCTTGGTGTCATTACAGACGCTAGTAACAGAATTTGTAGGACAATTCTCATATAACGGATGGTAAATCACTGTGGTGCTCCAGTGCAATCAGGAATTGGCTGTCAATAAATTTTCCTGCAAAAGTTAATTGATTTGTAGATAATTTGTTGCTTCACTAGATCCATCGTTTGGGTTTTATTTACGGCAGGATATATATGGAAATACTACCAACCGTTGAGAAAGAGTTTCCCATTGGGAAAGATATAAGGGCGTCTGTCATTTGGTTGCATGGGCTTGGTGCTGATGGGAATGATTTTGCGCCGATAGTTTCTCAGCTAGATTTGTCGCTTGATTTTGGTGTTCGTTTTGTTTTCCCGCATGCGCCCGCTATCCCGGTGACGATTAACAACGGAGCCGTAATGCCTGCTTGGTACGATATAAAACAAATGGATGTTGATCGTCATGTCGACATCGAGCAACTCTGTAAGTCGGCTAAGTGGGTACATGACTTAGTAGATAGGGAGATCGCTCGCGGAATTTCAAGTGACAAAATCATTGTTGCTGGGTTTTCGCAAGGTGGTGCCGTGTCTTTTGAGGCTGCGCTTACTTACCCTGAGCCATTAGCCGGCATTATGGCTCTTTCCACCTACTTTGCGACTGCTAAGACAATTCAAATAAACCCGATCCATCGGTCAATTCCTATCATGCTTTGTCATGGCTCTCTAGATTCCGTGGTTCCAGAGTCACTAGGAATGCAAAGCCTGTCTTTACTGGAGGAATTGGGGTTTGAGGTTGGCTATTTTGGGTATTCCATGGAGCATGCGGTTTGCCCGGAAGAGATTAAAGATATAGGCAACTGGATTTCAAAAGCACTTTGCGACTCTTAAAATAGTTGACCTTAGAGTTTACTCTAAGCTTATACTGCGTAAGCATGATCCGCGGAGTATTCATTATGGAGACGCTAAATGCTGAAAATTGGTGAGTTGGCTTCAAAAACTGGTCTAACGGCCCATACGATCCGTTATTACGAGAAAAATGGCTTGATTAACGCGAGTCAGAGAAGTGAAGTCGGTTATCGCTGCTATAACGAGTCAGATGTCCGCCAAGCAGAATTCGTTAGGACTGCGCGCAGGATCGGATTTTCTATCGCTGACGTTGCGGCTTTGCTCTCGATAAGAGTGGATAAGACAAATCATACTTGTCAAGATGTAACCGAGATAACGCAACGAAAACTCAAAGACGTTAGTGAGAAAATAACAGAGTTAAGGTCAATGCAAAAAACTCTTCAAATTTTGTTAAATAGTTGCAGTGGTGGGCCTGAAAATGCTTACCATTGCTCCATCATGGAAGCCCTTGACGCTTCGAATAGCCAAGCTGTTAGGGGTAGAGCTTAATGAATTTACTTAATATCTTTTGGAGTCTCGTTATTGAAAGTGCTCCATGGCTTCTAGCGGGCTACTTGCTCGCGGGAGTTATCCGTCAAGTAATACCCAGTAGTTGGGTAGAGAAGCAATTGGCTGAGCCAGGCTTTGCTTCAATCGCTAAGGGAGCGCTCATTGGAGCTCCCCTGCCGTTATGTTCATGCGGTGTGATTCCGGCCGCGCTGGCAATTCGCAAAGCAGGGGCTTCTAAAGGCGCGACTTCTTCATTTCTAGTAGCTACTCCAGAGACTGGCGTTGATTCTATTTCTTTTTCCTATGCGGTGCTGGGACCAATTTTTGCGATTATGAGACCCATGGGGGCCCTCATCAGTGCCGTAGTAGCTGGAGTTCTGGTAAATCGATTTGATACTGAAGAGGTCATTGCAAATCAAGAAAATGCTAGCTCTGTAAAGTGTTGTTCAGAGAATCAAAAGGAAACGGCAAAGCTGTCACTTAGAGAGCGATTGGTAGGTGCGGTTAGGTATGGCTATGGGAAAATGATTTCAGATACAGCTAAATGGTTGGTTATTGGTTTAGTTGCGGCCACTGTGATTACTGCTGTGGTTCCTCAATCTTTCTTTTTGCAGTGGGGAGACGGTTTGGCTGCTATGGTTATAATGGTAGTTGTGGGATTGCCGATGTACATCTGCGCTACAGCTTCAACTCCGGTTGCTGCAGGGCTTCTTTTTGCTGGACTTTCCCCAGGCGCTGCTCTCGTTTTTATGTTGACTGGGCCGGCTACGAATATTGCAACGATGGGTGTTATTAAAGAACAATTAGGAATTCGTTCTTTGGTCGCTTATTTAGTTGGGGTTATTGGGTCTGCTATTGTTTGCGGATTATTTCTTAATGAACTCTATCAATTGTTTGCTTGGCCCTTGCAGTTATCGATGGCGGAACATGGATCAAGCTTTCCGCTCTGGCGACAGGGATTGGCTATTGTTTTAATCGGATTGATCGTCAGGGTGTGGATACAGCCTTTATTTATGAGGAACCCGCAAGAAGATCCAAGCCCTGTGGAGCAAATCTAAGTTAGACCTGAACATCCGGCTATTCGATGGTCTGGGCCAAGTGAAAAGACGACATCCGCTCGTTCTGGTAAAGTTGAGAGGCAGTGCTCAGTCAATCGTTGGTAGTGCTGAATGAACCGAAAAAGTTGATCGTTATCCATTAACGCGTGAGCGTTCGCGGTTCGCTTGCGCAGTTTTTCCTCTTGTAGCTTCCGCCAGTCATAAATATGGCTGAACGATGGCGCTTGTAATAATACTAAAAAGTTAATTTGGCTAAAGATTTCCTGGTAATCGCCTGAAAGTTTTTTGTTTATAAAGGTCCGCCATTCACGAGTTATATCTTCTATTTTTTCAAGCTCATTGATAGGTTTCCTTAATGACTTTGCATCAAACGGCGTCGCACCAACGAACCAACCCTCGATAAGGATCGCATCAACAGATCCCTTCACGGTCGACCAATCGCTCTTTGGCGCTCGTTCGTCGTTAGCTTTATCAAATTTAGGGATTTCGATCTTTTGATTTTCTGTTTGATTTAACAACCCGGTCAGTTTTGCGAGCAACATGCTCGTGTCATGAGTTCCCGGCACACCTCGAGTGCAAAGCAGATGGTGTTGTTCTGAAGCTAGAAGACTTCTTTCATTTCTCGTTAAATAAAAATCATCTAGAGAAAATCTCGCTATTTTGAATTGCTGCTTTATCAGCAGTTGACTTAGTAAGTAACTCAGCGTTGTTTTTCCAGTTCCTTGTGCCCCGCTAATTCCTAAAACAAGGGGGGTTTCTGCTCGCGTTATTTTCTTGGCGATAAATTTCGTTAAGGGCAAAAAATATTCGAGGGCATCGCTCACATAACTGCTAGGAAGGGCCTCAATTTCTGCGATTTTTTTAATTAATTGTGAATACACTGTGAATAACTTTTGTATAAAGTAGAGACAAATAATAATGCCAAAGATCGCATGAATCAGTGGATTACTTTTGTGTGTTCCCATTTAACCCTGTGATAAGATTGCAGTCCAGTTTACACTTCTTTTTCAATAACGCTTTAGATAAAAACTGATGAGCTCATCATTGATTCCAGAACGACCCCTGTTAATTTCGCCAATGTTGGCTGCTACTATTGGATTAGAAGAAGCTATTATGTTGCAGGCCTTGGCAGATTTTCTTGCTCATAGTGGCCGAAAGAAAGATTTCCAAGAATTACAGGCTAATACGCTTAAGATCCCGGCTCATGAAATCGAGTCTGCTCTTCCTTTTTGGTCAGCAGATGATATTCAGCGAATAAGAAATAGTTTAGAAGTTTTGGGCATCTTAGACATAACCGACAGCGAAGTTAAAGATGAATTGGTTATTACGATCAACGATGCTAAGAGTAAGGACTTTACTAGCGCTCACCGAACGCCCATAGTCAAAGCTAGGACGAGCAACCTAGGTTCTGCGTCTATGATATCTGCGGAATGGGAGCCGGACGACAATTGGATTCGTCTTTGTAAGCAACACGCTGTTCCCGAAGATTTCGTGCGCAGGCTAGTCCCTGAGTTCGTAAATTATTGGCGTGAAAGAGGGCAGTCCCGATTTTCCTGGGGTAATGCATTTTATAAGCATGTGATAAGACAATGGCGTGAAGAGCAAACTCGACGGGGGGCGCATGAGTTGATGAGCTCAATGTCGGCTGAGTGGTCGCCCAGTATTGATGCCTCGGGGATTCTTATAAATTCTGGGATCAGTCGTAGCTTCATTGAAGATGCTATTCCTGAGTTTGTTTTATACTGGCAAGAGAGGGGCGTGGTCCATGGTGCTTGGAATACTAAATTTATCGAACATATCCGTCGACAGTGGGCAAAATTCTCTGCATCTTTTGAATTTGACGATACTCCAAAACCGATTCCGGAAGGATGGGAGCCAAGCATCGATTGTTATGAGATTTTAGAATTAGCTGAGATAGACTTAACCTTTGCACGTGGTCGGGTTCCTGAATTCGTGATGTATTGGAAGGACAGTCAACAAGTCAAGTCGTCCTGGAATACGGTATTCCTGCAATACGTAAAACAAAATTGGGCTAAACAGTTAAAACAACTTGGATCATCAAAAACCTCTTATGCAGAAAATCAATCGATTGTTGGATCAAGCCAGCAAAAAATTAGAGAAAGATTCCAACAGATTGCCGACCGAAGTTGGGCGGAGTAATAAAGCACTGGACAGCTCCGACTTGCGCGTTAGTGAAAGGGGGATGGACCATGTTGATGCCATCAATCAGGTATTTGCAGAATTCGAGTTTGCTTACCACAACCAATTTCATAAAGCTTTTGCTGATCTTGAATCGTTAACCATTGCTAAGAAATATTGGTTGAGCAATGTGGAAGAATATTCCCCTTCGCATATAGTCGCAGCGGGCAAGAAGCTGATTAAAAGCCGAGAGTATTTGCCGTCTATAGCGGCATTTCTAATGGAATGTGAGAAGGGTTATGAGCTTTTTGGGCTGCCATCGGTAAGAGCCGCATACGCAGAGGTTTGTGGTGCGTCGTCGCCGAAAGCTTCCCATGACTGGAGCCATGAGGCTGTTTACCTTGCAGGGAAAGCGACTGGCTGGTTTTTGTTAGCTAATGAACCTGAGAGGACGACGTTTCCCTTGTTTGAATTTAATTACATGCAGGTGGTAAAAAAAGTAATGACTGGTCAGGACCTGATGGTAACGCCGCCGGTCGCATTGAAAGAAAGAGTGAGCAATCCAACTAGTAAAGGACTCACAAAGGAGCGTTTAGCAAAACTAAGGAGCGAGCTGGGTCTTTAGTTTAGTCTTTTGTATTTGATTCTTGTTGGCCGTGCAGAGTCTCCAAGCCTCTTTTTTCTTTCGACTTCGTAATCTGAATAATTTCCCTCATGAAATACCACGTTGCTCTCACCCTCGAACGCTAGAATATGCGTACAAATTCGGTCGAGAAACCAACGGTCGTGAGAAACCACGATTACAGAGCCTGGGAAGGCAAGTAGTCCTTCCTCTAGCGCTCTCAGTGTCTCTACATCTAAGTCGTTGGTGGGCTCATCCAAGAGTAATACATTGCCTCCTCTTTTTAGAAGCTTGGCCATATGCAAACGGTTCCTTTCTCCTCCAGACAAGTCTTTGACAAATTTCTGTTGGTCTCTACCCTTAAAATTAAAGCGGCTGGCGTATGCTCGAGAGGAGATTTCGTAATTACCAATCTGCAAATTGTCTTGTTCATCAGAAATTTCTTGCCACACTGTTTTTTCACCACTTAGTTCATCTCTGCTTTGATCTACATAAGCGAGGTCAACAGTCTCTCCCAAGTCTAGCGAACCAGAATCAGGTTTTTCGGCGGACACAAGCATCCTAAGAAAAGTAGTTTTCCCGGCTCCGTTACCACCGATGATGCCTACGATGCTACCCTTAGTGATAGAAAAGCTAAGGTTGTCGATCAAGGATTTATCTCCAAACCCCTTGCAAAGGTTTTTTACTTCTAAAACTTTATCTCCCAGCCTAGATCCAGGTGGGATGTACAGTTCAGAGGTTTCATTCCGCTTTTGGAAATCTTGTGAATTTAGCTCTTCGAATCGAGCAATTCTGGCTTTGCTCTTAGACTGTCTCCCCTTGGGGTTAGCACGAACCCATTCCAACTCTGATTTAATTGTTTTTTCGTGAGCTGCTTCCTGTTTTTTTTCAGAAGCGAGTCTTTTTTCTTTAGTTTCAAGCCAAGCAGTATAGTTGCCCTCGTAAGGGATGCCGTATCCTCTGTCAAGTTCAAGTATCCAGCCTGCGGCATTATCTAAGAAATAACGATCATGAGTTATTGCGACTACTGTGCCTGAATATTCATGAAGGAATCTCTCAAGCCAAGCGACACTCTCAGCGTCCAAGTGATTAGTGGGTTCGTCCAATAACAACATGTCGGGCTTGGAAAGTAATAATCGGCAAAGTGCTATCCGTCTTTTCTCTCCACCAGAGAGGTGGTTTACGTTTTCCTCCCATTTCGGTAGCCGGAGTGCATTTGCGGCTACTTCTAGGGTTCTCTCGATTTGCCAGCCATCAACAGCGTCTATGTCATTTTGCAGAACGCCTTGTTTTTCCAGCAAAACGTTCATTTCATTCTCGTCCATTGGTTCGGCAAATTTTTCACTTATTGAGTTAAATTCTTCAAGCAGATCGATAATTTCCTTTATGCCCTCTTGAACATTTCCGCGAACATCTTTGTCTTCGTCTAATTCTGGCTCTTGAGGTAGGTAGCCAATTTTTATGCCGGGCTGAGCGCGAGCGTCTCCGTTAATTTCTGTATCTATTCCTGCCATTATTCTTAATAATGTGGATTTTCCTGCCCCATTTAGACCCAGCACTCCTATTTTTGCTCCTGGGAAAAATGAAAGAGAAATGTCCTTTAGAATTTCTCTTTTTGGAGGCACTACTTTGCCTACTTTTTGCATTGTGTAAACGAACTGCGACATTTTTTTTCCAATAGTTTAATAACTGCAAGAGTAATATTATGTCACAAGCAAGATATCGTTTGTTTAAAAAAAATAACTGAGAACTAATATATTGATGCTCATTAGGCGGCCATCGGGTAGAATACTGGCTCTCAAATTTTAGTTCGCCTATTGGAGTAATGAATGTTCAAGAGCGGTATCAGCCTATCGGAATTTGATCCTGAAATTAGCGCAGCTATCGAAGCAGAAAAAACACGCCAAGAAGAGCATATCGAGTTGATTGCATCGGAAAACCATACGAGTCCTTTCGTAATGGAGGCTCAGGGCTCAGTTTTGACAAATAAATATGCTGAGGGATATCCGGCAAAAAGATATTACGGCGGCTGTGACAATGTTGACGTCGTTGAAGAATTGGCGATTACGCGGGTTAAAGAGCTCTATAAGGCAGACTACGCGAATGTTCAACCGCACTCGGGGTCTCAAGCAAATGCGTCAGCTTATATGGCCTTAATGGAGCCGGGAGATACATTACTGGGGATGAGCCTTGCCGATGGGGGTCACCTAACTCACGGAGCAAACGTAAGTTTTTCGGGACGAATATATAACTCTGTTCAATACGGGTTGAATAATGAAACCGGAGAGATAGATTACGACGAAGTTAGCGATCTTGCGGAGAGGCATAGGCCTAAATTAATAGTTGCTGGATTTTCAGCGTATTCACGGGTTTTAGATTGGCAGAAATTTAGGGATATCGCTGATAATGTAGGCGCTTATTTCTTAGTAGATATGGCGCATGTTTCGGGGTTGATAGCGGCTGGAGTCTATCCTAGTCCAGTTGGTATTGCGGACGTAACTACGTCGACAACCCACAAAACTTTGCGTGGTCCACGGGGTGGTATTATTCTAGCAAAATCTAATCCAGAACTTGAGAAAAAGCTAAACTTTGCAGTATTTCCAGAAAGCCAAGGCGGACCGTTGATGCATGTAATTGCGGCGAAGGCTATCTGTTTTAAAGAGGCCATGAGTGGTGATTTCATAACTTATCAAAAGCAAACCGTGGAAAATGCAAGGTCTATGGCTAGCGGTTTTATTGATCGGGGATTTGATGTTGTTTCTAATGGCACGGATAATCATTTGTTTCTTTTAAGTCTCATTAAACAGGGTTTAACTGGAAAAGATGCTGATGCGGCTTTAGGAAGGGCAAATATCACGGTTAATAAGAATGCCGTCCCGAATGATCCCAATACTCCTTTCGTGACTAGCGGTTTGAGGATTGGTTCTCCAGCCATAACCACGCGAGGCTTTGAGGGTAACGAAGCGACCTTATTGACTTCTTGGATGTGTGATTTGCTCGACGATATTACGAATCAAGCAAAAGCCGCTGAGATAAAATCTAAAGTGATGGAGCTTTGTTCGCGTTTTCCGGTTTATCGGTAGGCGGAATAATCAATAAGGCTAACCATTAAATTTTAAAGGGTTAATATGCATTGTCCTTTTTGTAAGGCCGTAGACACCAAAGTGATTGATTCCAGGTTGGTCTCGGAAGGAAACCAGGTCAGAAGGCGGCGTGAATGCTTGAGTTGCGGAGAGAGATATACGACTTACGAGACTGCAGAACTTGTAATGCCTCGCATCATAAAGCAAGGTGGAATTCGAGAGCCATTTAATGAAGATAAGTTACTTGCTGGATTCTCAAAGGCCTTGGAAAAAAGACCGGTCAGCATAGAAAAGGTTGAGGAAGCGGTTCATCGTATTAAGGCTCGTCTTCGCTCTACCGGGGAAAGAGAAATTCAATCTCGAAATTTGGGCGAAGAAGTGATGAAGGAGTTGAGAATATTAGATGAAGTGGCTTTCGTGAGATTTGCGTCAGTTTATCGAAGCTTTAAGGACCTTAATGAATTCAGAGAAGAAATTGACAAATTAGCAAAAGGTAATCCGAACTCAGTCCACCCTTAAAAAATCTTTTCTGCTAGAATTAGGGCCGCGTGAACTTAATTTAGCAAGAAAAAATTATGCCGATCTAGTTCCTCCTCTGAAAGCTTAAGAGTGACAATTTCACTATGAAGACTCTTACATCGCACCAATTAAATGGCACCTTTGATGGTTGGGGCGTTTATATGCAAAGGGCTTTGCAGCTGGCTGAGAATGTTTTCAATACTTCGCCTAATCCTCGTGTTGGTTGCGTCATCGTTAAAGATAACGACATAGTGGGTGAGGGTTGGCATTCAAGTCCAGGTCAGAATCACGCCGAAGTTGAAGCGCTAAACCGAGCTGGCACTCGAGCACAATCGGCTGTAGCTTTCGTTACTTTGGAGCCTTGTGCTCATACTGGGAAAACTGGCCCGTGCAGTCAAGCTCTTATAGCGGCGGGAGTTGCGAGCGTTGTAATTGCGAGTGTTGATCCGGATAAGAGGGTTAACGGGCAAGGTATAGTCGATTTAGAAAGGGCCAATATTAATGTTTTTCACTTAACGGATTTCGACGATCTAGCAAAGAAGATAAACCCGGGTTATTTTAAGCGTCATACTTTTGGGATACCTTTTGTGAGGCTTAAATTAGCCATGAGCTTAGATGGAAGAACAGGTTTGGCGAATGGAAAGAGTAAGTGGATTACTAGTTCAGAGGCTCGATGTGATGTGCAAAAATATAGAGCTAAGAGTAGCGCTATAGTTACAGGTATAAATACAGTTCTCGCGGATGATCCTCAATTAACGGTGAGGACCAGTGAGCTTGGTCTTGATAGACGCAAACTAGAAAATAATAAAATATCTTTTTTACATAAACCATTACGCATAATACTGGATTCAAAAAAAAGGACACCAGATACCTCTCGAATAATTTGTAATTCAGGGAAAGTAAAAATATTTTCTCTTCTAGGGCCCGAAAAGTCGGATAAATCGGGGAATAATGTGGAGCATATTAGGGCAGAATGTTTTCAGGAAAGAGTGGGCCTTAGAAATATGCTAGAATGTTTGTCTGCTTCATTTGGTTGTAACGATGTGCTGGTGGAGGCGGGTTCGACCCTTAGCACTAGCTTTATAAATGAAAATTTGGTCGATGAGCTGATCGTCTACATTGCCCCGAAAATACTGGGAAGAGATGCTCGGCCGTTAACTGAAATAATAGGGTTAAATCGGATGGATGACGGTTTGCAATTTAAAGTAAAAGAAGTAAAACAGATTGGCCCGGACATCAAGGTAACACTAACAAGTTAAGAGAAATAGAAATGTTCACAGGCATTATTGAGGCTGTCGGAACTTTACAGAAGACGACCCAAATTGAAGGGGAATGGCGATTTGAAATAGGTGCGGGCGCTCTCAATTTTTCTGACGTGAGCCTCGGTGACAGTATTGCTGTGAGCGGGTGTTGTCTTACCGTGGTATCAAAATCTAGTAATGGATTTTCGGCAGATGTGTCTAACGAAACTATACGTGCTACCGCCCTTGGCGAGCTTTCAATTGGTGACCGAGTAAACCTTGAAAAAGCTATGCTTGCCACTGATCGATTTGGGGGTCACATTGTTTCGGGTCATGTTGATGGAGTTGGAAAGGTGACTGCTATTGAGCCCGATAGTAAAAGCTTAAAGATTTCTTTTAAGGTGCCTTCTTCTCTGTGCCGTTTCATTGCAGTCAAAGGATCAATTTGTGTTGATGGAACAAGTCTGACTGTTAACGAAGTTGGCGGAGAGGAATTTGCTGTAAATGTGATACCGCATACGCAGACGGAAACGGTGGTTGAAGATTATAAAGTCGGTCGCTCTGTTAATATAGAGGTTGACTTAATTGCTAGGTATCTGGAAAGGCTTTTTGAAAGGCAAGATGTTAAAAAAAACACAGGCGTCGACTTAAATTTTTTAAAAATGAACGGTTATGACTGACCCTCGAAAGATCAAATTATGGAATTGAACTCAATAGAAGAAATTATCGATGATATTCGCCAGGGGAAGATGGTGATATTAATGGATGATGAAGATAGAGAAAACGAGGGTGATTTGATAATTGCCGCGGAGCGAGTTCGTGCTGAAGATATCAACTTTATGGCAACGAATGCCCGCGGATTAATCTGCCTTACTTTGACAAAGGAAAGATGTGAGCATCTTAATTTGCCCCTGATGGTAAACGACAATAATACTCCCTATAACACTAACTTTACTGTGTCGATTGAAGCCGCGAGTGGAGTGACAACAGGAATTTCTGCCGGTGACAGGGCTCGGACGATCCAAGTAGCCGTTGGGCGTGATAGTGAACCTCAAGATATTGTTCAGCCAGGGCACATCTTTCCAATTATGGCGCAGCCGGGAGGCGTTTTGCGGAGAGCCGGGCATACTGAGGCAGGCTGCGATCTCGCTCGATTGGCGGGTTACCAGTCATCCGCAGCGATAGTCGAGATAATGAAAGAAGACGGCTCTATGGCTAGGCGAGAGGACCTGGAATTATTTGCTAAAAAACATGGTATAAAGATTGGCACTATTGTCGATTTGATTCACTATAGAATAGCGAATGAAAGAACTGTGTCTCGTACAGATACGCATATGCTCCGCACTGCCTATGGCTTATTTACCGTTTGTACTTATCAGGACTCTATTAGTGGAAGTCTGCATCTTGCTTTTGTGAAAGGAGAAATTAGCGCTGATGAGCCGACGCTGGTCCGCGTTCATATTCCCAATACTCTTCGCGATATTTGCGAAACTTACAACGAGAGCAGGACCAGCTGGTCATTTAGTGGAGCGCTGGAAAAGATCGGAAAAGAAGGGAAAGGAGTTGCGGTTTTACTTTCCGGCGAAGACTATGGGAAATCTCTTGAGCAGAATTTTGAGTCCGCCCTTAAGACGGGGATGGAGACCGATACAGCAGATAGGGCAGGAAATGATTTAACGATTGGTACCGGCTCACAAATTTTGCGAGATTTAGGAGTAGGTAAAATGCGGCTGTTGAATTATCCAGCGCGATTAAATGCTATTTCAGGATTTGATCTAGAAGTGATTGAATTTGTACAATTTAACGAAAAAAGTTTGCGGTAATAATTGGAAAATTACTGAACTGGGAAAAATTATGAGTTTACTAAAAACGATCGAGGGTAATTATACAAACGGGTCCGCGAGGTATGGAATTTTGGTCGCTAGATTCAATAGCTTTATAGTGGATCGGCTTTTGGATGGAGCTCTTGACGCATTGAGGAAACATGGTGTTCAGGATAGAGATATTTCACTGGTAAAAGCGCCAGGAGCTTACGAGCTGCCTTTGATAGCAAAAAAAATGGCAGACTCTGGTAACTATGATGCGATTGTGGCGCTTGGGGCTGTTATTCGCGGGGGAACGCCACATTTTGAATATGTGGCAGGGGAATGCATCAAGGGCTTAAGTCAAGTCGGATTGAATAGTGGGTTACCAATTGCATTTGGCGTCCTGACTGTTGATACTATCGAACAAGCTATAGAAAGAGCTGGTACTAAAGCCGGCAATAAAGGAGAAGAAGCAGCTCTCGCTGCAATAGAGATGTTAAGCTTAACTCGTCAGTTGGAGAGTTAGGTGCCACCAAGAAACACTAAGGCGCCACTTAAGAAACGCTTTGATCCTCCTAAAAAATTACCGCTGGCGCAGCGGCGAAGAGCGCGGCGTCTTGTAATGCAAGCACTGTATCAATGGTTAATGACTAGAAACCCACCCAAAGAAATTGCTGCGCAGTTCCATGAACAAAATACGGGTAAAATTGATTGGGAATATTTCGATCAGGTGTTCACTAACATACCTTTTCAGCAAAAATCGATTGATCTTTGCTTGGTTCCGGTATTGGATCGAGATATAGATAGCCTTGATTTGGTCGAAAAAGCGTTACTGTATATGGGCGTTTTCGAATTTATTAACAGGATCGATATTCCTTATAAAGTAGTAATTAATGAATGCATCGAACTGGCGAAGGTGTTTGGCGCAACTGACAGTCATAAATATGTAAATGGAGTCTTAGATAAGCTCGTTAAGACACTTCGGTCAGTTGAATTAGAGGCGAGAGCCTAGTTTAGATATTTCCTTTCCAGATGATTGTCACGCGATGAGTCAATCCGAGTTTGACATAATAAAGAAATATTTCGAGACTCCTGATTTAAATCAGGAAAATGAACATATTGAGTTAGGCATTGGTGACGATGCCGCTTTGATATCAGTGCCTGACGGACAAAATTTAGCTATTTCGACTGACGTCCTTGTCGAGGGGGTGCACTTTCCTGTAAATGCTGACGCTGGGCTTGTCGCCAAGAAAGCGTTGGCAGTAAATTTGAGTGACCTTGCCGCTATGGCGGCGAAACCATTCTGCTTTACACTTGGGCTGATTTTACCGGATGCGTCTGAAAAATGGCTTGGCAAATTTAGTTTGGCGCTTGGTAAAATGGCCAAGGAATATGGGATAGCGCTAGTGGGAGGAGACGTGAGCCAAGGCCCACTGACGATCGCCATTCAGGTTCATGGAACTAATCGTTTTGGAGAGTCACTACGCCGTGATAAGGCAAAAGTCGGAGACACTATTTATGTGACGGGTACACTGGGCGCCGCGGCGGCAGGTCTGCTTTGTGTTGGAGGGCCATCCCACATCGGTGACTCATTTAAGTTGATTGACGATCATCCCCCCAAAAACTATCGGGATTTTTTAGTAAAAGCTTATTACGAGCCAAAGCCTAGGATCAATTTTGCACTGCGATGCAAGGAATATATAAATAGTGCAATTGATATTTCAGATGGCTTGCAAGGGGATTTGTCTCATATATTGCGAGCCAGCAAAGTCGGTGCGCGCGTTGAAATCGGACGCATGCCTGTTTCTAAGGAGGCTAGTAGTTGCCTAACGACTGAAAATCTTTATCGTGCAGCACTATATGGAGGAGATGATTACGAGCTGTGTGTTACTGTATCACCAGAGAATTGCGCGAAGTTTGAGCAAGAAGCTCTGCGGTCAGGTACTCGCATTACTCGTATCGGTGAAATAATTAAGGGAAGTGAGGTTCAACTCGTTTCAGTTTCTGAGACTAATTTCTTGGTTGATCACCCTTACCTTCATTTTAATAAGAATAGTTTCGAATGAAGACTAGGTCCGCGGAAATTCTTAAGAATCCTGTTTACTGCCTGGCATTCGGGTTTGGTTCTGGGTTGTCGCCAAAAGCGCCTGGGACAATAGGCACCATGGTCGCTGTGCCTTTCTATTTTCTTTTAGCTAATTTCCCTATATGGACGTATGCCTTAGTAGTGGTAGTCGCGTTTTTTCTTGGTATATGGGTCTGTTCAAAAACTTCTGACTATCTCGGCGCACATGATCATGGCGGAATTGTTTTTGATGAGTTTGTGGGATACTGGATCACAATGTTCATGGCTCCCATAGGTTGGAATTGGGCGCTATTAGGCTTTTTAATATTTAGATTGTTGGACATCTTTAAACCTTGGCCAATCAATTATATAGATAAGCGACTGAAGGGTGGTTTAGGAGTCATGTTAGACGACGCTATAGCTGGTGGAATGTCAGCCCTATGCATCCAAGCGCTGATGATTTTAACCGGTTGATTGGCTCTTTGGAAAGCGTTTCGCCGCGTTAAGGAGAGACGTTTGAAGATTTCATTTTTAGGTGAAGGTTTACCGGTAGTCAAGATTAAGAAAAATTCTCTTTATTGAAATTATCTAGCGGCAAAAGTAAAAAAGCTTGATGATAAGCGGCAAAAAAATGAAAAATGTTGTATGCCTTACTCTTCAAAAACTATCCTAGTAGATTTTATTCGACATGGCGAACCTCATGGTGGCGATATTTTAAGAGGCCGCATAGACCCTGAACTGACCGAGCTGGGCTGGTCGCAAATGCGGGCAGCAACAAACTTCTCCGACGACTTTATCTCGAGCGAGCTAACTCCTAGTTGGACTAAGATAATCACTTCTCCTTTAAAACGATGTTCTGATTTTGCTCGGCGAGTCGCAGAGGAAATAGAATTAGAACCGGACGTGAACTCCGATTGGCAAGAAATAGATTATGGTGATTGGGACGGGATGCCAATGAGTGAGTGGCGGATAGAAGCTGCCGATCAATTTAAAGCATTTAGAAAAGATCTTTCTGCGCTTGCTCCCCCAAATGGTGAGAATTACTTAACTTTTAAAGGCCGCATACTCCAAGCCTATGATCTACTTTCTCAAGAAATCGATGATAGTCACATTCTAGTAGTAACTCACGGGGGCGTATTAAGAGTTGTCTTACCAAATATTTTAGGTATGCCTTTCAACAAAAGCTTTCCCCTTCATATACCCTTTGCTTCCTTCAGTCGTATTAAGATTAGTGTCGCTGACGAGATCTCTAGTGCTAGTCTAATATTTCATAACGCAGCTGAGCATCCGACACGCTGAACATGTAAGCTAAATAGCTTTTCTAGCTTGATCAATGTACTCGCACATCTGTCTGGTTCCTAGCAATGCTCTTGGGGTATGCCGTTGAAGAAGTTCAGGAATAATGAAGTGTAAGTTTTCTTCTGCTACTGCAGTAAGTTGAGGCCAGAGCTTCCATTCATCAAGCCACTGAGGTCTTTCAGTATTCGAGCCGCTTGCTACTATGACTTTCGGATTTCTTATGAGAACTGATTCTTGGTCAATCTTTGGTGCTAGTTGCGGTAAATCTCCGAATATATTTTCGCCTCCG
>JAQWOJ010000040.1 GCA_029245905.1 Gammaproteobacteria bacterium
ATGAACCCAAGAGTCGAAATGCCAGTCAGTATATTGATTATCGTGAATATTGAGGAAGTACGCGACATCACTTTCCAAAGTTGAGGACCCTTATACGCTCCTTTTATTAGAGTGAGAAGGAGTGCGGTATAACCTAACTGACAACTAGCTATTACGAGGTAAGACATCCAGCTCTCAGAATCTACGGCTCGACTACCAAATATAAAATAGACTCCACATCCAAGGAAAAATAAGAGCCAGTATGTGAGTGCAAGCCCATAATCTCCAGACAAGGCGCGTTGAGCAAAAGATCTGTCGTCCACATTATTTGCGTTTCCGATTGGGGTGGTATCGTTAGCTGATTTTTCCATCAGGTAAGTTTAACTCACGTAAGATTGGCTTAAAATGCTTTAAGGATCAAACTTTGGGTTTTTAAGGCGAAGAGAAAATCCAGAATTCTATTGGTATCTCTTTTTGGGGCACTTATTTTTTGCCCAGCATCCCCCGCAGCGCGGCTGGAATGTCAGCGGGTAAGACCACAAATTTAGAGTTCCCTGACTCGGAAAGCTGCTGAAGAGAAGAAATGTACTTCTCGCCAAGTAAATAAATAACCGGTAATTCTTTTTCTCCAACAGCCTCGGTTACCTTGGTGATCGCCTGTTTGCTCGCATCAGCGAGAATGATCTGTGCTTCAGCCTCGCGTTTGGATGCTTCCAACTCTCCGTCTGCCTTCAAGATTGCGGCCTGCTTATCACCGTCAGCCCTCGTAACGGTTGCGCGTCGAGCACGCTCTGCCGCTGCTTGTTCCTCCATGGCCTGTTGCATAGTCGCAGATGGATTGATGTCTTGTATTTCTACGGTTTTAAGCGTGATCCCCCAATCAGAAATATCATCTGATATGGCGGCCTTCAACTTTGCCTTAATATGGTCTCGAGAAGACAGCGCGTCATCAAGGTTCATCTCGCCAACTATCGAGCGTAATGAGGTCTGAACTAAAGTTTGGATTGCAATCACATAATCTTCGACCCCGTAGACAGCTTTTTCTGGTGACACGATATTGATGTAGGCAACTGCGTTGGTAATTATTACAGCATTGTCTCTCGTGATGACCTCTTGCGATGGGATATCAAGCACGATGTCCTTGGTCGTTACCTTAAAGGCGACAGCGTCAATATAAGGGATGATAAAATTCAAACCAGGGGTTAGGGTAGAGCTATATTTGCCTAACCTTTGAACGACCCATTTAAAACCTTGTGGTACTTGCCGAACCCCTTGCGCAACTGTAACCAATAAAAAAACGAATATGGCTACAGCTAAAATTATACCTGGTTCCATCGTTATTCTCCTTCCCGTATCATCGGGGCATTAAGCCTTCTTCACGATTAACGCATTGCCAGACAGCTCAATCACGCTGACTCTGTCGCCTATATCAAGAGCTTCGTGAGAGATAATTAGCCATTCATCTGAACCCAGTACTGGTGCTGGAAACCTTAACTTCCCGCGCTTTTCGCCGTTAGGCGCAAGGAGTACCTGCCCGATTTCCCCTAATAATGCTTCTTGCGATAAGCCAGCCTTAGTTTTGTCGGTATTTAATGGTTTGATCAATTTAAACCAAGCTAGGGCAAATGCTCCAGATGATATTGCCCAGATCAACAATTGCGCGGTCAATGACATGTCGGGGAGTGGAAGGATGAGTAATCCTACGACCACGGCAGCGGCACCAAACCAAAAAATAAAGAAAGATCCTAAAAAAATTTCCGAGAGCATTAGGACTATGCCGAACACAATCCAGTGCCAGTAAAGCAATCCATAGTCCATGACGATTCTCCATGCAATGTATGGGTCTAATACTATCCTTTTTCGTATGGCTTGTGTTCCAAAATATAGCTATCCGGAAAAATCCTTCCGTCAGATCGAATGAGGGAATGGTGCCTCGTTTAGATAAAGGTCGAAAATGTCGGCCTTTATCTAAAACACAAAGTTAACCGTTAGAACGTGTTGATAGCAAGTAAGGCCGATTCTTGGTCTTTCTTGTTAGCGAAATTTACTATCATGTCCGGGGTCACCGGGACTCGATTAAAAGAGTGACCAAGTGCATCTGCAATCGCTGAAGTAATAGCGGCTACCGCGCTTCCCTGAGAGGGCTCGCCAACGCCCCTGCCTCCAGCTGGGTTGTAGGGGTCAGCGATATCCACCGCACCACTTTTCATCTCGATCGGCACGTCCATAATTGTAGGGAGTTTTGCTTGGTAGAGCCCAGTGTTTGCCGGTAATGCATTTTGGGGATCGTACACGTGCCTCTCTGATGAGGCCATGCCAAAGCCCCATACCGCACCGCCATTGATTTGCTGCGCTAAGCCCTGGGGATGAATAACAGTTCCACAATCCGCTATACCGACGTAATCCAAAACCTCATGCTTTCCGGT
Source organism: Gammaproteobacteria bacterium (assembly GCA_029245905.1). GTDB lineage: Bacteria > Pseudomonadota > Gammaproteobacteria > Pseudomonadales > Pseudohongiellaceae > UBA9145. Next base: position 2,406 of record JAQWOJ010000040.1, read on the forward strand.
TTCGAGGTCTATCTCGACTTCTGCCATACTAATCATTAACCCTGGAGCGATGCCCCGCTTGGGTAAATTGTCTTTTGCAACTCCTATTAGCCCTGTGCCAGCTATGCCTTGGACTGCTCGCTGAGTAATAGGGTGTATATCACTAGGATAATCCTGCCCGCTGAATGCTCCCCCTAATTCAATTGCTTTAGCGGCGGCTTCCGCATAACTGAACCCTTCGCTGGGGGCGGTAGTTTTAAAAACTCTTTCGTTACTGATTTCATACTCGTCCGCATCCCCCCCAAATTCAATGGCGGCAATTCGTTTGAGTTTTAATACTGCATCCTCGGCCGCCACCCAATTTGTGCGCGTGTGGGTAAAAATAGTATTTGACCCGCCTTGGGTCGAAGCGTGGGGCAAGTGTTGATCTGTACTTCCCCTCACTATCTCGCAGCTGTCCCAGCGACACTTCAGTACTTCGGCGGCCGCTCGGGCGGTGCCTGCATAAGAATAGGTTCCCAGGTTGCCGACACCACTATGAAGATGAATTCGTCCATCAGGGGTTATTCTGACTAGCCCATCATACCCGCTGCCGCCGGCCGAATGGTATCCGAGACCAATTCCAAGCCCGCGAACTTTTGAGCCATTCCGCTGACGCGGCGCTGCCTCTCTCTCAGTCCAGTTGAACATGTTGGATGCGATATCTATCGCCTCGGCCATAAAAGCCGAAGTAATCGGCCCTTGTGATTCGTAAACCGGTGACTCGCTGTGAGGAGCATTTACCCGTCTAAATTGAGCGCGATCCATACCGAGTTGGCGGGCTGCTTTATCCATAATTGGGGCAATGGCGGCCGACATTTCATTTTGCCCCGGCCCTCTTTGCGCGCCTCTCGGAGCCGTATTGGTAAATACAGGGATATTTCTTAGTCTCATTGCCGTCGGGGTATACACTACCGAGATATGTTGTGCTGAGGACGAGGCACTGTTTCGGCCGGTTGGCCCCCCGTCGCTTATAATAATCACATCAACGGCTGCAACTGTTCCATCTGCCCGAACTCCTGTTTTTACCCATCCCTGCATTCCGGGTCGTCCTACTCCTAGGTAGTATTCTTCTTCTCTCGTAATACGCAGTTGCACGGGTCGATTAAGAAGTTGAGCAAACCTCCCGGTAATAGCCATTGTAGGATACACGCGGCCCTTAGAACCGAAGCCTCCTCCAGTATTTTCAGAAATCATGCAAACATTCTCGGGTTCTATGCCAAGCAGATCTGCAAGGGGCTCGACAACGGCGCTCTGGCTTTGAGTGGATGCATAAAAAAAGCATTTACCGTTTTGCCAATAAGCCATGCTGCTCCGAGGTTCAAGGCAGTGGTGCGGGGTGCCAGCTGTAACAAAAGATTCTTGAATTATGACCTCGCTTTCAGCGAACGACGCGCTTAGATCGCCATATTCCCACCCGTCTGCAAATTCTACATCTCTAGGCTCTTCGCCATTTCGAAGCTTCTCTATTTCGCTGTGCGGCCACTTAATCTTAGAGATGCCACCGCGTATCGTGGCATTTTCGTCTTCTAGTGAATTGGTTTGCACTAGTACGTTTCCACTAGGATAGGCGTCAGGCCCTCCCTCGACCAGGCTTTCAAGTGGATCTGTTACAAATCCCCTTCGCTCGTAGTCTATTCTTATCTTATCGATGGCACTTTCAGCAATTGAATCTGAGATGGCTGCGATTGCAGCGATCGGTTGCCCTATGTAGGTTATGTCGTCAGACGCAAGAACTGGATCATCAGGGGCTGATGATGGTGGAAGGTCGTCGGCGGTCAAGACGCCTAATACTCCATCCATCCTCAATGCCTCAGAGGCGTCAATGCTGACCACTCTGCCGCTGGCTAAGGGGCTAGTCAAGAGCCTTGCAGTAACCATTCCCTCTGGAGCAAAATCCTCTACGTATTTTGCGTCTCCAGTTACCTTGCCTTCAACGTCAGGGGGAGTGAAGTCCTTTCCAATGTGCATGAATGTCATGAGAGTAACTCCGCGGCGCGCATTACGCCGTTAAGGTAATGATCATAGGCACCGCAGCGGCATAAATTTCCTGCTAGCGCCTCTCTAGCTTCTGTTCTAGTTGGGTTGGGGTTAGTTCGAAGCAACGCGGTGGCCGCCATAACTTGTCCCGGAGTGCAGAAGCCGCATTGTGGAGCAAGTTCTTCAATAAAGCCCTGTTGCACCGCACTTAGGCTACCGTCCGCAGTTTTTAATCCCTCGACCGTAGTGATCGATTTCTGTTTGACAGTGTGGGTTAGTATAGAGCAACTATAGTTTGCAACATCATCAAGTAGGATTGTGCACGCACCACATTCGCCACGATTGCATGCAACCTTAAGTCCAGTCAGTCCAAGCTTGTTTCGTAGCGTAAATGCTAGGGTTTCAGAAGGTGCCACATCAACCAGTCGCGTTCTTCCGTTTACCGTTAGCGACAATAACCTCTCTACGATTGCGTTGGAGTTGGTTTGTGCTGTCGCGAGGTAATAGCTAGCTCCTGACGCGGCAGCGGCGCTTGAGTATATAACTCCTTTTATAAATCTGCGCCGGGATAATTTGGAATTCAAAATATAGTCCCTCCAAAATCTTATATTTTTTACTATTAGAAGTAATTCTGAGTATTACTCAAAGCTTTTCGCTCACAGTATCCCTATGTGCTCAAAAAATCAATGTGCTAAGGTAGCAGGTGAGTCAATTTCCTGCGCCTATTTGACGCTTTCTTCTTATTCAAAACGTAAAGCGTCAATGGGGTCTAGGTTTGCCGCTTTAGCTGCGGGTAGGATTCCAAATAAGACGCCTACGAAGCCAGAAAACCCTAAGGCTAAGGCTGCCGCCCAGAGAGGCACACTCGCCGGCGGAAAATCTGGGATGTTGCTTGATATAAGCATTCCAAGAGCATAGCCCGTTATTAGTCCAATTATGCCTCCTATCAGCGAGAGTAAAAGCGCCTCAATTAAAAATTGCATAAGAATATGATGGCTCTTAGCGCCAATAGCCTTGCAAATACCTATCTCACGTGTGCGTTCGGTCACAGAGACCAGCATTATATTCATAATGCCAATGCCCCCCACTAGAAGTGAGATGCTAACAATTCCACCAATGACCATGGTAAGTGTTCCAAGAATTTGATCGAACTGCTCCATTAATTGCTCAGCGGTTTGGACTCGAAAATCATCGTCTTCATTACTGCTCAAATCATGGGCGTTGCGGAGTAGGGTTGTTAGTTGAGATATTACAAGATTCGGATTAGCACTGGGGGTAAGGCTGAGCTGTATGCCAATATCAGTTTGCGCTTGATTACCTAGTATACTCACCATTGTTGAGTAGGGGACGAGCACGATATTGTCGCGGCTCTGACCCATAATGTCGCCCATGGGCTCTAGTAAGCCAACTATTTTAAACCACTCACCGCTGAGTTCGACATATTCATTTACCGGATTTTCGGGAAGGTTTAAATTCTCTCTTACGTCCTCTCCGATTACTGCTATGCGGCGCCGAGTCAAGTTATCAGATTGCGCTAGAAATCGACCAAACTGAGTATAGGACTGGGAAACGTCTTGGTAAGCGTACGTTGTGCCCATAATTAAGCTGTAAGCAGTTTGTGGGCCGTATTTTAGTTGGCTCGACCTGTTTGCCTCGAGAACCGGTGTAATTGAGGCAATACCCTCGCCACGCTTTTCGATCAATTCTAAATCTGCTGGAGTGAGTCTTGATCGGATTCCTTTCATCAAATCCTCAAAAGGAGTATAGGACTGAATCGTCAGACTATTAGCACCCAGAGAAGCAAAGGATTCGCCTATAAAAGCGCTCATTCCACCGGTTATTGAGACAACTCCGATGACGCTGGCCACGCCGATGATAATCCCTAAAGTAGTTAAAAAGCTGCGTAGTCGATTTGCGTATATTGCGGCAAGTGCTGATCGGAAACTTTCTAGAATCGCAAAAAACATTACAGAGCTTCTCCGAACAGATATTTTTCTGTGTTTTTATCATTGAAAATTTTGCCGTCTTTCATTTCGACGATTCGGTGGCAGTGCTGTGCTATTTCATCCTCGTGTGTAACGACAATTAGGGTATGCCCTTCTTGATGTAATTCATCAAATAATTGCATTATCTCTATTGTTGTTCGGGAATCAAGATTTCCCGTGGGCTCATCTGCCAACAAAATAGAGGGGTTTGTTACTAGGGCTCTAGCGATAGCAACACGCTGGCGCTGTCCCCCAGAAAGTTGATTAGGTAGGTGGTCAACTCTGTC
>JAQWOJ010000064.1 GCA_029245905.1 Gammaproteobacteria bacterium
GGCAGGGGCAAGTAGTAAGGCTGATCCAGGTTGTAATTCCGCAAATATTTGTATCGAGAATCCCTAACGGCTCTTATTGTATCGTATTGATTATCAAATCGATCCGCCGCCGCGTGCACATATTGTCGCTTAGGCGTTTCAACAAACTCTCCGAGAAAAGCACGACCATCCGAATAATCAGGGGGTTCAATCCCAGCCAAAGACAAGATTGTAGATTTAAAGTCAACAAAACTTATCAACTGATCGTCTATCGAGCCAGCATGCCAGCGATCGGGAAACCGAATTATCATGGGCAAATGTAATCCAGAGTCGTATAACATTCGCTTTTGTCTTGGTAATGGACCACCATGGTCACTGAAGAAGAAAACTATAGTGCTATCCGCCAAGCCATCTTCCTCTAATTGAGCAAGTATTCTTCCAACCTGAAGATCTAGAGCAACAACATTACTATATACCTGTCTCACGTCTCGTAGTGCTACTTCAGTGGTTGGCAAATATGGAGGAACCCGAACCTCTAAATCCTCAGAAATCAGGAGCGGATTCTCTCGTTGCTCCCAGACTTGGGACTCATGAGTTATACCTAAATTGAATACAGAAAAAAAAGGCTGACCCGGCGCTTTATTACGCCAATGTGCTGCTGGCCCACTTTCATCCCATGCCGTCACTGGCTTTCTGAACTGATAATCTTCTTTTGCGTTATTCGAAGCAAAATACCCCGCTTCTCTAAAGTATTGACTATGCATTTTCACATAAGGTGGCGGCAACGCTTCATATGGCATTATTCCCTCCGGACCCTCGCCCACCATACTAGTGGTTCGCATGTGATGTGCTCCAATACTATTTTGGTACATACCTGTTGCAATCGAGGCCCGACTCGGCGCACAAACCCCAGAAGTCGAAAATACATTTGTGAATCTGACCCCTTCCTCCGCTAGCTTTGTCAGGTTTGGTGTCTTTACAGTCTCATCACCAAAGGGAGGGATTATTGGGCTCAAGTCTTCTGCTACGATCCAAAGAATATTTGGCTCTTTTGGTAAAGCTGGTGCAACATCCTTTAAATTATCATGATGGCAGGTAACTAGAGAGACCGACACTAGTATCGCAAAAACCGTCTTGGAAACTTGTCTCATGAATTAATTGATTCCTTGTATGAAAGCATTATGTATACTATCAAGTAATTTCGATTAATTGGTTCCTTAATACATGCGCATGCAAAAAAAATGGCTTTTCAAGGTTTGCCCCCTATTTCTCACACTATTTTTTAGTTCAACACCACATTTAGCAAACGCTGAGCACACAGAAAGCTCCGTCTTATTCTCTCTCATCAACAAACGCCTTAGTTATATGGAAGGCGTTGCCCTTTATAAGTACGAAAAGAATATCAAGGTCGAGGATTTAGACCGCGAACAGATCGTAATAAACGAAGCATTAGAGGAGGCCACAGAAAAAGACCTTGATCGCACCTCTATCGAAAATTTTTTCAGAACACAAATTGATATTGCCAAGTTAATACAGTACAGATATTTTGGTGATTGGGCCCAAAACCCGACCAACACCACCGCGCCAGATTTGCAAAACGATATAAGACCTTCGCTGACGAATCTTGGGCATTCTATTATCTTAGAGCTCGTAAAACTGCTTCGGGATAAAAAAGGAATCAAATCGGAACAACGAGATCTTTTTCATGCATCGATAACAATCGCCAAAGTACACTCCAAAGATAAAGATGACCTATTTGATAGTTTATTACTCATCAAGACCCAATGAATAGCAAAGACCGCAAGTTATAAAGGTATACTCCGCATAATCAGTCGATCGACCTTCCACTGACTAACAGAATTTTGGCATTACTCGGCAAGGTACAGGAAATCAAATGCTTCGAACCACCAATAGAAAATTTGTTTCAAACAGTTTTTATGTCATTCTAATTTCGCTTGTTAGCAACCCCATCGTTGCGCAGCAAAATGTCGTTCCAATAAGCCCTAACATTGGCGTAACTTTTAATCGAATGGCTTCCGACCCGCGGGTTCAGCAGGCTTTGAGACTAATCGAGCAAACCGAACCCGAGACTGTACGCGAGCAGTTCCGCATAACAGAGATACCCGCCCCACCCTTTAAAGAAGATACCCGCGCCGCATATTATCTAAAACAGATGCAAGATCGTGGTCTGAGTGATGCTTATATCGATAGTGAGGGAAATGCAATTGGCGTTCGAAAAGGAGTGGGTGATGGTCCAACTCTTTTGATCGCTGCACATCTAGACACAGTTTTCCCCGAAAGCACGAACACAACAGTGGAGCTTCGGGGTGGTCGCTACTTTGCACCAGGAATCGGAGATGATAGCCGAGGGCTGGCTTCTATCCTGAGTGTAATAAGCGCACTTGAAGAAAGCGGCATCGAGACGACTGGTGACATCATGTTCGCCGGAAATGTAGGAGAGGAAGGCAAAGGCGACCTAAGAGGAGTAAAGGCAATCTTTCGTGATCACCCTCACATCGATGGTTTTGTGTCCGTCGATGGTACACGTTTGCGAAGGATAACAAACGGAGGAACGGGCAGTCGTCGATTTGAATTTCACTTCAAGGGGCCTGGCGGTCACTCATTTGGCGCTTTTGGGATAGCCAGCGCAGTGCACGCTATGGGGAGGGCAATATCAAAGATCGCCGAAATAGAAACACCGAGATTTCCCAGAACCACGTTCACCGTTGGCACAGTTGAGGGAGGTATCTCAGTAAATTCTATCGCCGCTGATGCGACGTTCGCTCTCGACATGCGCTCAAACGACCGCGAGCAACTCGCTCGTTTAGAAGCTCAGGCAAAAAAACTCGCATTGGATGCTGTGAATGAAGAAAACATTCGCTGGGGTAATGGGGAAACCATTACGGTAGAGTTTAATTTAATTGGCGACAGACCAGTTGGCATAACAGCAATTGATAATGCCATTGTACAGGCAGCGGCTCTAGCGTTTGATCAGTTAAATATCGACCTTCAGCAGCTGAGCACTTCCAGCACCGATGCGAATGTCCCAATGGCCCTGGGAATTCCCGCCATTACCATCGCAGGGGGCGGCACTGGCGGAGGAGCACATTCCCCAGGAGAGTGGTTCATTCCGCTGGATTCGCACTTAGGCCCACAGACTGCCTTACTAATTACGCTATCTTTAGTCGGTGTTGCTGGAGTCTCGACACCACTACTGCCAGAGCGCGCAAAGTGAGCCAGCTCGAAAAACTAAAAACAGCAAAAACCTCACCAAATCGCTCCAAGAAGCCTATCACAGTCCCACTGAGCCATTATATTTACCAGCTATGAGCGCCACAACTAATCCTGCTTACGCAGATGCCCGTATATCAACTCTTCCGTGAACTCAACGCACTTATATTCTAGTAGCTGCATATTCTCCTCAAGACGGCGATACAGGGGAAATGAAACCGTCCAAGGCCGAGTATAGACATTCGGATCCTCGAGAGTCGCCTCATACATAATAACATTCGGCCCCATATGAGTGTACCTCTCCGTCACTCGAAGATCCTCTGTGTGATGATTCCCAGCATGGTCAAACCAAGTATCTGCCACTTGATCTGTTACGTCTATCACAAGGGTGTCGCCCTCATAGTGGGCCAAATTATGACCCATCCATGAATATATAGGCGCCTCGAAGTCAGGTTGGTCTACATAAACTATGCGACTAGCACTAGCGAATTCATAAGCAAAAACTATATGTTCTGGTGATTGAATAATCTGAAAAGGAAAAGGCAAGTAGTTAGAACGCGGTATACCGGGCATATAGCATTTAACAACCGGGTCTAATTCTAGCCAGCTGGCTTGATTTTCTATTTGCTGTTGCCTGGCCTCGGTCGTGTAAGGAATTTCCCCACCCTCCACTATACCCAAGCCACCCGGTATAGCGCCAATTGCGCCTAACTCAAACATCGGACCAAAATCGGCTGAATGAGGCTCAATATTGTAATGGGAACTCCCTATAGCCTGCCAGATACCGCTAAAATCGGGCTTCCCGTCGGCCGCCCGCGGTGTATCAACAGTCTGCGCCTGTACACCTATCGTGAAAGAAAAAAATGCAACAGTTGAAAGAAGAAAATTCAACTTTCCTTTTTTATGAAACATGCTCCTACTCCGTGTTTGTTATTGTTAGCTGCGAGCACCATATCGTTCTGCAGATTCAAGAGTCTAACACAGCAAAATAGCTTAAGGTCATCGGATTTTGCCTTGATTGCACGGGAAGGGCCAAGATTTTTCTATGACGATGGTTTATTTATGGAAGCCAAATCATCAAAAATTAACCCCATTTGGCACTAAGGATTCCTTGGAGGGCAATGTATACTATTCGACATGCAATCTTTAGCTATCTTGGAAGAAACCGCCCTAAGCATATGGCTACGAGAATCCGGTGCGGCGTTTTTTTCTTCTTTAACATTACATTCATTATCTATGGCATTAGTTGTCGGCATTAATTTTGCGATTGCCTTCCGCCTGATCGGGATAGTCCCTACATTTGACTTGAAACCATTCCTTAAATTTTATCGGCTACATTGGGTTGCTGTAATCGTAATATTCTTGTCTGGGCTTGCTCTCTTGCTTGCTTATCCAGCCAAGGCACTTACGAACCCCGTGTTTTATCTAAAATTTAGTCTTCTGACTATTGGGCTTATCATTTCTGCGTGGTTACAAAACCAAATTCAAACACACAAAATACCTGGCATAGCGCAACACAAATTTTTTTGGATTGCAGTTGCGTCAATACTGATTTGGATAGGCACTATTACCGCGGGTAGATTTCTTGCCTACACTAACAGCATATTGCTTGCGTCAAGATTTTTTTAAGGCGACAAATCTGTGATTGAGTACCTTCTAATATTCTCTAACGCCACAGGCATCTACGGCTTCATGAACACCCCTTGGGGTTGGCCCATAATTGAATCCATTCACTTTTTTGGCCTCTCCCTACTAATCGGAACGGTTGGAATATTTGACCTACGGTTATTAGGGGTAGGGCAAGGTATTCAATACAGCCAAATGCATAAATTAGTGAAAGTCGGCGTATTTGGATATTCACTGAATGTGATGACCGGCATTATGTTTTTAACCACGGCCCCAGACCAATATATTTATAATCCAGCATTTCAGACAAAGCTATTTTTTATGATTATCGCTGGACTGAATATGATTGTTTTTTACCTAACGACAGCTCATGCCGTAAAAACCACTCCAGCAGATTCATATGCAACCCATCCAGCAAAAGTGATCGGCGCAGTCTCGTTGCTATGCTGGGCAATGGTTATAATTTGTGGGCGACTGATAACTTATTTTCGGCCTCCTTACCATTGGTGTTGGTTTTGTTAATTTTCAAACTAGGTCAAGCACCAAGATCAAGAATTTTGAATTTTCTCTATGCTGATCCATGCGCCGGGCAATGGCGTTGCGTTTCAGCATAACTTCAATTATTTTGCTCACTCGCAACTGAGTCAAAACGGTAGGTAATTGTGCAATCAAGTCGTCAATTTCAATTTGGTAATTTCGAAATTAGGATAAATTGGTTAATTGCTTTATGTGTGATCATCACTACGCTAACACTCGCGAATCTTGGTATCTGGCAGTTAGGTCGTGCCGCTGAAAAGGTTGATGCACAAACGGCGTTAGCTGAAGAGCTTCGAAAAAACGCTGGCCCCATTGAGGCTATCCCGAAAGGCCATCTTCACCGTGCGAATCCAGAAATGAGAAATCGGCATGTCCGGTTGAGGGGCGAATACCTTAACGATAAAACCATACTACTTTTAGCAGAATTCTTTGAAAGTCAGATTGGTTATGGGGTCGTTACGCCCTTTCGACTTGAAAGCACAGGCGAACTGGTGCTAGTTCACAGAGGCTGGACTTCAGGGATTCTACCCCCTAACACACCGCCATCTTTGCAGCCTGTCGAAGGACTCTCGGAAATTTCAGCACAAGTCTTTGTGCCGCCCTCGAACTATCGCATAATTTCAAGTGAAGTCGATCCAAATCAATGGCCTCTAAGGATGCGGTCCTTGGAGATAGACGTTGTTTCCGACATTTTAGGAGAAGAAATTTTTCCTTTTGAGGTAAGGCTGACCGAAGAGCAGCCTGGTACCCTTGTAAGACATTGGCCCGCGGTTACTGCTGACGTTAATCAGAATTTATCCTATGCTATTCAATGGTTTAGCTTCGGTTTGGTTGTTCTTTTTGCGGCTGTATTTGCAAGTAGCAATTTATGGTCTTTGATCAAAGGGCCCGATCGAACCTAAATACAACCCTCATCTGCTGTATTGATTATTAGGGAAACGCCCACTTTTAAATTCTAGTTATCAGATTCGCAAAAAAAAATGCCAATAATCGTCTTAAGGTGATGATTGTAGTAGAAATATTTTTCCCTAAATGTTCGAAACTTGATGAAAAAATGTTACGATGGCTAGGTATTTGGTCGAGTCTATTCTAGGCGAAAACGTCAATTGAAAGTTACATGGAGTACCGTATATGAAAATGCTTACTGTGAAATCTCTACTTAACGTCACTGCGTTCATCGTGACGGCTGTGTCGTCAAGTATCTCAATGTCGCAATCGACTTCTGAGATTACGTTTCACAAAGATATAGAGCCAATTTTGCAGCGAAGTTGCCAAAATTGTCACAGAGCAGGTGGGGCCGGACCGATGCCATTGGTCTCATATGAAGAGGTTGCTCCGTTCGCTGGGCTTATTGAATATAAAACGGGCCTTCGTGACAGAGCCGGCGCTATGCCACCTTGGTACATGGAAAAGAATATTGGTATACAGGATTATAAGGATGACCCATCATTATCCGAAGAAGAGATAGCTGCCATCTCAACTTGGGCTCGCACTGGAACCCCAAAGGGCGATACTGCGGATGCCCCAGCACCTTTAGTTTTTGACGACAGCTTGAAATGGCGAGCCGGAGAGCCTGACCTCATAGTAGTTATGGATGATGTAGAGAAATTAGCAGGGACAGCGGACTGGTGGGGTGAGATCAACTCAAAGCCTACCGGTTTAAAAGAAGATCGATACGTAAAATCGGTTGAGGTGGTAGAAGTCAACGATATAAACAATCAGGCAGGCACTGGAAGAGATACCGTTGGTGGCAGATACATTTTCCATCATATGATATGGGCGACTGCTCAGTTTAACGAGAATGGGCAACGCGTTCCTGGTCTGTCCATTCCTTGGCCGGTGCATGAAGTCGGCCGTAATGCCGATATTTTCGACGAAGATGGTGGACGCTTGCTAAAAGCAAATAGCTGGATTGTTTCTGATTCAGTTCATCTGCACTCGAACGGCCAAGACACTACCGGCCACTTGGAAATAGGGTTTCGTTTTCATGACGAAGACTACGAACCTAGATATCAATCTTCGTTTAACTTCTTAGGAAACGGAGTCGATATTAGTATAGCCGGCAATGAAAGCGGCCAAGAGCTTCACGCGTATGCCGTTCTGAATCAGCACACCAAGGTGGTAACTTTCGAACCTCATTTGCATGCTCCTGGGGAAAGAATGTGCCTTGAGGCTATCTGGGGATACACAGTCGAGACGTTATCGTGCGTAGGGTATGATCATAACTGGGTTAGAGGCTATCCCTATGCCGAGAACTCAGCTCCTTTATTACCCAAAGGCACAATACTGCATATCACTGGCTACATGAATAATTCTGAGACCAACCCCAACGTGCCAGATCCGCGCAACTGGCAGGGCTCAGGAAACCGATCAGTAACAAATATGTTTATTGATCTCGGCATCAGGTTAAGCATGACTGATGAACAATTCCACGAAGCAATGGAAGAAAGGCGCCAAGCTCTTAATCTTGGCCCTAATGACCATGTGATTGGATGCCCTTTATGCGGAGCTCCTTTGGTAGCACCGATAGCTGAGGAAAATGAAGACGAAAACGAAGTCGCAGCTAACGACTAGGGTTGAAGTATGTCTAGAAATTTATCTCGCTGGAGTAGCAGGTCTAGCCTAATAGGTCTGCTACTATGGTATGTCTCCGCTGGATCTTTGGCTCAAAGTTATACCTCCGGCCAACATATTGAGCCAGCGTTTGAAGGCTGGAAACCCAATCCAGACGGCACGTATAACATGATGTTTGGTTATATGAACGAAAACTGGGAAGAAGAGCCGGACGTTCAAATCGGTGAAAACAATTATTTCTCTCCAGGGGAGGCCGATCGTGGGCAACCAACCCATTTTCTGCCACGACGGAATCGCTTTACATTTGAAGTAACGGTCCCTTCAGATTGGGGTGACAGGGAGCTTGTGTGGACGATTAATGTAAACGGAATAGAGCGTAAAGCATTTGCCACGCTAAGGCAGGACTATTTAGTCGATAATATGGTCATCGCCTCAGAGACAGGCTCTCTAGGTGCAGGAACCAGCAGCCCTGAGTCTCGGGCCAACATACCCCCTGTCGTAACTGTTCCAGGGGATAGCGTGCGCGTTGCAAGGGTTGGCGAACCCATTAACCTAGACACTTCAGTATGGGATGATGGGCTCCCAAAACCACGAAGAGGCTCCGCCACTTCATCTGATGACCTAGAACAACGGATGATGAGACGTCCCACTCAGGTCACTGTAGGAAAAACAAACGGATTATTCTTATCTTGGAATGTCTATCGTGGATCTGGAAAAGTGGTATTTGACCCCCCTCTTCCCAAGCCTTGGGAAGACACACGGAACTCTGCTAACTCTCCGTGGGGTAACCTTTGGCTTCCTCCACCCATCCCAGAAGATGGTATATACAAGGTCAGCGTGACTTTTGAGGAACCAGGTAGTTATGTTTTATGGGGAAG
>JAQWOJ010000071.1 GCA_029245905.1 Gammaproteobacteria bacterium
CGCTTGCGTCTCCCAAAGAGTGCGTCCCGACTCTTTATCTAAAGCTTTAATGATCCCATCAAGCTGTCCTATGAAAACCTTGTCTTCTCCTATCGCCACTCCTCGATTAGTCCAACCACAACACACTGTCGAAATTTCATCTGACAAATTAGCAAAGCTGCGCCACAGAATAGCTCCAGTCTCAACACTTAACGCAAATACATCGTCAGCCCCAGTGACGATGTACATAATACCTTCATGGACAATTGGCTGAGCCTCACCCGAGAAACGAGCCTCTAATCCTGAACCATCAAGATGCGTGCGCCAAATAGGAACCATCGCTCCAACATTTTCAGTATTTATCTGACTCAACTGCGAATAGTTGCGGTTATAAAGGTCGCCTCCGTTCTTCAACCAGCTCTCAGTTGGCAACTCCATGAATTCATCCGAACTGGGTCTAACTTGGGAAAATTCTGCAGCGCTTAATACAACCGAGAAGCCCAAAAATCCAGAAAAGATGAGTGTTGCTCGACGGGAAGTGGAAGATATTTTTCTAACCATAATGAACCCTCTAAATACTGGAAAGAAGTATAGACCAGCATAGACTGTTTTTCAGGTTTCTTACGAAGAAAATAAACAAATCGAGGGGGTATGTCTTATAGGTCCTGCCAGCTTAACCAGATATAAAATTCTTTATAGTCTCTATACCCGAAACGGTCATGGATATTTCCCGATTAAAACCTTAATTCCTTTGAGGGCTTCAGCGGCACTAGCTCGAATACAGAAGTTCTTTTATCAGACTGGCGAGTAGCCGTAATAGTTATCAACTGCTCACCCACACGCTGACCGTATAAGTGATTGGTAAAGGTTAGCGACTGACTTGATTGGACAGCACTAAACTTACCTAAAATGACAAGCTGAGAAACAAACCTACGTGCAGAGTCATGTGGCGCTTCAGGTGAGAGCATGATTCCGTCTAAGAAAAAATTTCCCTCCGGGGCACTTAGTTTTACTCCGGTTTTTATCGATTCAATAATCGCTGTGCGTTGTTGATTAAATTCGATCATGGTCATCGTGCCATCTTGATTTATATCCGCTTTGGAGAAAGCAGAAACAGGGAGCGATAACACCATATAGATGTCATCCTCAATCATATTAAGTGTCCCGTACTGAGCTTTGATGAGATGAGCCTGAACTGAATTCAAACCTGACAAAAACGGCAAGATAGCTATGACGCCCAGTGCGTAAATTTTAAAGAAATAATTCATGAATAAGACTCAGGATTTTTACATTATTGGCCCTGAGGAGGACCACCGCCTGAGGGAGGAGGACCACCGCCTGGGAGAGGGCCACCTGGACTCGCTGACATTTCTACCACACCACTTACGCAACGCTGGAAATAAGGATAACTGTCGGTAGCGTAATAGTGATAAATTCCTTGAGGAAATTCTGGCGTCACGCCCCATCGCCCGTTGCATTCATCTAAATCACCCAACCCCTCGCTATATTCCCAGTCTTGTGTAAACGTTCCTAACGCATACAACGATACCGAGGGCCTTGAATCGCTGACATCTCCAACCAATTTGTAGCTACCCTGCATCAATTTAAGACTTGATGAGCTATCACCCGCCACGCTGTAACCAAGGCGCGCGTAGACTGGAAAGCCGTCTGCTGCCCACCCAATAAGAGTCATCTCAGAACTATTACCACCTCGCTTAGTAACAAATCCTTCGGGAATACCGTGATAATGATACGCTCCACCAGGTTGAACATGTGCATGATTTTCGTCATCCCCAAAATCAAAATGCATTTGGCCTAAGGCCTCTATACTCCAGCTGCCCTGACCACCGGCAAGACTGCAACTCGCACCCAAGTCATCGCAAGTGCCAGCAGTACCTGCGTCGACCTTTACCCCGTTTAGCACATACGCAATCACCCCCCTCGGACCTCCTAACTGAGTTGGACTAGTTGCTTCGACTGGCGCTAGTGGAAAATCTGCAGAAACTGATTGCTCCGAAATCGTGTTCGGATTATTCGCATTAGGAAAGATCCCAATCTCATGATCTGGAATACCATTAGCATTTAGCGTTCGTTTCTCTCCAATACACCCCCACTCCGACTTACTAGTGATAGTTAGAGACGGTTGATTGTTAGGTGTACTATCAATATAATTACACATGACGCCATCAGTAGAATTTTTAAGGACAATAACAGGATCTAGCAATCGAAATACTTCTTGTGTTTCGATGTAATCTAACTGAAGCTGTTAAGATTTATCGGCCGACCGGAGCACCGGGATCGAGAGAACATTACCACTAAAAACTGGTGTCGTATTCGCCGCCACCGGAACCTGGCTAGAATATTTGTAAAAGGACAAAAGCTTTAGGTCTAAGGGATCTGAGTTTTTAACGAGACGCAAACTAACATTGTATAAGTCATTACCAACTAATAAATAGGGCAAGCTTAATGTATCACCTGCAAATTTCGCTGAAGACGCGAAGGTAGTTGATGCCAAAAAACCGTTTAGAACCAAGCTTATAAAAGGATAGGAAGTCAGCTTACTTGTAATGCCATACTCTGTCATAAAAATCTCTGCGAATTAATCGACGAATTTTTATGTTATACGCAGCTAGATCAGAAATCCTTCTAATGCTAATCCCCTTTTTATCTAATTTTCACCAGTTGTCACGCAAGCCACGCAATTCAATAAAAGTTTGTCGATCATCTAAATCATCTATATCGATATTTATCATTGCGGCAATTCCAGAGCGAACCTTTTGCTCTCCTAGCCGAAAAAATACGTTTATTTCGCGCTCCAAACCGATATCACTTACAAAGCTTTCTGCATCGAGTCCATTTTTAAATTGCTCACGTAAGGATAACGCTGATTTATTGCTTGGTTCTCGATCCAGGGTGAACTCTAAATTATTTTCAATATAGTCATGGCCCGGATATATGCGGACATCGTCCGCTAACGGGAAAATTTGATCAGCAAAAGTTTTATAAAGAGTTTTAGGCTCTCCACCGAAGTCACAACGTCCAACCCCAGCGTTAAATAAGGTATCACCACAGAATAGCGCAGGCTTTTCATCCGAATTACCCGCAAAGTACAAACAAATATGACTCATGGTATGTCCAGGAGTATCCATCACCTTAAGAACTAACTCTCCACATTCCAGCGACTCACCAGCGCTTAATCCTCTATTTATGCCTGGTATTGCTTGTATTGCCTCAGCGTGAGCAACCAATTCAGCTTGTGTCGCGGCTATAACAGGTGCGTTACCTCCAATATGGTCGTGATGGTGATGAGTATTAGCAACAATCTTTATTTTCCATCCCAATTTTTCGGCAGTCTTTAGACACACCTCATGATCTAGAGGGTCTATCGCTATGGCCTCCAAAGTGTTTTCACAAGCAAGCAAATACATATAATTCCGTAAACTATTACGAATTGGTATCTGTTTAATCAACATATTTTTATTACCTCCACTTCGCTGCTATTTATTATGCACCCTGATCTTAACAGACACGCAATCAATAAAAAGAATTTACACTTCGAATTTCAAAAGATGCATCGTCGAAATCAGCTTTTACTCTGGAGACTTATAAGGCTACATGCCAAGCCTGCGGCATTATGCCTCTCTTTTACTCCCGATTACTCGTGTAATATCGCTCCTAAATTTGGTTTGAAAAGTTGATAGTATGAGCAGTTTCCACAAAAATGTTTTTATCCTTAAAGTCGTTGCGACCTTGAGCTTATTTGGGGGATCGTTAAATGCTGCGGAAGATGCAATAGAACAGATCGTAATTGTTGGAGATCAGCTATTCAGAGACACCACTGATGTCAGTCCAACTAGTGTAATTACGACGGAAGATCTCGCAGCAATCAATATGTCTACAGTGGAAGATGCATTGATGTATGAGCCAAACCTCATTATCAGACGGAGGTTCATTGGTGACCCTAATGGCGTAATCGGAATGCGCGGATCCAACATGTTTCAAGGCTCCCGAACCATGGTTTTTGCGGACGGCATGCCTTTACATTATCACCTCCAAACCCGTTGGTCTGGCTCTCCCAGATGGTCCTTAGTATCTCCCAGCGAAATAGAAGCGGCAGAGGTCATCTACGGGCCCTATTCTGCTGAATATGGGGGAAATGCGATGGGAGGAGTCGTCAACTTATATACTAGGAATCCGACCGAAAGGCAGATAACCATAGAGACTGGCTTTTTCAGCCAATCATACGACGTCCTCAAGACAGACGAGTCATATACAGGAAACAAACTTTTCGCATCGATAGAGGATAGGCTTGGCAATACAAGTTATTTCCTCTCCCTTAATAGGTTAGACAATGAGGGCCAGCCGCAAACGCAGCACCGCTCATCGACGTCCAAAAGATCAGCCTCAGTTACTGGGGCGTCTGGAATACTTTCAGGGCTGGACGAAAGGGGCAGAGATATTATTTACTTCGGGGACTCCGGGCCAGAAGAGTCTTTGACAGAGCTCGTTAAATTAAAAATCATCCATGACATGGGGAAATTCCAATTAAGAGGTAATATCGCTTACGAACAAAGAGAGCGAGATGAATCAAGCCCTAACAACTACCTCAGAGATGTCTCTGGCAATGTCTTCTATGATCGGAACTTTAGTCTAAGTGACGATCCTTCCAAGGTTTACGATACAACGAGCTATGGCACAAGTGTTTTTCAAAATAGGATGCAAGAGCGGGACAGTCTTCTTATTGGTTTAGGTATTGGCGGGGCGCTAAACGAAAATGGCTGGCTCTTTGATGCTTATTTTAGCAATTTTGAAATTCTAGATGATATAGAAATTCGGACCGGGAGACACCCAACCGCAACAGACTATCAATCTGCTAATGGAAAATTTGCTGGCAGAATAACTGAATTCGACGACACAGGCTGGCAAATTTTCGACTTTAAGTTGGGAACGGATACGTTGCTTGGAAATGAAAATATGCGATTGTCTCTCGGCTTTCACGGCGACAATTATGAGCTAAATGTTGAGCCTTATAGGTACAATGCCTTTAACGGCATAAAGGGATCTTCACGAGGCGCCAGTGGCGGAGAAGTCTCAACAAAGGCTCTATACGCGCAATGGGGCCTAGCATTGAATGAAAAATGGGACCTATCGCTGGGATTAAGATATGAAGACTGGGAGAGTTCGGGTGGTTATTTTGGAGACCAATCCGATATGTCAAATCGTCATACAAACAGGAACGAAAATGGCATATCTCCTAAATTTTCGATAGCTTATTTACTTGATGATTCAATAACGATCCGGTACTCGTCAGCCCGCGCGATTAGGTTTCCGATCATTGAAGAACTCTATCGAAATGAGAGCAGCGGCGTAAGACAGTTTGCCGGCAACGCTTCACTGGAACCTGAAGACGGTATTCATCACAACCTTTCAATAGAAAAGTTAACAGGAACTGGATCCGTATCCGTCAATTTATACAAAGAAACTGTTGATGACGTTATCTTTAATTTCACCGAGATCATAAATAGCACAAATATTTCTACCGCCTTACCTGTCGATGCAGTTGATACTGAAGGCGTGGAATTTGTCTACAACAGCACTGAGTTTCTCGACCCCAATTTAAGCCTTCGCTTTAATGTAAACTATGCTGATGCCGAAGTTACTAAGAGCGCTCTCAACCCCAGTTTAGAGGGCAATGAATTCCCTCGCATGCCTAAATGGCGTGCAAATGCATTATTTAACTACTCGCTAACAAATGAAGTGAACATTGGTCTCGGGCTGAGGTACGCAAGCAACAGCTATGGCCGGCTGGATAATCTGGACAGAGAAAATAATATTTTTGGGGCGCAAGACGATTTTCTGTTGGCAAATATACGGGGCAATTGGCAAATTTCTGACGAACTTTCTATCTCCACAGGCATCGATAATATTACTAATAAAGAGGTATATGTGTACCATCCATGGCCCTCGCGGACATTTTTCCTTGAAGGAAAATATCACTTTTAGATGAGCAGAAAAATGTACAAGAAGTTATTCCTCATTTTTGTTTTTAACACCGCCTTTATTAGCGGTGAATCGTATGCCATATGTGACCAAGACATGACCATAATGCTCGAAAAATCGGTGCATTGCGGGGACACTCCTAGCGCCACATTTGATTCGAAAGGCGTTCTATGGGTCGCCTTCATTGAAAACGAGTTTGTCTACGTAAGCCAATCAAACGATTTTGGTAAGTCTTATAGCTATCCAGTAGCTGTAAACCCTATAGCTGAAAACGCCGAACACAATGGTGAAAATCGCCCAAAAATAATTGTTGATGATTCCGGCACAATTTTTGTCTCCTGGACACTGAAAACTTCCCCTAAGTTTACTGGGGAAATCCGATTCAGTCGGTCAACCGATAATGGGCAATCTTTCGAAACGCCTCGAACCATCAATGATGATAACTTATTCACTGGTCACCACTTTGAATCTCTATTTCTATCAGACTCAGGACACCTATACCTAACTTGGATTGATAAGAGAGATCTTGAGGCAAAGCTAGAGAAAGGCGAAGACTATGTTGGTGCTGCTGTATACTATGCCGTATCCGATGATAAAGGTGCAACGTTCTCAGAAAATTATCGCGTGGCCAATAACAGCTGCGAGTGCTGTCGCATCGCTATTGCGCCAAAGGGTCCAGAAAATATTGCAATTCTCTGGAGACAGGTGTTCGGGGAAGACGTAAGAGATCACGCCATAGCCGAACTGACTCCCAGGGGCGAAACTTTGGCAAAAGACAGGGCGAGTTTTGATGAGTGGCATATTAACGCCTGCCCTCATCATGGTCCAACACTGGCCTTTTCCGAACTGTCCGGCAACTACCACATGAGCTGGTTTACGAATGGCGATGTTAATCAGGGCATCTATTACGCGCGCTACTCTTTTGACGAAGAAGAATCAACGGCCCTATTTCAAGTCGATGGCCAGCCGGGAGCAGGACATCCTTACCTAGCAGAATTTGATCAACAACTCTATTTAGTCTGGAAAGGTTTTAATGGAACGGAGACGTTATTAAATATAATAACTAGCTCTGATGATGGGTCGTCTTGGTCTTCACCAACGACCTTGCTCCGAACAACAGAAGGTTCCGATCACCCCTTTTTAGTGAAAAACTCTGAATCCCTCCATCTTAGCTGGCATTCAGATGAATTTGGCTATGTTTTCATGGGCCTGGATGCCAAATCCAGAAAGCTGTCAGACAATGAAAATTAGCGTCGCATTAAAAATGAATCAGTTCTATCTATGCATGAATCTGATTTTATTAACCGCAATTTCGCCTGTCTCGCATGCAGATAATTTCCGTGCTTTCACTGTTGATTCTTTTTCAGAGATAAAATCTACATTTCAAGGCCAAGAATTCTTACTAGGTCTTTGGTCGGTAGATTGTCCACCCTGTTTAGTTGAACTAGACATGATGGGAGATCTAGTTGAATTGAATCCAGATTTGCCCTTTATCTTAATTTCAACAGATTCTATCGATACAAATGAGGATGCAATCGAATTTTTGTCAGATTTTAACCTCGCGCAAAGAGAATCCTGGATGTTTGCGGATAACTTTGTTGAGAGGCTACGCTACACAATTGACCCAAATTGGTACGGAGAGCTGCCGCGCAGCTATTTCTTTGATAAGGACCACAACATGAGCTCCCACAGTGGGATCATGACAGAACAATTACTAGAAGAATGGTTTGTTCGCGAGATCATTTTCCCCTAATACCAACCCGCATTAATAATGCTCCATAGCCACCATGGTCGCGCGCAACAATAAAGCGCTTTTAATTTTAAAAAGTATTTGATTCTCGCAAGCACCCCCCTCAAAAAATATGGTAGGGTAACCGCATGTCAAGATTTTCGTCTATATTT
>JAQWOJ010000073.1 GCA_029245905.1 Gammaproteobacteria bacterium
TTTCTTTCGGCAGATGCGAGAACTGTTAGAGAGAGGACATATTTATATTGCGCAGCCGCCACTTTATAAAATACGGAAAGGAAAGCAAGAGCAATACCTAAAAGATGATAGTGAATTAGCGACCCATCAAACTCAAATCGCCCTCGAGGGAGCTAGCCTGCATGTGAATGCGGAGTCTCCTGGGATAAAGGGAGATGCGCTGGAATCCTTAGTCAACCAATATAACGAAGCGTATTCAATAATTTCTCGCCTTGCCCGGCTTTACCCTCCGGAAATCCTTGAGGCAATGATTTTTACTAAGCCTCTAGAAGGGGGGCAATTTAAGGCTGAACAACAAATACGGGATTGGCTTGGGGAGCTTTTTAAAGGACTTGAGGATTTACATCCTGGAGTGAGCACTAACTACAGCTTCAAGACCAAAGAGGATCCGGAGCGACATACCTTTCTACCTGAAACAATTCTTAATCTTCACGGCCTGGAGCGAAGCTACACCTACAGCGCTGATTTTTTTAGTTCTGGTGAATATAAATCTCTGACGAACTTGGGCAAAACCCTTGATGGCTTGATAGAAAAGGGCGCTTTTGTGAAACGTGGTGATCGGTCCCAAGACATAAAGTCTTTTGCTGAAGCAATTGAATGGCTTACGCGAGACGCTATGAAAGGCCACTATCTTCAGCGATATAAAGGCCTTGGCGAAATGAACCCTGATCAGTTATGGGACACTACAATGAATCCTGATACTCGCAGAATGCTGCAAGTCACTATTGACGACGCTATTGGCGCAGATCAGTTATTTAATACACTAATGGGTGATCAAGTAGACCCTCGAAGGGAGTTTATTGAAGATAATGCATTGGCAGCGGAAAACCTAGATATCTAACTTGGGGCCTCTGAGACTCGCATATTGGATCCGCTGCTGATTATCCATTTAGTGGCAGAACTTAAGTTGTCAAAAACTGGAATAGTCCCGCGAAGAGCTCCGCAAAGTTCTTTTTCAGTACGTCCTCCTTTCCCCGTCCTTACCAGAATCGGACGCATTTCAAAAGCCTCCGCTGCCTGCATGTCGTTCATGCTGTCGCCTACAAAGAATTTCCCTCTCAAAGAAATTTTCAGTTCGGCTTCTGCTCGTTCAAGGAGGCCCGTTTTCGGCTTACGGCAGTTGCACCCCGCGCTTGGCGCATGGGGACAGTAAAAAATTCCTGTTATAAA
This sequence comes from Gammaproteobacteria bacterium, assembly GCA_029245905.1. Taxonomy (GTDB): domain Bacteria; phylum Pseudomonadota; class Gammaproteobacteria; order Pseudomonadales; family Pseudohongiellaceae; genus UBA9145. Next base: position 1,210 of record JAQWOJ010000073.1, read on the forward strand.
GCCACCTGACGCTTCCACCAAACTCAAAAGCTTAGTATGTATTTTCGCAAGATCGTACTCACTAAAGTACCCTCTCGCAAGACCAGATTGATTTGTAGCGATTACAATGTCGAAGCCATTAGCAGTTAGGTCTGCCATTGCCTGAATACTGCCTGTAATGGGCTCCCACTCGGTTGGCGACCTTATATAATTTTCTGAATCCTCGTTGACGACCCCGTCTCTATCAAGAACAATTACTTTTGAATTATTTGAGGTCAAAGTACAATGTTTTCTATGTATGGTCTAAAAATGAAATGTCTGCAGTCTGTAGAAACAAGTCTCTTAGTTCTCGCAATAAGCATAGCCGGTTTTTGCGCAGCGCAGCGTCTTCGCTTATTACCAGAACTGATTCGAAAAATTTATCCACTAAGCCATCAAGGGAAGACAGCGCTAGGAGGGCTTTTGTGTAATCTTCATTTTCATAATACGGCGCCACGTCAATCTTTTTATTTTTAATTGCCGTATAGAGCGATTGCTCCGTCTCGCTCATTAAGAGCTCTTCCTTGCAGTATTCATTTTTAATCTCGCTCTCATGCTTACTTAAAAGGTTGGCTACACGCTTATTAGCGGCCGCTAACGTTTTTGACTCCGGAGACCTTCTGAAGTTATCAACCGCACGAATACGGGTATAAAAATTTAACGGGCGCTCTGGGTAAACCGTTAGAACCGAGTGAAAAACTTCTGTCGGTATATTACGCTCAAGGCACCAAGATCGAAACCTCTCGAGTAGAAATTCAAATACAAGATCCACCGTGTCACTTGCTAACGATATCTGTGAATAATTACCATAGGCTTCTTCAATCATCTTTAAAATATTCAAATCGAGCTCTTTCTCTATAACGATACGAAAAACACCTATTGCGGCGCGCCGCAGCGCAAATGGATCCTTTGATCCTGTAGGTGGTCGGCCTATCCCAAACAGCCCGACTATTGTGTCTAACTTGTCAGCGATAGCTACCACGGAGCCAGTCGTCGTCTCTGGAAGCTTGTCTCCAGAAAATTTTGGCAAATAATGCTCACGGACAGCGTGACACACTTCTTCTGACTCTCCATCGTACTTGGCATAATAGGACCCGACTACACCCTGTAGGTCAGAAAACTCTCTAACCATATCTGTGACTAAATCGCATTTACAAAGTCGCGCAGCCTTCTCGCAATCTTCCGTGCTATACCCTAGTAGCTTTGCCATTGACTTAGACAGCGAAGCGACCCGTTGCGATTTTTGGAAAACACTTCCTAATTTCTCTTGGAAAATCAGTTTCTGCAGAGAGTCTTGGCGAGACTCGAGCGTTTGCAGTTTATCTGTATCAAAAAAGAATTGCGCATCGGCGAGTCGAGGTCTGATCACCCTCTCATTTCCTTTGATCACCAGAGCCGGATTCTTGGAAACAATGTTACTAACAGTTATAAATTTCGGCAGCAGATTTCCGGCGTGGTCTACTAAGTAAAAGCATTTCTGGTGGGATTTCATTGCTAAAATCAAAGCTTCCGGAGGAACACCTAAGAACGCGCTATCAAAGTCTCCTAGTAACGCCACTGGATACTCAACTAAACTAGCTACCTCGCGTAACAAATCCTCCTCTATAACAGCAAGAGCATTTGCTTTCTTTGCCTCCTCCACCACAAGAGAGCGGACCAACTCTTTACGCTTTTGAAACCTAGGCACTACATGCCCTTCTTTCTCTAGCAACGCCTCATAATCTCCGGCTTTGCCGACTGATAACTGTTTATTGCAGTGAAAACGGTGCCCCCAAGTTTCGCTGCTTGAGTTAATATCATAGATTTTAACTTTGACGACATCGTAACCGAACAGCAAAAGTAGCCAATGTATAGGCCTGACAAATTCTTCTTTTGAATCTCCCCACCGCATTTTCTTTTCTGTTGGTAGAGAGGTTAACGCTGTCCTAACAACATTAGGAATAAGGTCTATGGTTTGTTGGCCTTTCTTTGTCAAGCTAAAGGCGAGCTTCTCTATACCTTTCTGCTTTACGTTGGAAAGCTTACTAACATCGACACCACAGGATTTTGCAAAACCAATTGCTGCTGGAGTCGGACTTCCTGACTCATCAAAAGCAGCGGCCAAAGAAGGCCCTACGCGCGAGATCTTCTTGTCTGTCTGAGACTCAGATAGTTCTTTAACCAATACTGCAAGCCTTCTAGGGGTTGCGAAAGGCATCGTTGATTCAAAATTAAGATCTTCATCTTTAAGGCTTTTCGTTATCGAATCTTCCAGCGCCAAAGACATTGATTCTAGTGTTTTCGGAGGTAGCTCTTCGGTCCCTACTTCAATTAAAAGGTCTCGATAAGACATAGGCTTTACTTCAAATACTCTTTTCTTAATTGTTCTGACGCTAATGGGAAACCCAATTCTTTTCGGCTGTTTAAATATGCTTCAGCGACCATTCGTGCCAGCGTTCGTACCCGCAAAATAAACCGCTGCCTTTCTGTTACCGATATCGCTTTTCTGGCATCTAATAAGTTGAAATAATGCGAAGCTTTAAGAACCTGCTCATAGGCGGGCAATGCTAGGGTTTTGCCAATTAGTTCGTTACATTGAGACTCGGCATTATCAAAATATGAAAACAGTAAACTAACGTCCGCTTCCTCGAAGTTGAACGCAGACATTTCAATTTCGTTTTGTTTGAACACGTCACCATATGTCACAACACCGCTTGAGTTCTTAGCCCAAATTATGTCGTAGATGCTATCTACCCCTTGTAAGTACATGGCTATTCTCTCAATGCCATAAGTAATTTCACCGCTTACAGGGTGGCACTCGAGTCCCCCAGCTTGTTGAAAATAAGTGAACTGAGTCACTTCCATCCCGTTTAGCCATACTTCCCAACCCAGGCCCCATGCTCCTAGGGTCGGTGACTCCCAATTATCCTCGACAAATCGTATGTCATGAATGGACATGTCTATGCCTAAAGTTGCCAGAGAGTCTAGATAAAGATCTTGGATATTCTTCGGAGACGGTTTTAGCAGCACTTGAAATTGGTAGTAGTGCTGCAACCTGTTTGGATTTTTCCCATAACGCCCGTCTGTGGGCCGACGGCATGGCTGCACGTAGGCGGTATTCCAACTTTCTGGTCCAATAGCCCTAAGAAAAGTGGCTGGATGGAACGTTCCTGCTCCAACCTCGATGTCAAGTGGTTGCAGGACCACGCACCCCTTTTGTGCCCAATATTCTTGTAGGGCAAAAATTAAGCCTTGAAATGTATTAAGATCGTAGTTGCTATTCACAGACAGTTCTTACGGATTGATCACACGATAAAAGATCTTTAATTATCCTCCATTATTTGACACTTATCTATAGCATCCAAATATCTTGGATATTGCGTCTGCACAAAGTTTTTGATCTTAAAATTGCTAATTCTCTTAGTAGCACTAAAATAGGACACAATAAAAAAACACGTATAGGATAGATATTATAAAATCGCTAAAATTCTTCTTATTCAGGATATTTCTGTGGGTCAGCGCTTACTTGCCGCTATCTTTTGTGCAATTAATCGCAAAATTCTGGGGCGTCATGCTCTATTGGTTGCCAACCAGGGCGCAAAAGAGAACGAGAAAGAATTTATCGTTTTGTTTTCCTGCCAAATCTAAAAAACAAATTAATCAATTGACTCATGCAAGTTTAAATCATACCGCAGCTACCGCTCTTGAAATGGGCAAATCATGGATTCTTCCCATACCAGAAACTTTGAAAATGGTAGTTGATAGTGAGGGAGAGTCTGCTTTTCACGATGCTGTTAATTCCGACGATGGAGTTATTCTGCTTGCGCCTCATTTAGGCAATTGGGAGATTTTTGGACTATATTTATGTGACGACGTGGTTTCTACGTGGCTTTATCAGCCACCTAAACTAAAACAGCTGGATCAATTTATAACTCGCACTAGATCGCGCAGCGGGATATCTATGTTTCCAACAAACCGCTTAGGCGTATCAAAAGTTTTGAAAGCATTGAAGCGGGGCGAACTAGTCGGAGTGCTGCCCGACCAGGTCCCTCCGAGAGAAGGAGGCCAGTTCGCGCCTTTTTATGACCAACCCGCACTTACAATGACTCTGATAAGTAAGTTGGTACAAAAAACTGGGGCTAAGGTTTTTTGTGGATTCGCAAAACGCTTGCCTGAGGCTAAAGGGTATAAAGTGATTGTTGAAGAGGCGGCGTTCGGTATCTATAAAGACAATTTGGACGAGTCACTAGCCGCGTTAAATTCGACCATTGAAAGCAGTATTAACAAGGCAGTTGAACAGTACCAGTGGGAATATACGCGCTTTCGTAAAACTCTGGACGGCACTAAGTTCTACTAGCGTTGCTGAGGAACTCATTTATTAACGCCGCCAAAACATGGGCGTAAACAACACCAGCAAAGTAAAAATCTCTAAACGCCCAAGAAGCATGGCAATACACAGAATCCATTTAGCCGTGCTAGGCAAATGTCCATAAGTCTCTGAAACATTTGCTAGTCCAGGGCCCAGATTGTTGATACAAGCGCCAACCGCACTAAACGCTGTAATGATGTCCAGGCCAGTGGCTAGTAAAGCGAGAAGCATCAACATAAATGCCATTACATATACAGCAAAAAATCCCCAAACAGATTCAATAACCCGGTCAGGCACAGCATTTCGACCTAGCTTGACTGGGATAACGGCCTTTGGATGGATCAATCGTTGGACCTCTCTAAAGCCTTGCTTAAAGATCAACAAGATTCTAATAACTTTCATCCCGCCACCAGTTGATCCAGCACATGCCCCAATAATTGCTGCGTATAGAAGGACATAAGGAAGAAAAAGTGGCCACGAATTAAAATCGGCGGTTGTGAAGCCAGTGGTTGTTGCAAATGAAACGACTTGAAAAACACCCTTTCTAACCGCGTCAAAGGCCCCGTCGTAAATTTGAGAAAAATACAAAATGGTAACGGTTACTGCGGACACCAGAATTAGGATAAACGCGTAAAATATAAACTCCGGATCGTTCAGATAATGCCGAAAGGAGCGCCTTTGCCAAGACGTAAAATGTAAAGCGAAATTGATACCCGCTATAAACATAAAAACTATAGCAACAATATCGATAACTGGGTTGTCAAAATAAGCCATGCTCGCATCGTGAGTTGAAAATCCTCCAATAGCTATGGTCGCAAAGCTATGTCCGATCGCGTCGAATAAATCCATCCCGGCAACCCAATAAGACAGCGCGCAGAGTATTGTTAGGGACAAATAGAGATACCAAAGCGCTTTAGCCGTTTCTGCAAGCCGAGGTAATAGTTTGTTGTCCTTAACCGGTCCAGGGCTTTCCGCTCTGTAAAGTTGCATTCCTCCTATACCGAGCATTGGTAGTAGCGATATTGCCAAGACGATGATTCCCATACCACCAAGCCATTGTAATTGTTGACGGTAGAACAGTATGGACTTAGGCAATTGATCTAATCCAGAAATCACTGTAGCTCCAGTAGTGGTTAGGCCCGACAATGATTCGAATACCGCATCTGTTATAGACAGATCCAAGGCAGGAGAGAATAAAAAAGGCAAGCATCCTGCAATACCTAGAGCGCCCCAAAACAAAGTTACTATTAAGAACCCATCCCGCGTTCCAAGCTCTTTCCTGTTATTGGTCGCCGAGAAAAATAACACTGAACCAAGGCTAAAAATAATAAACATCGCACTCAAAAAATCTTGATACATACCGTCGTCATAAATTAGGGAAACAATTATAGGAGGTAAATTGGCGAGTAAGCTGAACAGCATTAAAAGGCTGCCAAGAACTTTTAGAATAATAGATGCGTGCATTTAATTTTACTTAAAAAAAACTGAAACCTACTTGGAATAATCGTTCTACTTTGGGGATCATTCTTCTGTCTACAAGAAATAAAATAACATGATCGTCGGGCTCTACAACCGTAGCGTCGTGAGCGATCAATACTTTATCGTTTCTAACAATAGCACCAATCGTAGCGCCCTCAGGAAGGTCAATATCTTCGATGGGCTTACCTACAACCTTAGAAGACGCTTGATCGCCGTGCGCAATTGCTTCCATTGCCTCTGCGGCCCCTCTTCTTAAGGAGTGAACGTTGACAACATCGGCTCGCCTCACATGCGTTAGAAGGCTACCAATCGTCGCTTGCTGAGGCGAGATGGCTATGTCTATCTCCCCTCCCTGGACTAAATCCACATAAGCTGGATTATTTATTATTGTCATTACCTTTTTTGCACCTAGTCTTTTTGCTAGAAGTGACGACATTATGTTCGCTTCATCGTCGTTCGTTAGCGCTAAAAAAACATCGGTATCCTCGATATTTTCCTCTAATAACAGTTCTTGGTTGGATGCCTCGCCATTTAAAATGATGGCTTTATCTAGATGCTCAGACAAATAAGCACACCTGTCGGGATTATGCTCAATAATCTTTAACTTGTAACGGTCCTCAATTGATTCCGCTAAGCGCAACCCTATATTTCCTCCGCCCGCAATAATTAATCTTTTGTAAGGCTTATCCAGTCGTCGCAATTCTCCCATACAACTTCTTATATTTTCTTGAGCTGCTACAAAGAAAACCTCATCGTCGGCTTCGATAACAGTCGAACCTTCCGGGATGATCGGCCTATCTTTTCTAAAAATTGCTGCGACTCGTGTTTCGATGTTTGGCATATGGTCCCTTAGTAGACGAATTTCTTGACCAACTAAAGGGCCGCCATAAAAAGCTTTTACCGCTACTAACTGCACCTTGCCCTCTGCGAAATCTAGTACCTGTAGAGAGCCGGGAAGGTCAATAAGTCTTGTCATATAATCTGATACAATCAGTTCCGGACTTATTACATCGTCCACTGTTATACCATGTTTTCCAAAGAGCCTATCATTGACAAGATACGAAGATGATCTAATCCTGCAAATCTTTTTTGGGGTCTTAAACATGGAATAGGCGACACGACAAGCAACCATATTTATCTCGTCGTTTTCGGTAACAGCGATTATCATATCTGCGTCTTCGCCCCCCGCGCGACCTAGAACGTCCGGATGAGACGCTTGACCGACTATTGTGCCCACGTCAATCTGATCTTTGAGCTCTCGGAGTTTTTCACTGTTGGGATCGACGATAGTTATGTCATTCGACTCGTTGGCTAGCGTCTCCGCTAAGGAACAGCCAATCTGGTTCGCGCCAAGGATAATTATTTTCATTAGGCCCACGCCATTAAACAATAAATGCTATATCAAACTTTACGAAGTAAGGAGTAAAAAAAGCCATCTGGACCATCGCGCAATCCGGTCAGCAGTTGCCTACCGTAACCGCATTCTACCCCCCAATCGGCCACAATGCCTTCATATTTAGCGTTATTAGTCGATTCTAAGAAGCGCTTTATTTGGAGGTTATTTTCTCGTGGGAGTATCGAGCAGGTCGTGTAAAGTAAAAGCCCATCTTCTCTCAAACAAGGCCACAAAGAGTTCAAAATTTCACTTTGAATTTTTTCAAGTTCTGTCACCTCATCTGAAGTTCTCAGAATTTTTAAATCTGGATGCCGTCTAATTACACCTGTTGCGGAGCAAGGAGCGTCTAGAAGAATTCGATCAAAGAGTTGTCCATCCCACCATTCACCTGGGCTTCTTGCATCTCCGGTTATTAGCGTGCTTTTTAATTGCAAACGCTCTAGATTTTCTGCCATTCTTTCTAATCTGGAACCAGAAAAGTCGAGTGAAAGCATTCTTGAAAGTGAGTGCTCACTCTCTAGAATGCCACAAGTTTTACCGCCTGGCGCGGCGCAAGCATCTAAAACTGACTGTTGAGGGTTTAATTGTAAAATGTCAGGGACGATTTGGGATGCTTCATCCTGGATACTTACCCAGCCTTCTTGAAGGCCCGGGATCTCATCGGCGGGCATTGGCCTTTTAAGATAAATTGCTGAATGGGCCAGCCTCCCGGGTACCGCTTCTATCTTATTCTTTGTTAGTAATACAAGTACATCTTTTCGAGATTTTTTGCCAAGGTTCACCCGTAACGTTAGGGGCGGCCTATAGTTACTATGGTTTAAGATCTCCTTCCATTTCAGGGGCCAAGCCGAAGCTACCTCCTCTTTTAGCCAATCCGCACAAGAGAGGCTTATTTGGGGCCCTGCCTGGCTTATAGACGCATCCAGTTCGATCGCCCGGCGCTGGTAATTCCTTAGAACCGCGTTAATTAGGCCTTTTGCCCAAGGCTTTCTAAGGGCAATCGCACTTTGTACGGTTTCATTAATTACCGCGTGCTGAGGAATCGATAATTCTCGTAACTGATATAACCCAACCAAAAGCAGGCATTTAATTTCTACCTCTTTTTTCCTCAAGGGACTGCTTAATAGTTGATTCAATAAATACTCTAGTAAATAAAACCAGCGGCAAGTACCAAAGCAAAGTTCTTTTAATAGTGATATTTCTGGATGAGAAGAAAGATCTTTAAAAGCGGACGTCAGCGATCCATTCCCATTTAACAAGGACGTTATTATATTTGCCGCTGTCCCCCGAACGTCATTCATTCTTTTGATGCGCTTGACTCAAATTTTTTCCCTTCAATTAAGAGATTCGCGTCAGAATTTCTGTTATCGCGCACTGACACGGGTCTTTTCCCCGCGAACTGTATTGTATAAATCCTTAGGCTATTATTCCCACAAGATACTGTAAAAGAGTCTTGAGTTATCTCCTCGATTAGGCCTGCCCCGACCGCGGTCGCCTTAGTTTCAACGGCGGCACTAATGACTCTAATCCGCTGCCCATCCAAGAAGGTGAAAGCCGGGTATCTACCGGCGCCTGCCCGAATTTGGCGACTTATCTCAACTGCATCACAAGCCCAGTCAATAAGAGCCTCTTGTTTCTCCAATTTAGAAGCATAGCAACTTTTAGTATCGTCTTGTTTAACCGCATTTTTTAATAACTCTTTTAAGCGTGATAAGCTATCGACTAACGCTAGCCGCCCGACATCCACGAGTTTGTTTTCTAAATCTTCTCTTGTGTCTACATTTGAGATGGGAACTTCTGCTCTAAGTAGTATGTCCCCGGTATCGAGACCCTCTTCCATAGACATAATAGTGACACCAGACACTTTATCGCCTGCGAGGAGAGCCCTCTCGATAGGTGCTGCTCCTCGCCACCGAGGAAGAAGCGACGCGTGGACGTTTATGCACCCCAATTTAGGTATCGATAGGACCGCCTTTGGTAAAATAGCACCGTATGCAACGACAACAACAACATCAGCATGGAAACTATCAAGCCGCGCTTGCTCAATTGCGTCATTCAGCGTATCTGGTTGAATGACCGATAAGTTGTTTCTCTCCGCAAGCGTTTTTACTGGAGAGTTGCTTAGTTTTTTTCCGCGGCCAGCTCTCCTGTCTGGTCGGGTGTAAACGGCGACAACGTCATGCTGGGTTTGTAAAATTGCATCCAGATGACGAGCTGCAAATTCTGGTGTACCAGCAAAAACTATGCGTAAAGAGGTCATGTTACACTTTTAATTTACGAGTGCTTTCTTTGTTCTTTTTCTAATTTATTACGAATCCGGTTTCTTTTTAAAGCGCTCAGATAGTCTACAAAAAGTTTACCATCTAGGTGATCAATCTCATGTTGAATACAAGTGGAAAGAATACCTTCTGCCTTTAATTCAAAAACTTCGCCTATTTTATCTTGTGCTTTTAAAAGAATAGTCTCCGGGCGGCATACAGTCTCATAGAAACCTGGCACGGATAAACATCCTTCATCATATTCGGCCAAGTCTTCCTTGATTATTTGAAAAGAGGGATTTACTAGAATTTTTGGATTATCCCTGTCTTCAGAAACGTCTAACACTATTAGTCGTTTATGAATATCGACTTGCGTAGCAGCTAAGCCGATACCATTTGCATCGTACATTGTCTCTAACATGTCATCAATCAATCCGCTCAGTTCCTCATCGAAAACCTTTACCGGTGTGGCAACCTTTCTAAGATTGGGGTGTGGAAATTCAAGGATTTGTAAAATCGACATTATATCAAAGCGCCTATGTATTCTGGTTACCTTCGCCCGGGTAAAAAAACTAACCCAATAATTATAACGCATCGCCTATGAAACATTGAAGCAATTGAGACCTCGGAGTGGCTCTGGAAAACACGTTGACTATACTTTCCTGAACACCTTTTCCTCAAAATATGGTCTAATGGACTCTTGTAATTCTACCTTTACTTTAAATCGTTAAAAAGAAAGCTAATGGGCAAAAATGACATCGAAATTGCCTGCTCTCTTCTAGAAACCGGAGGTATCATCGCTTATCCGACCGAGTCGGTCTGGGGTCTTGGTTGTGATCCTTATAATGAGTCTGCGGTCCAGCGCATCTTAGATTTAAAGAAGAGACCCTTAGACAAGGGTTTGATTCTCGTCGCTGGGGAATTCGATCAGATTGGAGACCTGATTGACCCACTCTCCGGAGAATTTGGTGATCGTCTGAGAGCTTCTTGGCCGGGCCCTACCACCTGGTTAATTCCCGACCCACTAAATTTCTTCCCGAATTGGATAAAAGGGCAGCACTCATCGGTCGCCATCAGAATAAGCGCTCATCCGTTAGTTTCAGCACTATGTAACCAATTCGGACAGCCAGTGGTATCAACCTCAGCAAATTTTTCCGGTCAGCTGGAAATTAAGTCTAAGGCTGATGTTGAGTGCCAGTTTGGGGTTAATATTGATTATATTCTTGATGGTGAGCTTGGTGGCAGGCAAAACACCTCCACGATAAGAGACCTAACTACAGGTAAGATTTTACGGTAAAGAATTGTTCTTATGGAGCTTGAAGATTGAATTATATAGAGTCGGTAACTTTCAGAAACTTTCTGCTTAAGTTTCAGGAAGAAATCTGCGCCAGCGTTGAAGGGTTTGAGCCGAATGCCTTATTTCAGTGTGATCGATGGGATAGAGACAAAGGCGGATCTGGTATATCAAAGGTGTTGACGGATGGCGCGGTGTTTGAGAAGGCAGGTGTAAATTTCTCGCATGTTTTTGGAAAATCCATGCCTCCGTCAGCAACTGTTCAGCGTCCCGAGCTAGCAGGCAAGTCTTTTGAGGCAATGGGTGTGTCGCTCGTGCTCCATCCGGTCAACCCATTCATCCCCACTTCTCATGCAAACTTTCGACTCTTTGTTGCGGACACGGGCGAAGGAAAAAGCACTTGGTGGTTTGGAGGAGGTTATGATTTAACTCCATATTACGGTAACGACGACGATTGTATCCACTGGCATCAAACTGCGAAAGCAGCATGTGAGCCTTTCGGAGATCAGTATTACTCACAATTCAAAAAACAATGTGATGACTACTTCTATATAAAGCACCGGCATGAGCCTAGAGGAATTGGTGGACTTTTCTTTGATGATTTTAACGAATTGGGATTTCAAGGCTCTCTAAATTTTGTGCAGAATTTGGCAGAAAGCTATCTACAAGCTTATCTCCCAATAGTTAACAAAAGAAAAAATATGTTTTACTCAAAGGCTAATAAAGAATTTCAAGAATATCGACGTGGTCGTTATGCCGAATTTAACCTCGTATACGATAGGGGAACTGTATTTGGTCTTCAGTCTGGTGTGGGTAGGATTGAATCAATTTTAATGTCTTTGCCACCGACGGTGAGATGGACTTATGATTGGAACCCAGAGCCAGGGTCCGAAGAAGAAAAGCTTTACGAACATTATCTAAAGCCGCAAGACTGGGTTTAGTGGTTTAGAGAATCTATAAAAATAGGAAACAAGATGCTTCGCTTTGCCGTTGTGGGTAGCCCGGTTGCACACAGTAAATCACCCATCATTCATGCTTTGTTTGCGGGCCAAACTGGCGTGAATCTGAAATATGATACTGAAGAAGTTTGCGCACAGAATTTTGATAACTTTGTAATTCAATTTTTTGCAGGAGGTGGTGCAGGGCTAAACGTGACTTTGCCGCATAAAGAAAGGGCAAAGAAAATAGCTGTAAACCTCGAACCTCTCGCGAAAAGAGCCGGCGCGGTGAACACATTATTTGTTAATTCTAGACAAGAGATTTGTGGTGATAACACAGATGGCCCCGGCCTCGTAGCTGATATCAAAGTTAATAATGGAGTCGATATCGGAGGCAAAGATGTTCTGCTCCTGGGCGCCGGTGGCGCTATTCGAGGGGTCCTCGCGCCTCTTATAAATGAGGGCCCTTCCAGTGTCACAATTGTAAATCGAACAATCTCAAAGGCAGCATTATTAAAGAAAGAGTTTAGCGAAACTTTAGATATTCAAATCGCGAATTATGAAAGTCTTAAGGGAAGTTTTGATTTAATTATCAACGGTACATCCTCGGGCATAACCGGTGGAGTTCCCCCTCTCAAAGAAGAAAATATTTGCACGAATACATACTGCTACGACATGATGTATGGGGACAAAGAAACTGACTTTATTACTTGGGCGAAAAGTAAAGGCGTAAGGAATACTTCTGATGGACTTGGGATGTTAGTTGAGCAAGCGGCAGAGTCTTTTTTTCGTTGGCATGGGCTTAGGCCCAATACTGGGGATGTAGTGAAAGAGTTGAGAGCTTCCTAGTTCCTGGATTTTGGTAACGAAGGCCGCAGGGGCTGCCTGCACCCTTCGTTGAGAATTTTTTAGTGGGCTTCTTCTTGCCCGTGCTCACCGCCTTCGCCACCATGAAGGTCTGCCGGAGTTAGGGCCACAGCATTTCTATCATGGCCCATATAGTTAAAACGAGCTTCTTCAGCGTACTTCCCTTCCACGGTCATCATTCCTATTAGGACTAACAAAACGCTTGGTGGGCCAAGGATAGTCAGAACTAGAGCCAGTCGTTCCCAGACCACATGCATGAAAATAGCTATAATGAAGCCGGCCTTGAGAAACATAAATGTAATTACTAATGTCCAGCGCATCGCGCCTTGGACCTCAAAATAATCGACGGCGTAAGAGAAACCGCTAAGTACGAAAAGCAAGATCCAAATTTTGTAGTAAATCCCTAGGGGATGTTGTTGTCCTTCAGCAGAAGCCACTGATGATCTCCTCTATAGTAAATAGAAAAATGCGAAGATAAATACCCAAACTAAGTCGACGAAGTGCCAATATAAACCCGCGATTTCTATTATTTCGAAACCTTTGTCATCGTAGTGTCCACGCTTGACTCTGAACGCTACCCAAAGCAGATAAATTACACCACCTGTCACATGGAGACCATGGAACCCGGTCACCATAAAAAATATTGATCCGAATTGTGGAGCACCAAATGGGTTGCCCCAAGGCCTAACTCCCTCATCGAGAATAAGCTTCGACCATTCGAACATCTGCATGCCGACGAAAGACGCGCCGAAGGCCGCTGTAATACAGATTAACCAAAAAGCCTTTATTTTTTCCTTGCGATACCCCATGTTGACGGCGAGCGCCATGGTTCCTGAGCTTGTAATCAGTATAAAAGTCATGATGGCTATTAAAATCAGTGGAATGGGGTCCCCACCAAAAGAAAGGGCAAATATTTCACTTTGTGCGGGCCATGGCTCGGTGGTCGATAATCTTACATTTAGGTAACCCACCAAGAAGCAGGAAAAAATAAAGGTGTCACTTACGAGAAAGATCCACATCATGGCCTTGCCCCAAGGCACATGATAAGCCTGTTTATCAGCCGACCAGTCATCAACTAATCCGCTTACTCCCTCTTGAGGAATGCTCTCACTGGTTATTGCTTCACTCATTAAACTTTATCCCGTTATTTTTTATGTATTTAATAAAAGCGCGAAAAGAATAAACCAAACTATCAACAAGAAATGCCAATAAAGCGTACAAAGCTCTATGCTTAGTTTAAGTTCTGCTGCTTCTTCGCCAGACAGTAATCGAATAGAACTTTTACTCCATACCCACAAGCCCCCCAAAAGGTGCGCAGCGTGCAGGCCAGTCATTAAATAGTAGAAAGCGTTTGCTGGATTTGATGTTAGAAACAAGCCGGCTTCTTGTAAACTTGCCCAAGTCATCAGCTGCCCCGCTATGAATAAAACAGCGAGCACTCCACCACCAAAAAAAGCCAACCTTAGGTTTTTGTCGTCAGCCCTCTGAGTAATATTTTTTGCCCACTGAAAAAGTAAGCTGCTCGCTATCAGCAGCCCCGTATTAAACCAAAGTTGGCTTGGCTCAGATAAAGGGCGCCAGTCTGGTAGCTCCATTCTTAGAAAATAGCCTACGGTAAAGAGAGAAAAAACGACTGACGCAACGACTAGAAAAATAGACAGCGCTACTTTTTCATTTGCTGATTCAAAGGCGCCCTCTGGTTCTAGTCCGCCTATAACACCTTTACGTTCCCAAGGTTTTGTCGTGATGTTTTTAAAAAAGCTCATACTCTGGCTACAGCCTTGTCCGTTTGACTTAGATCGTTAGCTATCTTTTTGGGGCTCGCTGTTCTCTGGCGTGTCTTGTGAAATGAAATCCTCAGCGGCACCAGGTACGCTATAGTCGTAAGCCCAACGATATACTGTCGGTAATGATGCTCCCCAGTTACCATGGACAGGCGGAGTATCTGGTGTCTGCCATTCCAATGACGCAGCTCCCCAGGGATTCGATTCGGCTTTGGGGCCATTACGGAGGCTCCAAATTATGTTTATAAAAAACAATAATTGGGCTGCTCCTACAAAAAGTGCTGCGATCGTGATTGTTGTGTTGAGGTCTTGCGCGGATGCCGGAATAAAGTCGGTGGTACCAAGCGCGTAATATCGTCTTGGAACGCCAAGGAATCCAAGATAGTGCATCGGCAGGTAGATCGCATAAGTTCCTAGGAATGTGCACCAGAAGTGCAATTTCGCCATCCCTTCATTAAACATGCGACCGGTAACTAAAGGGTACCAATGGTAAATAGCGGCGAATACCACAAGCACTGGGGATACGCCCATCACCATATGAAAATGAGCCACAACAAAATATGAATCAGAAAGTGGTAAATCGATAACCACGTTTCCAAGGAACAGCCCGGTTATTCCACCATGAATGAAGGTGAAGATGAAACCTATCGCAAAATACATCGGTGCATTTAATCGGATATCTCCTTCCCATAGAGTTAATATCCAATTGTAAACCTTAAGTGCTGTGGGGACAGCGATTATCAGAGTAGTTGTTGCGAAGAAGAACCCAAAGTAGGGATGCATTCCACTTACATACATGTGGTGCGCCCAGACGATAAAGCTCAGCCCCCCTATCGCAATGATCGCCCAAACCATCATCCGGTAGCCGAAGATATTTTTTCGCGCATGCACACTAAGTACATCTGAAACTAACCCAAACGCTGGAAGCGCGACGATGTAGACTTCGGGGTGTCCAAAAAACCAGAATAAATGCTGGAAAAGGATTGGCGAGCCGCCGTTATGATCGAGAGGTGTTCCAGATTCGATAATTGCGGGCATAAAAAAGCTAGTTCCGAGCAAGATATCAAAGAGCATCATGATTGCAGAAACCAAGAGTGCTGGGAATGCAAATAGCGCCAATAGCGTAGCGACAAAGATCCCCCAAACAGTCAGAGGTAATCTCATCATTGTTAGACCGCGGCACCGGTATTGCAAAACGGTTACGACGTAGTTCAGTCCACCCATCGTTGCGGCAACGATAAACACCGCCAATGAAATAAGCATTAAGACAATACCCATATCATGCCCGGGCGTGCCGGCTAGATTCGTTTGTGGAGGATAAAGTGTCCATCCTCCTCCCGTAGGGCCGCCACTAACAAAAAAGCTTGCCATCAAAATAATTACAGAAACCAGAAATACCCAGACAGACAACATATTCAGGAAAGGGAAGACCATATCGCGAGCACCACACATAAGTGGGATCATATAATTTCCGAAACCGCCAAGGAAAAGCGCCGTCAAGAGGTAAACGACCATTATCATTCCATGCATAGTTACTGCTTGATAATAAAAACTAGGGTCTATAAAAGTTGCAGTCTCAGGAAATCCAAGCTGCATCCGGAAGAGCAGAGACAGCACTAATCCAACCACTCCTGTGAATACTGCGAGGCCACCATATTGTATGGCGATGACTTTGTGATCCTGACTCCAAACGTACTTTTCCACAAAGCTGTGTGGGTGGTGCATTTCCGTTTCGTGGTCGCTATCCGCTAAAGGTACGTAAGCCATTAATTTCTCCTAGACTATCTTTTCTATTGCGGCCCAAGGCCTAAAAATTCTTTACTAACCACTTTTATCTGAGTGTATTGATGTAAGCGGCAACGTCATTAATCTCTTCTAAATCTGCCATCGCAGTAGACATTGACACCATTTGTTCGCCATAAGTATCACTAGGGTGCATACCCCGTATTCCCGCTAGAAAATTACTGATTTGAGTGACGAAGTACCAATCACTCATCCCAGCGAGTGCCGGAGCATCTGTATACCAAGTTCCACTACCATCATCCAAGTGGCAAGCCGCACAGTTGCGATCATAAATATCGCCACCATTGGCAACGTCAGCGCTGATAGTTGGGGTACTGGGCTCATCGGGGAACGTCTCAATGTAAGCGGAAACGTTTCGCACGGCGGCATCATCCGCCAGTGTCATCGCCATCGGCACCATAGCGGCGCCATTTGTATCACCATCGCCGCCTCTTGCGCCAACCTTGAAATGATTCAATTGTCTTTCTGTATACCAAGCCTTTTGGCCCGCTATTTTGGGCGAATTCAACTGTTGATTGCCTTCACCTTGCGCACCATGACAAGTTGCACAGATTGCGTAGGCTGCCTGTCCCGCTATCAAGTCTGGTTCAGGCCCAGATTGTGTTTCTGCAAAGGTCGGCTGCGCAGCGATCCACGCGTCGAAGTCTTCTTGCGACTCAACAGTGACCGAACCGCGCATAATGTAATGGCCGATGCCGCAAAGCTCTTCACATAAAAGGTCGTAGGTCCCTTCCTTTGTGGGATCAAACCAAAGGTAAGAAACCATTCCTGGCACTAAGTCCATTTTTACTCTGAATTGCGTGACTGTATAGTTGTGAAGAACATCGTGTGAACGCAATAGTGCTTGAACCGGCTGGTTAACTGCTAAATGCATATTGGGATCGTTCACAACCACATCATCTTGACCGTATGGGTCTTGAGGGTTTATACCGAAAGGGTTTTCTTCTGTAACGTTGGAAACGTCAGCCGCTCCAAGTTGGCCGTCTGCTCCAGGATAACGAAATTGCCACTGCCACTGTGATCCTAAAACCTCATACTGGAGAGCTTCTTCGGGAACAGTTACAAAGTTTGCCCAGACGAAAAGGCCTGGAGCGAGCATTGCAACGACACCTATTGTGGTAATGACGGTTAGGTTCATTTCAAGTTTATGGTTCTCAGGCTCATAAACTGCCTTGTGACCAGGTTTGTGGCGATATTTGTAGACACACCAAGCCATGAAAAGATTCAAAATTATGAAAGCGGCTCCAGTAACCCAGAACGTAACGTTAATAGTGAAATCGATAAGGCCCCAATCTGTAGCGATCTCGGTAAAATACCACGGACCACCAAAAGCTTGGGAAAAATGAAAAATTACAGTACCTATAACTAGGAGAACAACAACGACCGCTAAAGCCATAAAAGTGTATTCCTTCTAAAAATTACAAACGTGTTCCTGCCGGCAGGAAGACATCGCTGCCCCCGCGCCCCGCTGGAAGTTTAATCCTTTTATTATCATTTCTTATTCAGGGAACCAGAGCTTGATATACAACTAATCTGTTAGCGCTATCAGCAGGTTTTCAAACACTCACTTCTCCAGCTTATGCCCCAGTGCTTTCCCTTGTTGTTATTATAACCTGAATGGCGTTTTAACTATCCTCTATCACTTGATCTTAGTCAGCTAAATAGGGAATAAGCTTAATAATACGCGAATCGAATCTTATAGAAAAACGCGTTTTATCGCAAGTAATTATGATCCCCCAACCGCCAGTTGGCCGGACCCGATCGACGAATCTGACAACTTCCTGTCAGCTAAAATTTTTATACGCAGCACTTCCGATTGGTTCATTATATAATCGGGACCGTGGGGAGATGAGGAAGTGAGCCGATTTCTTGTGATTCATCAAGAATCATGATTGAATGCGCCGCCTCTAGGCGATCGTTTAGCATTTATTGTTGGGTTGCTAACAGTTCCCTTTAAAAGTTTTCTAATGTGATTTGATCTAAAAATTGTGACTGAACTTACTTCTAATCCGACAGCCAATTGGCGCGATTACTACGAGATGTGCAAGCCTCGAGTAGTCATGTTGATGATTCTGACATCGTTAGTTGGTATGTTTCTGGCCGTCCCAGGCATGGTTTCATTTGATGTCCTGATTTTCGGCAATTTAGGCATCGCTCTTGTCGCAGCCTCTGGCGCGGTCGTTAATCATTTCATCGACCGCAAAATCGATATTAAGATGAAACGGACCCACAACAGGCCTTTACCTCAGGGGCGGGTAGAAACCAAAAACACCATTATTTTCGCGATAACGATTGGTCTGACGGGAATGGCAATCCTTCTCATATTGGTGAACCCGCTATGCGCTTGGTTAACCCTTGCCTCATTTATCGGGTATGCATTTATATACACAGGCTATTTGAAGCATGCGACACCCCAAAACATAGTAATTGGCGGGCTGTCAGGCGCGATGCCTCCGTTACTGGGGTGGTCAGCGGTAACCGGCAGCATAGAGCCTGACGCCCTTATTTTAGTGTTAATAATTTTCGCTTGGACTCCCCCGCATTTTTGGGCCCTAGCGCTGCATCGAAAAGACGAATATGCAAAAAGTGGCGTGCCAATGCTTCCTGTTACTCATGGGGAACAGGTCACGAAGGTTCATATCATCGCTTACACTGGCATCCTGCTTGTTGTGAGTTCAATGCCTTACTTTTCAGGAATGAGTGGGTTTTTCTTTTTGACGTCCGCCATGGTTCTAGGGGCCGGGTTTTTGTTCTTTTCTTGGTTGTTAATGATCAGGCCCGGACCAACTACCGCGATGGATACTTTCAGATACTCCATTGTATATTTGGCTTTGTTGTTCATTGCTCTCGTAGTTGATCACTACATCTTTTGATTCAAATTAAATTGTGCGATTGACACCTTCATTGAAGCTAGGACTGATTGCTTTTTTAGCAACTGACTTAGCATTAGCCTTTGTTTTTGGTGCGCTATATTTTTTGCGGTCCGACCTTAAATTAGAGGATGATTTGCGAAATGTAGGCGCCACCATCTATCAAGAGCCTTTCCAGATAGAAGCCTTTGAATTGCTCGATCAGAATTCAAGAGCATACGTGTCGGAAGACCTCGAGGGAAAGTGGAGCCTGATATTCTTTGGTTTCACCGCTTGCCCTGATATTTGTCCTATAACTATGGCCGAACTAAAAAAGTTTGCAGATCTGTGGTCTGACGTGGAGAGCTCAAAAGAGCTGGATATTATTCTCGCTACCGTTGATCCAAATAACGATGACCCTAACGCTTTAAAGGAGTATTTGACTAACTTTAATCCTAATTTTATCGGGCTAACTGGCCACCAAGTTGATTTGGCAGGTCTTGCAGAATCGCTTTTTGTTGGCTATGGAGACTCAGCAGCTACTTCAAACCATTTTTCTGGCCGTGGTGAGCATGGGACTGCAAAAGATCTAGAGAGTTATACGATTGATCATAGTAGCCACATATCGGTTATAAGCCCTGAGGCGCAACTTTTTGCGGTTATTAGACCTCCACATCGAGCTCGAGACTTAGTGAAAGCCCTAGAGCTGATTATTGCTAGCTATTAGCTATTGCGTGCGGTTCGCTCGCGGGCCAAAGTAAAGGGTCACGAAAAAGATGCTCGCTACAACAACTATCGTTGGCCCGGCTGGTGTATCTAAGAAGAACGCCCCTATTAGACCGCAAACTACAGAGAGAGCGCCTATCAAACTTGCGAGTAATGCCATTTTTTCCGGCGTTCTTGCTAGTTTTCTTGCTGCCGCAGGGGGGATGATCAGCAAAGACGTGATAAGTAAAACGCCTACAATTTTCATCGCAACCGCTATAGTTAGAGCAACTAATACGATCAAAATCAAATTAGATTGCTTCACATTTACACCCTCTACTTCGGCGATTTCAGCATTTACCGTTGATGAGAGGAAGGCATTCCATTTTTTTATCAGCGTAAAAGCTACCAGGCCCCCAATCGAAAGGATCCAAGTTAAATCCGTACCTGTTATTGTCAACATTGACCCAAAAAGATAAGCCTCTAGGTCGACCCTTAAAGAACTCGTTAAGGCAATAAATACGATACCGATAGCTAGAGAACTGTGCGCCAAAATTCCAAGAATTGTATCCGTTGAAATTGAAGGATTACGGTCTAGAAAAGCGAGCAGCAAGGCTAACACCACACAGCTTAGTATTATGCTTAGTTGAGGGTCGCTATCAGTAAGCAATCCGATTGCTATCCCGAGTAAGGCTGAATGAGCCAGAGTATCACCAAAATAAGACATGCGGCGCCAAACGATAAATGACCCTAATGGACCGGCAATAAAGGCCAGACTTAAGCTAGCGATCAAAGCGGTGAGGAAAAAATCGGCGGTTATCAGTTGTAAGAAATTTTCCATTAGCTTGAAGGCTTTATCTTTTCCGTTATTTCGTGTTCATGATTATGGCGATGCGCATAAATGGCTAAATTGGGAGAAACACTAGCACCGAAAAGCTCTAAGAATGCAGGATCGCTGCTAACGTCCTCTGGTTTACCATGACAACATACATGACGATTTAAGCAGATTACTTCGTTAGTTGAGGACATAACTAAATGTAGATCATGCGAAATCATCAATATGCCGCAGCCCTTCTCTGCTCGAATTTCATTGATTAAGTCATATAGCTTCGATTGTCCTGAAATGTCTACACCTTGCGCGGGCTCGTCTAGGATTAGCAGATGTGGGTTACGAAGAAGTGCTCGAGCCAGCAGAACTCGCTGCATCTCACCGCCAGAAAGTGAGCTAATCTGTTCTTCGTTAAGATGACTAATTTCTAATCTGTCCTGTAAAGCTCCCATATCCCCACTCCTGGTTGGCTGGGCTAGCTTTAAAAACCTATCGACAGTGATTGGAAGAATCGAATCAATGCGCAGTGTTTGCGGCATGTAACCAATGCGAAGGTCTGGTCGCAAATAAATAGAACCGGTGTCTGATTTTAAAATTCCAAGGATTATCCTGATGAGGGTAGTTTTACCTGCGCCGTTTGGACCAATTAGGGTTAAAATCTGCCCTTCGTAAATTTTTAAACTGATATCCTGTAAAATAGGTTTTGACGAGACAGATTTGCTAACACTGTGTGTAGCTAAAAGGAGCTTCATATCTGTTTCTTTTGTATTTCCGCTTGCTATCATCGCAGTATCCAGCAGTCCTCTGAGAAATTCTAAGTATTTTTCTTCGTACCCCTCTCGCGAAAAGAACAGTTACCAGCTAACGATACGATGTTATATGATAACACTGATATTAAAATGTGTTCGTTGATCCTGCTTTATGCTTATTACTGTTCGATTATCTAGTCTTCTTGCTTTTGTATTTATATCCTATAACGCGCAGCTAGCTGCCGCGGAGCTCTCTGTCGCCGCGACAATTAAGCCCCTTCAGGCAATTGCACAAGCAATTATGCAAGACCACGGGTCTGTGACTACTCTAATTGGCTCGCGAGACTCCCTTCATAACTCCGCACTAACCCCTGGAGATCGCCTCGCAATCGAAAAAGCAGACCTTCTATTGTGGGCTGGGCCTGATTTTGAAATACAGTTTGCTGATGTGTATCAGGGAAATATTGGGCGAAAACCAGTATTAGCGGCGACTGAAGTCTCGGGTCTTACCATTCACGAAGGTAATGATGGCCGCGCAGACATCCATTTTTGGCTAAACACTAATAATGCCTTATTAATTGCGCGTGAATTGGTCGGTTATTTGACCGAGATAAAGCCGAATTATGAGCGTAGTTTTCAATCTGGCTATCGTGACTTTGAGTTGCAGATATCGAAATTGGAGCAAACAATTAATGAGTCTCTTTCACCGTTTCCTGATGTGCCTTTCCTAGTTTTTCATGATGCCTTTCAGTACTTCGAAAAGCAGTTCAATCTAACCGCAGGTGAGGTTTTGTTGCGCGACCCAGAAATTCTGCCCAGCATGAGAGAGCTATTAACTATCCGACGCAGAGTCCAAAGTTTACCGGTTAACTGTATATTGATGGAGCGGGGTGCGAATGAAGAGTTGGTTTCGACGATTTTTGTAAATAAAGCACCAAATCTAGAATTCGTCGATTTGTTCGGGTTTGAAGTCGAAGATAGCGCGAAGGCTTACCTTGAAATAATCTCCGGCGTTGCTGATTCCTTTCATGCTTGTTTGAAACAAGAATAGGCAAATTGGTCAGGGAGATCGAAAACGTGAAAAAGCAGTTAATTTTGGTAGACGGTTCATCTTACCTTTTCAGGGCCTTCCATGCCTTACCTCCCCTAGTAAATAGTAAAGGGCGGCCGACGGGCGCAGTTAAGGGCGTCATTAACATGCTTCGAGCTTTAATAAAAAGCCACGGCGATGGCAACATAGCTATTGTTTTTGACGCAAAAGGTAAAACTTTTCGTAACGACTTATTTAAGGACTACAAGGCAAATCGGCCGCCAATGCCGGATGAGTTACGAAGTCAGATAAAGTCTATACACCAGATAATTATTGCCATGGGTTTTCCATTATTGATCATCGATAATGTAGAGGCAGACGATGTGATTGGGACGCTATCCCATCAGGCGAGCAGCGAAAATATAGAAACACTCATATCTACTGGAGATAAAGACCTTGCACAGTTGGTTAATGCGAAAGTTACATTACTAAATACAATGACCAACGAGGTCCTTGATGTGAAGGGTGTGGTTTCTAAGTTTGGAGTAAGGCCGAATCAGATTATTGATTACCTTGCTTTGGTGGGAGATAAGTCAGATAACATTCCTGGAGTGCCAGGCGTGGGTCCAAAGACTGCGGTAAAGTGGCTGGAAGATTATGGCTCTATTGAAGGCATTATAGAAAATTCGTTGGCAATTAATGGAAAGGTTGGGGAGCGTCTGCGCAACAATATTGAGTTGCTAAGGCTTTCATATGAGCTCGCAACTATTAAGCTTGATGTTGAATTAGATGTGTCGGTACATGAATTGACCAGAAAAGAAGAAGACAAAAAAGCTCTTTATGACTTGTTTGCCGAGCTCGAATTTAAAACGTGGGTAAAGGAGATAGAGGAAAGAGGTATAACTGGTACATCAAGCCGTAAAACAAATGAAGTTATGGTCTTGGAAAAATCGAATGAAATTTCAACCAAGAAAATAATAAAAACGCATTACTCCATAATTTATGAGGAAAAAGACCTTAATCTTTTAATACAGAAATTAGAAAACACGCGGCAATTCAGTATCAGCCTAGAGCTAGATGAGGCCCATTTTCTTGATACAAAAATTATCGGCATTAGTATTAGTGCAGGCCCGGGTTATTCTTGTTATATCCCGTTAGGACACGAATATGAAAGTAGTCCAATCCAGTTAGAAATTGGCCCAGTTTTAAGGCAGCTGAAGGCAATCATCGAACATGAAGGCATTAAAAAGCTTTGCTATGACGCAAAAAACTTAGGCCATGCTCTTCAGAACCATGGAATTGAGTTATCTAACAAAAAGTCAGATGTGCAGCTAGCGTCTTATGTCTTTAATTCCGTAAGGACCAAGCATCAACTTTCTGATGCGTCGAAAGTTTACTTAGATTTAGATTCAGAAAATCTAGAGGATCTATTAGGGAAGGGCCGAGGAAAGGTTTCGCATAAAGAAATTCCAATAGAGAAATACTCTTCCTTTGCAAATCAAAAAGCAGACTATATATACAGACTGTCTGTTTTCTTAGAGGAAAGCCTTTCGAATTGTGGTCACTTGTTCGGAGTCTATAAGTACTGCGAGCTTCCGCTGATAGGGGTTTTGCGTCGAATCGAACGTAACGGTATTCTTATAGACAAGAACGCATTGATTGAACAAAGTGATGAGTTAGGTGAAAAATTACTAGCTCTCCAAGGGGAAATCTATGATCTGGCGGGTGAGGAGTTCAACATTGGTTCACCGAAACAACTACAGACTATTTTTTATGAAAAATTAGAGCTCCCAATTTTGAAAAAAACGCCAACTGGTCAGCCATCCACGGCAGAACCAGTACTTCAAGAGCTTGCTGAGAAATATGATTTGCCTAGACTAATATTGGAACAGCGGTCAATTAGTAAACTTAAATCCACTTACACGGACAAACTGCCCTTACAAGTTAAAAGCACAAGTGGAAGAATCCATTCCTCTTTTCAGCAAGCTATAGCGGCTACGGGCCGCTTGTCTTCGACGGACCCTAATTTGCAGAATATTCCTATCAGAACTCCAGAAGGAAGACGAGTACGAAAGGCGTTTATTGCAAAAAAAGGTTATAAGTTGGTGGCGGCGGATTACTCTCAAGTTGAATTGCGAATCATGGCGCATCTATCTCGCGATTCCGGTCTTTTGAACGCCTTTTCAAATTCCCAGGATGTTCACAAAGCAACCGCTGCAGATGTTTTTAATACGCCACTAGACAGTGTTACAGCAGAGCAAAGGCGAAGTGCTAAAGCGATTAACTTCGGTCTGATATACGGGATGAGTGCGTTTGGGCTTGCTAAACAACTAAATATTAGTAGAAGCGAGGCTCAACAATATGTTGAAAGATATTTTGAGAGGTATCCTGGCGTTAAAACCTATATGGACGAAACCAGAGTCTTCGCAGATGAGAACGGGTTCGTAGAGACTATCTTTGGAAGAAGATTATACCTACCGGGTATAAGCGCGAGTAATGCAATGATCCGGAAGGCAGCGCAGAGGGCAGCGATCAATGCTCCAATGCAAGGGTCGGCAGCAGACATTATTAAGCAAGCGATGATTGATATAGATCATTGGCTTGGGGTCGGTGATCTTGATGCCAGCATGTTATTGCAGGTGCATGACGAACTAGTTTTTGAAGTAAGTGAAAAGGATATCGAATTGCTTTCAGAGGGAGTTAAGTTTCGGATGATGACAGCGGCTGCACTTGAGGTGCCCTTATTGGTCGATATTGGTGTTGGCAATAATTGGGACCAAGCCCACTAGGAATTTAATTATTTATTTTTGCCCATTCGGATATTTTACTTTTTACCTCGTCCAATCCAGTTTTTTTAACGGACGAGAACAGTTGTACCGACACGTCACCCAATTCCTTCAATTCTTCACTGACTTTCAACAAAGTATTTTGCGCGGGCCCCCGTTTAAGTTTGTCGGACTTGGTTAGTAGAAGGTGAAGAGGCAGATTGGACTTAACAGCCCAATCTATCATCATTCGATCGAATTCTTTTAAAGGGTGGCGAATATCGCTCAACAAAATCAATCCAACTAATTGCTCTCTCTGCCTTAAGTACTGCTCTAGCTCTCGCTGCCATTTATTTTTGATTTCTAGAGGGACTTTAGCGAACCCGTAGCCAGGTAGGTCTACCAAGTACACATTAGGTTCGACAGCAAAGAAATTAAGCAGCTGAGTCCGCCCGGGTGTTTTGCTGGCACGAGCAAGCTGATTTTGATCGCATACACTATTTATCGCACTAGACTTTCCCGCGTTAGAACGGCCTGCGAATGCAACTTCTACGATACTGTCTTTAGGACAGTCACCGAACTTCGCAGCGCTAGTTATGAAACGGGTTTGGTTTAAATTCATGATTTAATCCTAGCTCTCGTGCACCTGTGTGTGCTCCAGGCATGATTTTTTCACTAAAGTTGTCCGATTAGAGTCATTGTTGAATTTAGGCTATAATTCAGTCTTACGAGCGCAAATATCAGTTTTACTCAGCCATCAATGGTGGTCGATTGATTCTAGGGAAGCGCCCAAATAATCTATTCGCAGTGTAGTAGTAATTTCAGGAATTAGTATGAAGAAATTTGTCATCTCAATGTTATCGGCTGTTTTTACTTTAGTCTCAACACAATCCGCATTAGCGCAAGGCGATGCTGCTGCAGGTCAGGCTAAATCTGCCCTTTGCGCCACCTGCCATGGCGCAGAAGGCAATAGTGAGATATCAATCAACCCGAAATTGGCGGGACAAAATTTTAACTACATAGTTAAACAGCTAAACGATTATAAATCTGGAAATCGTGTTAACGCGACAATGTCGGCTATGGTGGCGGCTCTCACAGAGCAGGATATTTTGGATATATCAGCCTGGTATTCTTCACAACAGGTAACTTTGCAGGGAGCGAATATCGAGAGTCTGGAGCTCGGCGAATCGATTTACCGAGCGGGCATCAAGGATTTATCAGTAGCAGCCTGTGCGGCATGTCATTCACCAACCGGAAGCGGTAATGCTCCGGCAGGATTTCCCTCATTGAGCGGACAGCATCGGGATTATACCCTAATGCAACTAAAGGCTTTCAGATCGGGGGAAAGGCAAAACGATTCTAGTGCAATGATGCGTTCGGTAGTAAAACGCTTAACCGACGAAGAGTTAGAGGCGCTTTCAAGTTACGTTTCCGGCCTAAACTGATTTCTCTGCTCAGCTTCGAGAAATTTGGCCAGGATATAGCTTCACAGATGGTGTTATGGTAACTTTTCAAGCACATGTCTGTGGTTCTGGACGGAAAAATGGAGTTCCAACATGATTAAGAACGAACTTATTACTAAGATGTTGCAAGCACTTTTTATGCTTATAATTCTCCCGTACTCATTAACTGGGTACGGGCAGATTGAGCGCTTCGTTGCCGGGACCCATTATCAGGAAATTGCTAATCCGGTAAACACCAATGACTCGTCGAAAGTGGAGGTTATTGAGGCGTTTTGGTATGGGTGCTCTCACTGTTTCCGGTTTGAACCGTTGATAGTTAATTGGGAAGAAAATGCGCCAGATTATGTCGACTTCCAGCGCTTTCCGGCACTTTGGAACGGGTTAATGAAAGTCCATGCGCAGGCTTATTACGCGGCTGAGGCTTTGGATGCGGTTGAAACGCTGCACGAACATATATTTAATGCCATAAACGTAGAGCGAAATATGCTGCAAAATGATCAGCAAATCAGCGCTCTTTTTGAAGAACACGGTATTAGTGCGGCCGATTTTGACCGTGCGTTCAACTCTTTTTCTGTTCGGACTAAGGTTAATCAAGCGGAAAAAAGAATGAATGATTACGGTATACGCTCTACGCCGAATATGATCGTTAATGGTAAATATTTGGTGACTACGAGCGAAAATGTTAGAACACAACAGGAAATGCTCGATATTGTTGATTTTTTGGTGGAGAAAGAGCGCGCATCAAGCGGGTCTTCTGGCGACTAGGCGAAGAAATACCTCAGCATTAGCCTTTATTTTGTTTCAAAATTGGAATGAGTTAAGGCTCCCAGGCAAAAGCGGCGTTAGGGCTCGGCTTCCACGAAGTTAGTGGTTGTTGGTCAATGCATCTAGCTGGATTAATATACTTCAAAAAAACTAAAACTATTTCTCATCGGCTATAGTCTAAAAGATCGTAATTAATCAATTATTTAGGAACTTAGCAGTTGGCAGTACTCGCTTTTTATGAACGGGTACGGCTTTGGTTATGTTAAATTAATGAACAACTTTTCAGGTCAATTACTGAAGTTCTTTCGCTCTTCTAAAGTAGCTTTACTGCACGGGAGCTCACTGAGAGACCCTTCGAGCTCAGTTAACGCTACGTTAGCGGTCTTTAATGGGGAGCTTATCCATATTGAAAGTGGGGAAAAGTTGTCGATTGACAATAATTATCTGGTTAATGAAATAGCCGTTGCGAGCAGAAAGTTATTGGAGTCTTCAACCAGTAAGCCCTCTATTCAATTATTATTACCATCAAGTGAGTTCGTCGCTACAAGACATTCGCTCCCAAAGGCTTCTAAAGTAGATCTTACCTCCGCCCTGCAATTACAAGTTGAGGATATTTATCCGTCTTTAGACAAGAAACTTGCAGTTGCATTTGGTGTGTCAGCGATAGCCTCCAACCCTGAAACAGTCGCAGTCTGGATGAAGCAAGAGCTGCTAGACAACTTATTTGACGCCTACAAAAATCAGGGACTTTTATTAGCATGTGTGAAGCCTCGGCTTTTAAATTTAAAGGCTGTCGAAAATAAAATAGGGTTTTTAGAAAAAGATGATATCGGTCAGACTTTAGTAATTTTTGAACGAGATGTCGTTGACTCTTGGCAACAAATAAACAAAGCCGATTTAGACCAAAAAGAAATTTTGGAAGAATGGACAGAAATTGTTGCGAATTACAATAGAGACGCGATCCTGGAAATAAGCGATTCTGGCCAACTAGCTAATCTCCTCAGTGAATCAGTTAATAGAGAATATAGTTATGTTCCAGAGGGCGCCCGTAATATTAGACAAAAATTAGAGAAAGGGCGAAAAGTTATTTTTGCGGGCTGTTTTGCCGCTCTTCTCTTGTTTCTATTTTCGATACCTTTTGCGAAACAGTCAATTGAGTTCAGACGCGCGGCGGCTTCTCTGGAGTTAAATCGCTCACTTTCGTTAAATGCGCGAGAAGATCGACGCACTGTGATAAATTTTGACAACCAATGGGGCCTATTAAATGACTTCCCTAGCCAGTCGATCAATGAAGTGTTATTCACTTTGCAAAATGTGATCAGCCCGGAGCGGATTTCTTCTATTGAAATTATAGAAGGTTTGATTAAGTTACAGGGTAGCAGTTCAGAGCCGCAAGCAATTCTTCAAAAGCTTGAACAAGATCCACTATTTACTGAAGTGGCTTTTTCCAGGGCGACTAGTAATGGTCGTTATTATATTGATTTGCGTTTAAGCCCAGTGAATTTTGAAGCTTATATGATTCGATATTTTCCTGATAATTAAGAAAATGAAACTTAACTTAAGAGAGAACAAGATTTTTTATTTAGCCGCTATTGTAGCGATAGGTTTCGTTGCGACTATTATAATCCCAATCGTACAGGCTCTATATCTGGAAAGACAAGGAAATATTGAGGAGGTTTTGCTGGACATCGAACGCGAGCAGCGGCTGATAGAAAATACAGCAGCTTGGCGTGAGCGCAGAGTTGTGGCAGAACAACGCGCGATGGACCTGGAGCAAGAGATTTTTGTTGGAACAACAATTCCTTTGATAGAGGCTGACATACAGAGAGACCTTTCTCAGCATGTGAGAGATTCGGGGATTCTGGTTAATGCGACTCGATTAGCAGATAGATTAGAAACAGAGGGTTGGCTAATGATTAGTCAGGAAATGTCGTTCCGTACAGCTAATGTAGCCAATACCGTCGGTCTTCTAGAGAGACTAGAAAATTCCATGCCAAAGTTATTTGTAAAAGACTTCTCGATCAATAGAACACGGGCTCAGTATACTGGCTCAATTACCGTTGTTGGTTTTGCACGGAGTCAAGGTTTGGTATTGGGGAGCATAAATGAGTGCTAAATGTCGCGGTTATAATCAATGAGTTATTCTCCCATAACGTTGCGAGTTTTTTCTCAGCTTCTCGAGCCTGAGGCAATTGCTCCAGTTCAGGATTTTGAAGATACAGGCTTTCTAGTCTGTAACGATCCTCCTTCGCTTGAATTACGCACAAAAATTCGCTTCATTTTAGGAGAGGTTGTTTTCTTTCGCTTAGGTCAAGATGATGAAGTAAGGCGACTGGCTAAGTATTGGAGAGCCGAATTATCTCCTCAAATCGAAGGTGAAGACGCCGAGATTTTTGTCTCAGTGTTTGAGGATGATGAAGGATTAACCGATCTTGCATCTGAGGCTCCAATAATTAGGTTAGTTAATCATCTTTTCGCTCGTTCTCTGGATTTAAACTCCAGCGACATTCATTTTGAGCCCAATGAGAGTCACTTAGATATTCGTTGTCGTGTTGATGGAATCATGACAAGAATAGAGCGTTTACCCATCCGGATTCATACAGCCGTAGCATCTCGGTTGAAACTAATGGCGAAATTGGATATCGGAGAAAAGCGCCTGCCGCAGGACGGGCGTATCAATTACCAAATTGGTAATAAGCAACTAGACATGCGCGTTTCTACCTTACCTGGTGTTTATGGAGAGTCAGTCGTACTAAGAATACTTGATCGCTCTGATACTACAGTAGGATTAGCGAAGCTTGGTATGCCTGAAGAACTTCTAAAAGATTATCAGGAGATGATTAAACAGCCCAACGGTATGGTTCTGATAACCGGCCCTACGGGATCGGGTAAAACGACAACCTTGTATGCTACTTTAGAGAAAATTAATAGTGAACGCCAGAAAATAATAACCGTTGAAGACCCCGTGGAATATCAATTAGAAGGGGTTACCCAAATACAGGCCAATGCATCTATCGGTCTCACCTTTGCGAAAGGACTACGGTCTATTGTTCGTCAAGACCCTGACGTACTAATGGTTGGAGAGATTCGCGATCATGAAACTGCGGAGATAGCAATCGAATCAGCCCTTACGGGCCATCTAGTATTTTCCACATTGCATACAAATGATGCCGCGGGCGCAGTTACCCGTCTTCAGGATATGGGTGTAGAGGGTTATTTAATAAGTTCTAGTTTGCTAGCGATCCAAGCTCAGCGCTTGGTGCGAAGGGTTTGCGTTGCTTGCGCTATAGTCTCTGAACTCAGTCAAGACGAGTCCGCGGCGTTAGGAATTGAAGTAAGTGTATGTCCGAAAATTAAGAGGGGAGCTGGCTGCGAACTTTGCGGTAGTACGGGCTATCGGGGGAGGATTGGCCTTTATGAACTGCTCTTGATGAGCGATGAAATTCGTCACCATGTTGCTATCGGCGCTGACGCTAATGTGATTCGCGATCAGGCAATTTCTGGAGGTATGCGAACACTGCGTGAAGATGCCATCGAGAAACTAAAGGCAGGGCTCACGACTCCAGAAGAAGTCGTGCGAGTTACGAGAGCAATATGAGCGTTATCTATTTTAAATATCAGGCTTTCGATAACCAGGGGAACATAAAGGCTGGCCAACTCAATGCCGAGTCTCAAAAAGACGCAATTCGAATTTTGCGGAGTAAAAAACTTACGCCAATTAAGCTTCAGGAGTCTAAAGAAGACGGAAAAGCTATCCGACGCGGAAAAATTTCTAGTAACGATCTTTTGGATTTTACTAATGGGCTTTGTACGTTAGTTGAGGCTCGTGTTCCACTGGACAAGGCGCTAAGGCTGTTAGATGGAATCACAGAATCTTTGGCTATGAAAGAATTAGTGCTAAACCTCTTAGCGGACGTTAAAGAAGGGAAAAGTCTCGCGGATGCGATGGAACTGCACTCTCATGTTTTTTCCAAGATGTATGTAAATATTGTCAGGGCAGGAGAAGAGGGAGGAATTTTGCATGAATTACTTCCTGATTTGGCTGAATTTCTTGAAACGAGCGCGAAGACCCGGCAGGAAATAGTTGCAGCAATGATCTATCCGATCGTGTTGTCTTTGACTGGTATTCTTTCTGTGTTATTACTTTTGGTGTTCGTAGTCCCCCAGTTTGCTGCAATGTTTGAGGACTCTGGATCAGAGATACCATCGTCCGCAGCATTTTTGCTTAATCTAAGCGCTTTTATTCAAAACTATTGGTTAATTTTCTTGGTTCTATTTGCATCAGCTATTTTTTATTGGCGACGTTTAGACAATGATCCCTCTATGAAGTTACGCAAAGATAGCTTTCTTTTAAAGTTACCTTTGGTTGGATCTCTTATCTTATACAAAGAGTGCGCGGTCTTTTCGCGGACGTTGGGTGCACTGCTAGGGGCGGGGATTCCGCTAATACGCGGCTTGAGAGTTTCCAAAGAAGTGGTTGTCAATTCATACTTAGTGAAACACTTAAGTGACGTGGAGGAGGATGTTCGTGGGGGCGCGGGACTAGGGCTATCCCTGGAGAAGACGAGAGTTTTCCCTACGCTACTGCATCAGTTAGTAACAGTAGGAGAAGAATCAGGTCGCACATCATCGATTTTAGTGAAATCCGCTGGCACTTTTGATAATTTTGTTCGTAAACAAATGTCAGCTATTGTGTCTGCGTTGCAACCCGCTTTGATTATTTTTCTTGCTATCGCTGTTGGCGGAATCACAATTACTATGTTGTCGGCAGTGTTTAGCATGAACGCTGTAGAATTTTAATCGTGGAGAATATTGTGAATTTGAAAGCACAAGATAAAGGCAAGCCAAAACGAATATATATAAATATATTATTGAGCGTGGCTACCTTGACATTTCAATCTTGCGTTTGGGTGGAACATGACCAACGCCGTACTGGGTCAGAAGTAGCGGAAGTCACCGAGGCTGCTAGTGTTGAAGAAAATCCGTCCGGTGCTGATGAAATTCCTGTGATTTTAAGTGTTGATAATAATGAACAACAAGTCTTGATTGAGGAAATAAACAGGAATGGACAGGCACTTGAATACCCGGGGTTTGAGGCGGAGGTTCCAGCACCCGCGGATGTGGAAGCTTTTGAAGTTGTCGAGTTGAATTATGAGCAAGCCGACTTGAGGCTTATATTGGAAGAACTAGCAATCGCGTTAGACATTAGTCTAGTTATAGATCCAACGATCGATAATCGAATTAGTATTAGGACTTCTGCGGAACGGCCGTTGCAAAGGGACGATATCTGGCCGTTAATTCAATTGCTGACTCGAGATGCTGGGATTTTGATAGAGCAAGTTGGTAATATCTATAACGCTAGAAAAATTTCCTCAGCGCTGCCCAACCAAATCAGGGGGCCTGATTCGTTGACAGAAACTGGCGACGCTTTGGTTCTCCAAGTTACTCCGCTTACTTACGTATCGTCCGATGCAGTTATTCAGGCGATTGAACCGTTGTTGCAGCCAGAGGGAAGTATCAGTCAGCTTGGTAATCGTGATTTGCTGATTATAACGGGGTCAAATTATGTTCTCGAAAGGGTTAATCAGTTACTTATGTTAATTGACGCTGACCCATTTTTGAACCAAGGGATACACCTATACCAACTGAGTAACGGAAATGCGGCGGAGGTGGCTGAGGAATTAGCGGAAATTATCCTTCTCATAGAGGGGCCAAGCCCTTCTTACCAGGTAAAGGGAATAGAGCGTATCAATTCTATTTTAGTTACCGCTCCCGCTGTAAGAGGGTTTGAAGAAATTTCACGTTGGATTCAGGTTCTCGATGCCGATAGCCAGGAACAGGTAGAACAATTATTTATGTACCGTGTGAAAAATTTGGATGCTCTTGGACTTGCGGAAACTCTTTCATCGGTCTTTGAGGAGGAGGAGGATCCCATTTTTTCCGGAATTGGCACAGAAAGCATTTCTCCAACTCCCGTTATCGTGTCGGGGGGTGTCAATCAAGTTTCTTCCGCCGAGGGAGAGGAGGCGCCGCCGTCAGCATTAGCTTCTGCGTCGATTGGGTCAGCCGTATCTGCGAACTTGGCGGTCAAGATCGTCGCTGATGAAGCGACGAATAGCCTATTGATTAGGTCGACAGCGAGGGATTATCGACAGCTTCTAACAACCATAAGCCAACTAGACGTCGTTCCGCTGCAAGTAATGGTCAATGCAGTAATTGCACAGATTACTCTCACGGACGATACTCGCTTTGGTGTTGATTGGAGCCGAGTCGCAAACGATGCCTTAGATCCGTTATCTAGCAGCACCGTGACTGATTTTGCTCCAAATTTAAATGGATTAATGTTTACGAGAGGGTTCGTCGATGGATCTTCGCGAGTTGATGCAACTTTGGAGGCGATCGCGCAAAATAATGAGGTGCGTCTTTTGGCTAGGCCCTCACTTACTGTAGGTAACAACCAAGAAGGAGAAATTCAGATTGGAGCAGAAGTCCCAGTAGAGGCCGGCGAATCAATAAGTGCGGGCGGTCTCTCGACCACAAATATTCAATACCGCGATACTGGCATCGGTTTGTTAATTACCCCTCAAATAAACGAAGATGGAGTAGTAAACCTAGTAATTAACCAAACATTGCGTTCGGTGGACAATAGCGCATCAGGCATAAACAACAATCCTGTCTTCAATAATCAAGAGATAACGACAACAGTAGTTGTTAGGGATGGAGATAACATTGTTCTGGGCGGGCTGATACAGACTGATACTGAAGAGCTCAATACTGGAGTGCCCCTGCTGAATAGAGTCCCCGGCATAGGCAGTTTATTTTCGTATCAGCAGGATAATGTAGAGAGGCGGGAGTTATTTATTGTCCTGAGGCCAGAGATTATAGATCTGAACGAACGAGCCGGGCCACAGTATTCTGAGATATTGGACCGCTTTGAATTAGCTTCCGATCTTTTTGAAGAATCTAATATTTAAGGTCTATGCCAGTTTTCTATATTTCAAATGAGACTTTGAGCTAGTTGATGAAATTTACTATTGATCAAGCTGTCGAAAAAGCAAATAAAGCGCTGCGAATCGGCAAGCCAGAGGACGCCGCCAGAATATTTCGAGCAATTCTTGAGGCTAGGCCAAAACATTCAGTTGCTAGTCATAATTTGGGGCTAATAGCTGCCGGTTCTAACCAACCAAAGGAAGCATTGCCTTTATTTAAAATCGCAGTTAAGAGTAATCCGCAAGTGGAACAATTCTGGGTTAGTTATATCGCGACCCTCATTCAAGAGTTGCGGCTAAACGCCGCGAGCGAAGCTCTCCAGAAAGCAAAAAAAAGGGGCTTTGTAGGTAAAGATATTCAAGACCTAAGCGCGCAACTTATTTTAAAGAGTCAAAAAGCTGAATCAGAACCTCGCATTGATGAAAAATTGATACCTGCGAAAGAAGAATCGAAAAGACGTCCAAGCAGGCGGAAGAATCAGAGGACCCGCGGAAATAAGAGCCCTGCTGCGAGCCCATCCCAATCCGAACTTTCACGATTGAGGATGAGTTATGAGAGGGGCGATTTTGAGGACGCCAGCAGATTAGCGTTGTCGATGACTCAGAAATTTCCAGATCATCAATTTAGCTGGAAAATTCTTGGAATTACGTTTCAACTAAGTGGTCGCACACATGAAGCGTTGCGAGCAAATCGAAAAGCGGTGGAGCTTGATTCTAAAGATTTTGAATCTCATGCGAATCTGGGTAAGACGCTGCAAGATCTTGGGAAATTCGGAGACGCTATAGTAAGTTACAAAAAAGCTATAGCTTTGCAGCCGGGTCGGCCTGAAATCTTCAACTCTTTAGGCGTCGCACTAACACAGCTTGGTAACATGGAGGATGCCGAAGCTAGTTTTAATAGAGCATTGACTCTTAAACCGGGGTTTGTAGACGCGTATTCTAATTTGGGAGTTACATTACATGGATCTGGCAAATTAAGGAATGCTGAAGAGTGTTATAAAAAGGCAATAGCTTTGCAACCTAGTTACAAGGATGCTCATATTAATCTGGGGTATTTATATGAAGAGCTTGGAAGATTTGAAGACGCGAAAGATAGTTATCAAAAAGCGATAGGTTTGCGCCCAGATTCTGTTCAAGCAAGTTATAATTTCGCCCGACTGCTGTACTCGGCTAAAAGATTTAAAGAAGCAAAAGAAATTTTTGGAACTATCGAGTTTAAAGACAGTAAAAGTTACTTCCTCAGCTGCTTATACTTGGAGAACGAAAGCTCTCTTTTTTACCAAACTTTAGATGAGTCCATTAATAAAGGTGAAGTAAGCGCTATGATTGGATCACTGGGTTCTCGAGCAGAAATTAGGTTTGGCCTAAACAGGGAAAATCTGTTCTGTAACGAGCCATTGCAATACGTTTTAAAGACTGATTTAAGTGAGGAATATGATTTTGAAAATCTTTTTGTAACGAATGTCAAAACTATCTTAGAAGAAGAAAAAGTTTCAATCAGAAGACAAAGCTTGCTGATAAATGGCCACCAAACTGCGGGGAATTTATTTCAACTAGAGAGGGATCTAACAAACGAAATAGAAAAGATAATTAAACTAGAAATTGAAAAATACCGAGAGAATTTTTCTGATAGCGGAGAGGGATTTTTAAAAAATTGGCCGGCGAACTATAGTCTTTTTGGTTGGCTTATAAGTATGAAAAGTGGTGGAGAATTGGCGCCTCATATTCATGAAAATAGTTGGCTTAGCGGTAGTATCTACATAAACGTGCCATGCAAATCAAACACCAGTAGTGGCAACCTCGTGGTTTGCTTGGAGGAAGAAAAATTTGTAAAAAGAGGTGCTAAAAAGCATAAAGAAGTTATCGACGTATTCACTGGATCTCTTTGCCTTTTCCCTGCCTCTCTCCTTCACTATACGATTCCATTTGAGTCGGCGGAGGAGCGTATCGTGTTAGCGTTCGATGTTATACCCGAATCAGTAAACCACAAAGAAATTAAAATCTGAGGCAAAAAATGACTAATTTAAGACACATTGCGCCTAGTTGTCGAAGTGATAAAGGCTTTACCTTGATTGAAATATTGGTGGTAATGGCCATTATAGGGATGCTTGCTGTTATGGTTGCACCTAACATTTTTAACCAACAGTCGGGAGCGCAGCGCGATGCTGCGCTTTCACAAATTTCTTCACTAGAAGCCGCGTTAGATACGTATCGATTGGACACAGGTCGATACCCCGACTCTCTGAGTGGTTTGCGGGAAAATGATTCGGGGAGGGCGTCCTGGGGTGGCCCCTACTTGCGGCGTGAAGTCCCGAAGGACCCTTGGGGAAATGATTATGTTTTTGACTCTAATGGTAGAGATTTTACATTATTTTCCTACGGACCCGATGGTGAAAGGGGCGGTGAAGGTGATGATGCCGATGTCGGTCTCCAATAGGACAGCTCATTCGATCCTTTTTGGGAAGTCTACTGGTTTCACTTTACTAGAAGTTCTTCTCGTCCTTACTATTATTGGCATGGTTAGTGTTTTGGTTATTCCTAATGTCAGTAATTTGGAGTCACGTACTTTTAGTGCGCAGGTTCGCCAGGCTGTATCACTATTAAATTTTGCAAGGCGAACAGCCGTGGTTCAAGGTAGTCCAGCTTCGGTAGAATTTTATGCGCGCCCAATAGCTGAATCAAAAATGATTGAATCAGCAATATCAGTGGGATACTGGGAATTTAGTTTCGGGTCGATGCGATTTATTGATAGCACCGATATTGAATCAGAAATATATGATAAAAAAGAGATTATTTTCTATCCGGAAGGCGGTAGCACTGGAGGTACATTCTTTCTATCATTTGAAGGTAACAAAAGTAAAATAGAAATTAACTCTTTTACAGGCAGAGTGAAAAATTTCAATGATTACTAAGCGTCAAAATGGATTTACGTTGCTTGAAGTAATAGTAGCGTTGGCAATTACTGGAGTTGTTTTAGCGGGTATTTTTTCATTGGTTGGTGGAAGTAAGCAGTTGTCTTGGAGATCTGAAGAGAGTCTCGTTCGTGCTGCTCAAGTTCGAGCTGTCACTAATTTTGCACTTTTACAAAATGAGTTTAGGGGTGTTGAAGAAATTTTGAACGCTGAAAGTTACGATATTCGTTCGATAGGTGTTTTAGTAGACCCGGTGCGAAAAACTCAACCTATGCTTAATGCCTTGCAGGGATTTGAAGTTACTAATGAGGATCGCGACGAAGAGATTATCGGCAGCAGATGGATTCGATTGAATCTTCCACAATAGATTTCAAGATATGTTTGGAGAGAAAAAAAATAATACCGGATTTACCCTGATAGAAGTGATTCTAGCGCTAGGATTAACGTCTTTATTACTCGGATTACTCAGTACAAGCGTATTCATAGTCACTGAAGATTGGAATCGTAATTCTCTCGCTCTTGATGAAAGTCTAGACGAAGCAATGACTGTGCTACAAGTCGACCGTGCATTGCATGGCGCCTTCCCTCATAGTTTTACTAACGAAGAAACTCTTTCAAGACAGATATTTTTCACCGGTGAAAAAGAGTATTTAGCTTGGGTGTCTACAATGTCTCCCCAGCGTTCCTCAGGGCTTACAGGATGGCAGCTTTATTCTATCCCGGACGAGGGGGTCTATTTAAGGCTAGTTCCAGCTTATAGCGATAACCCGAGTTCAAGATTTGAAGGGTCGACACCGACCCTTCTTTTCCCAAATTATGACATCGAATTCAGCTATCTCTATGAGGAACTTGAAGAAACTAAAGTATGGACCCAGGAGTGGGAGGCTCAAGAGCTGCTCAGTTTGCCCTTAGCCGTGTACGTTCGATTGACTCCATACGATAACGTAGCAGCGCCGACCGAAATTTTAGCGAGGATTCGAAATAATGAGCACAGAAGTATTCGGCCCAACGATCTAGAACAGTTAGATCTCTAGGTTTTGCATATGATTGACAACGACAAACACAAAGGTTCGGTAATTATAATTGTTCTTTGGACAGTGGCGCTGTTAACAGTGCTTGTGACTGCAATGGCGGGAAAGGTTCGTCTCTCTGCTAAAACGGCGGTTAATAATCAGAGTGCCGCTATGAATTGGTTAGCCGTCATGACTGGAGTTAATCATGGAGAAATGGAATTAATATTAGAGCGGATGCCTAGGCCTATTGGGGAGCTAATCGAAGAGACTGAAGAGGGAGAAATTCGAAATCCCGCTTACCGATTTAATGGTCAAAAGTTGGAATTAAACTACCCCTTACATGAAAGCGTTACCGTAAGAATTTATGATCATGCTGGGAAAATCAGTTTAAATAGGATTCCCAGGCGCAATATGCAATTGTTAATTGAAAAGAAATTGGGCGGGCAAGATGCGGATCCCCAAGAGGTCCAAGAGTTGTTGGGGGCATGGACTGACTGGACGGACCTTAATGATTTAGAGGGTTTAAATGGAGCGGAAAAGGATTACTATGAAAGTTTGGAGAATGGGTACGTGCCCCGAAACAACCCTGAGCTAGACACTGTAGAAGAGATTCTGCATATCCGAGGATTTAGTGAACTATTTCGGGGAGTAAATCTTCAAGCCGCGTTTACCGTTTACGGCAATACCCGTACGGTCAATTTAAATCTTGCTACCCGGGAAGCGATGGAATTATTGCCAGGTTTAAACAATGAGCTTATTGAAAATATAATCGCTTACCGACAAATCGAGGACATAAGTAATCGAGCTGAGATCGCTGAGATAGTGCCTTTCGAAGAACTGCAAGAGCTCTCGCCATGGGTAGGCAGCGCTACAACAAATTTTTTTAGTATTTACTCTTATTTGGACGAAGAAATAGACTATGAAAGCCCGTTTGTTGAAGACCCTCAAAGTTCTGAGACGGAAAGTTCAGGCTCTCGAATGATGCGGCAAGCTTATATGGAAATTATCGAGGTAAATAGCATTAATGAATTACCGAAGGTCTTGCAAATAGACCCCTATGGTCAACTGCCTGACTTCGCTCCTGCAAAAATCTTAGAAGAAGACTACCTTTTTTAAGCTAATAGTTTTTCTCTGTAACCGACCATTCAGATCCCATGATTAATGGGCCGACGCCTTTATTAGCGTCCACATGCAAAAGCTTGCTGAATTTCCTTTCATACCAGAGCAAGCCGCTTTTATCTGCGAGGCCACCGAGGACATAAAAATCACCGACACGCATGGGTAAGCCCCAGATGCTTAACGACACAGTGAATCGGCTTCCTTTTTTAAAGGGGCCTTTGTCTATCTTCTGAATATCAGTGGTTAGAAAAGAAGCGACGGGCTCCTCCGCTGATTTCATAAACGCAAATCCAAAGTTGCCTTCTATATTATCTTTGAGCACCTCAACTTCCATTTCCAATACGTAATCATTTAAGGGTGCTAAAGAAGTAACCTCTTCCCCAGATTTTGATTTCACTGAAAGTGAATTGATTCTGCAATCAGGCGACTTAAATCCTTTTTCTTCAATATCCGACTTTGAGTCCTCAGCCGGCGCATCTTCGCTAATATTATGATAGACCTTCTTGCTGTTACAGAAGTCTTCATAATGTCCCACTACCTTATCGCTAGAACCAATCTCTCTTATCTGGCCATTATCAAGCCAAACTGCTTTTTCACAAAGTTCTTGTACATGAAACATAGAGTGGCTACAGAAAATCATCGTTTTGCCTTCGTTAATAAATGAGTTCATCCGCTGGATGCATTTTTTTTGGAACGCAAGATCACCAACAGATAGCGCCTCGTCTATTATTAAGATATCAGGCTTAATCATAGTTGCAATTGAAAATGCGAGCCTAACATACATGCCGGATGAATAGGTTCGAACCGGCCGATCTATAAATTTTTCAAGTTCTGCAAATTCAATAATTTCATTCTCTAGATTAGCTATCGTATCTTCGGTAACGCCTA
The DNA here is from genome assembly GCA_029245905.1 of Gammaproteobacteria bacterium. Taxonomy (GTDB): domain Bacteria; phylum Pseudomonadota; class Gammaproteobacteria; order Pseudomonadales; family Pseudohongiellaceae; genus UBA9145. The sequence goes on from JAQWOJ010000073.1 coordinate 41,471, forward strand.
GCAAAGAAGCGTTAAGATGAATGTTTTTCCGTCCGGTGAATTCGGGATGAAAACCGGCTCCTAGTTCTAGCAATGCAGCGGCTTGCCCACTTAGTTTGAATGTGCCGCTGGTTGGTTGCAAGGTTCCAGCTAAAATCTTTAAAAGTGTCGATTTCCCTGCTCCGTTTACTCCTATTATCCCAAGACTTTCGCCTTCTTGAATGGCGAAAGAAATGTCACTTAGAACATGAAAAACTTCGTGCTTAGGCCTTCGTAGGATTAGTTCAGAAAGCCTGTCTTGAGGGCGACGGTAGATTTTAAATTCTTTCGAAATATTTTCAACGGATAAACGCTGCATTTAGATGTCCTGAATCAAAGCACGTCACCAAACGTATGTTTAATTTTAATAAATAACCAACCGCCAACCGCATAACTTAATAAAGATATGGGAATTACTATCCAAAGATTCATATAGGGTAGTTCACCAAGTAAAATAATCTCGCGGTAGAGAACAATAAAATTATGCATAGGATTAAAGAGGAATAAATCTCGAATTTTCCCACTCTCTATTAGGTTTATAGGATAAATAATAGGTGTTAAAAAAAACCAGATTGTCACTGCTAGCGATACTATCTGTTGCAAATCTCGGAGGAATACGCAGAGAGCGGATAAGATGGCGACCAAACCCATGGTAAAGAGAAATTGTATAAAATAAATGAAAGGAATCAATAGCCACATTAGTGAAGAATATCCTTGGAAGCCTAGGTATAACAGCAACAAACAAAAACCAATCATATGAGTTAAATATGGGATCAATGTTCCGGTAATTGGGATGATTTGGACGGGGAACCTAACTTTTGTTATTAGCCCAGCTTTTTCTAATAGGAGGCTGGTTGACTTTCCAATTGCATCGGCAAAGGCAAACCATGGCAGGTATCCTACCATCATGAACAATACAAATTCTGTTTCGCCAAATTCTGATAAAGCCCTCAATTGGAAAATATATCCAAAGACAAAACTGTATATAAGGATGTGAGATATAGGGATAATAAACAACCAGAGGAAACCTGCCACCGAACCTGAAAATTGCGAAAGGAAGTCTTGCCTAATAAAGCTAACGGCTAGACTAAAATGTTTGGCGGGTGTAACTACCCACTCGCACAGAGGAGTGAAGAACATATTATTCCTATTATTTGCTGGGCGGCTGATTATTTAGCGATAGCTTTGCGCAGCCACCGAATTTAACCATGAAATTGACAAAAAAACTAAAAAAGACTTTATTGAATCTCTATAATGATGGAGGCTTTTAAATCTATGACGGAACATTCACAAAATATGTTTAATCAAGAAAATGTTCTCATTCCCTTTCACGCGTCTTCTCTACCCGATGGCCCCTGGTTAGTTTTTGCGCCACATGCGGACGATGAGACTTTCGGAATGGGCGGTAGCCTTTTAAAAGCTAGGGAGGAAGGAATTGAAACACATCTTGTTATTCTCACTGATGGGTCTCAAGGCGGAAAGGGGAATTTGGTTGATCTTGCAGAGATTCGTGCTAACGAAGTAAGGCGAGCTTCAGAGCTTTTGGGATGTAAATCAATTCAATGTTGGTCTGAGCCAGATAGATTTCTGGGCGTGACCGAAGAAATTGTAGAAAGGGCTAGTCAAGTTATCCAAGATTTATTGCCTTCGGCAGTTTTTTTCCCAGGACCTTTAGAGATTCACCCTGACCATAGGGCTGCAGCTCTGTTGGTATGGGAAACGCTAAAAAACTGTAGGCATAGTGGCCGAGTTCCAGAGCCTATTTCATATGAAATAGGGGTCCAAAATCCAGTGAATATGTTGATAGATATCACAACACAAATTGCCGAAAAAGAAGAAGTAATGCAAGTATATGCAAGCCAAAATAAGGAAAATAATTATCCAGAACTAGTAGTTGCGCTGGACAAGGGCCGTACTTTTTCTCTACCGAACGAAGTGAAGTTTGCTGAAGGTTTTTTCAGGTATCAAATAAAGGATTTGGATTTGAGCATCGATGAGATGACTCATTTGGTGATAGATCTTTATCAGAGGCAAGATTGAGTCTAACAAGTTTAGTGGATTGATCTTTCGCTCGATGATTCATTAGTAGACTTTTCCATCCAATCCGGCCAGATGTGTGTGGGCCACTCAGCCCTTCGCCAGATAACATAAAGCATTCGTAGCCATTGCCTAAGTTGTTGAATTTCTAAAAAAATCTCATATTGAGGAGCTTGATCGTCTTTGAAAATCATCACTAAGCCCTGGTTAATGGGTTTTACATCTATTTCTTTAACGAGGAAGCTTGTTGAGTTATGTCCCACCTTTACCGACGGTTCCGCAGCGATTTGTTGTTCTGCTGATTGTTGAACAAAACTTTGTATATTTTGTTTAGAGAGTTTGTCACTAGATCCGGTTTTTTTAATTTCTGGACTGTGCTTTGCTAGCAAATTAACACAATGGGTCACTAGGCGGCTGGTTAACCTCATGGTGAACCAAAGGGATAACGTTTCATTTTTTTCAGTAAGTCCTGCCAGTCTTATTCGATCTTCAGCTTCAATGTACTCTGAGGTAATTCGACGAAGTTTCTTTATCATCGTGTCATCGACTACCTAGTTGCTGGGCCTAGCCAACTTCCAACTTCAAGCATGTCCTCAGCGGCCAACGTTCCTGTTTCTCTCTTTAAGAGCAAAAGATATTTTATGTGTTCGTAACGGATACGTTGTAACTCTCGTTCAGCTTGATATTGATCTCGGAGCGCGTTTAGAACATCCACGCTAGTTACGGTAGCTAGAGCAAAACCTTGTTGCATAGCCTCAGCCGATAGCGAGGTGGATTCAACTAATACTCGAGCCGCATCAGTTTGCGCCTCGCTAGCTAAGACTTGCAGATAAGCTGAGCGAACTAGCTCTCTTGTTTCTAACTGCGTTGCTCGTAATTGGTATTCTGAAATACTCTTCAAGCTCGTAGCCTCGTTCACAGCGGCTTTATTTGCGCCACCGGCGTATAAAGGTATCTGCACGTTTAGCCCGATGTATGTATTATCTCGTCGATTTATTGGAAGATTATCGAATCCTACATCAGAGTCTTGGCGTTGTGCTATCAGTGAAACTTGCGGCATATATGCGCCCTTACGTTGAGAAATACTTTGCTCCGCAGCCTGCAGAGCGTACTCTCCCGCGAGTATTCGATGGTTATTTTCTCTTGCCTGCTGCACATAATATTGTTGGCTAAATTCTAGAGGTGTGATTTCCACGTCGTCGGCTAATTGATAAAGCGGACCAACCTCGAGGCCAGATATAGATCTCAGGCTTTCTTGACTAAGCGCCAGTTCGGCTTCCAGTCGCAATTGTTCCGCTTGAGCTTGCGCAAGGCTAGCTTGGCCTTGATAGAGGTCAGTGATCTGCGCTAACTGTCTATCGTAAAGACTTTGAATTTGATCTACTTGAGTTGTTAAAGCGTCTATCTCTGATGAAATTGAATCTAGCGCGCCTTTAGATTGCAAAACATTAAAATATTTATTAGCAACGTCACCCAATAGGTAGGCTAACTGATAATAGTATTCTTCTTCTACTTGATCTTCTAATAAGTGGGCCTGCTTTCTAGCGGCAAATTGTTGCCAATTGAATAGTGTTTGTGTGAGCCCTAAGTAGTATCTTTGACCGTCAAACGTTTGGCTTGTGTTAAGTTGATTTAGCCGATTGTCTGACAAGCTTGCCCCAGCATTGATTTGTGGTAGCAGTTGCCCAGTCGCTGCTTTTTTACGGGCTGAGCTAATATTTAGATTTTCTTCTGCAATGCGAAGATCGGGACTATAATTAACCGCTGCATTGAAAAAATCCTCTAAGGTTACACCAGGAAGATCTGGATTTTGGGCAAAAGAATTTTGAAACACTATAAGAGTCAATGGAACCCAAATAATTTGTGCGGCCAGCTTTAAACTTAACATTTCTAATCTTCCCTGAGGCCTCTCGCTAAGGAGTTTGATAGAGGCTTAAGCAGATATTGCAATAACGTTCTTGCGCCGGTTGCGATGAAGACTTCTGCAGGCATTCCTGGAACAAGCGCTAGCTCCCCTAATTCATTTAGACTATCTGGAGCGACTTCAATTCTTGCGAGGTAATAATAAGTACCCAGTAATTCATCTTGAAAACTATCTGCGGAAATATTGATGACTGTTCCAAAGATGTTGGGAACGCTCCCCGTACTAAAAGTAGAAAATCTTATTGTAGCCGCTTGGCCCACTGCAACACGATCGATGTCGGTTGCTGAAATATTGGCCTCAACTATGAGATCATCTTCCTCAGGAACAATATTGACTAACTGCATCCCTGGCGTTATCACTCCACCGATTGTATGCACTTGAAGTCCATTAACAGTCCCCGACTCAGTTGCGCTAACTAAGGTTCTGGAAACGATATCTTCTAAAGCATTCGATCGCTCTAGCTGGTCGCTTATATTGACTTGAACATCTCTTAGTTCAGAAACCACTTGATTCTGAAACTCGTTTCTCTGCTGGAGGATCTGGAGTGTCGTTTCACCTATAGCTAGCTCACTTTCAGCAATACTGGCGATCAGTTGCGCTATATCTCCGTCCAATGTGGCGACGTTTCTTTCTATTTCTCTAAGGCGGTTTTTATCCGAGAATCCTTGGTTAAGAAGTTCCCTAACATCTCTTAACTCCTCGTTGTAAGAATCGGATAGACTTTCCTTGCTCTCCCGCAAGCCTTTATAGCCTGTGATTTGGGTTTGCAGTTGTTCTATGCGCTGTTCTAAGACTGCTATTCCGCCTTCTAAAGCAGATTTTCTCGCATTGAAAATTTCAATTTGAGCGCTTCCCTCTTCTTGTGCTCGCCTGCTTTCTCCGATAAAGGATGAAGCATAGTTTAAATTCGCCGCACGGTCTCTCTCTGCGGATAATCTGACCTCTAAGGCTTTCAATGAAATTAACTGACTGTTTGTGATCTCAAGTTGAGCCTTGGGTTGAGTGCTATCAATTTCAAGAATCGGATCTCCCAGCCTTACCTTAGCGCCGTTTTCAACGAAAATATTTTTAATTATTCCGCCTTCTAAGTGCTGGACTACTTTACTGTAAGAACGAGATGTTACTAACCCCGGCGCGACCGCCGCTCCATCAATTGGGGCTGTTACTGCCCATAAGCCTCCGAGTCCGAACAATATTATGAAAACAGTTAGACCGAATTTTTTATGGGTGGCTAGGTCAGTGTCAAACTCAACTTGCCCTACATTATCTTCATTATGGCTGAGGTTCATTTCGATGCTACTCGCTTGCTTTTTAAACTATTGATTCTGTAGTGTAGTCACGTTTTACTAGGAAGTTTTGTAACATTAGAGTTTTTTCCGCTGATCGCTTTTAGTACATCGTCGCGAGGGCCAGACTTATCGATGACGCCATTCTTCATTACGATCAAATGATCGACCAAAGACAGGATAGATGTCCGATGGGTAATTACTATAATTGTGCAACCTGACCCTTGCATTTCCCGTAAAGCCGCAAGTAAGTAATTTTCGCCTTGGTCATCAAGATTCGAATTAGGCTCGTCCAGGATTATTACTTTGGGCCCGCCGTATATTGCTCTTGCAAGCCCGACTCTTTGTCTTTGCCCGGCTGATAATGCGCCGGCGGTAGAATTGATTAAGGTGTCATATCCCTCCGGCAAGCCCAGAATCATGTTATGTATACCCGCAGTTTTTGCGGCTTCAATGATTTTGTCAGAATCAATTTTTGAAAATCTGCAAATATTTTCAGCGATGCTTCCGCTGAACAACTCTATGTCCTGGGGGAGATATCCGAGATAAGGCCCGAGGTCATTTCTATCCCATTTGTTTATGTCAGCGCCATCAAGCCTTACGATTCCTCTAGCCGCTGGCCATACGCCAAGGATCGCTCTCGCTAGGCTAGTCTTGCCCGCCGCACTAGGGCCGATTATCCCCACAGCTCCCCCAGCGTTTAATGCAAAAGTAACACCTTTAACGCTCGGAGCATCAGATCCGGGTGGAACTACAACTAGGTCATTGATTACCAGTCTTCCCTCGGGAGCCGGTAATTTGAGGCGATCGAGGTCCTCTGGATAGGCGCGCAACACCCCATCGAGTCTCTCATATTGTCCTTTAGCATCTATAAAGCTTTTCCAACTGCCCACCATCATATCTATTGGAGCTAAAGCCCGTCCTAACAAAAGCGAGCCGGCAATCATCATCCCCGGAGATATTTGCCCGTTCACAGCTAGGTATGCTCCTAAGCCTAGTAGGGCTGATTGCGATAATTGCCTGAACGATTTGCTTAAAGCCGCTAAACGGCCAGCAGCGATACTAGCGTGTGCTTGTTCGCTGGAGGCTTTATCGAAAAGCAATTCATCTCTATCCTGAATGTTTGCCGACATGCCCATCCCGTGAATGACCTCGGTATTTCTTAAGTTGCTGCCAAAAGACGCTTGGGCAGTACGGGAAAAAGAGTTAGCGTTGGCCATTCTTTCGCTGGTTGATTTCTGTGTTACCACTGCCAATAGAACCATAATTATGGCCGCAATTATTGCTGAGATTCCAAATGCTGGATGGAAAACGAACATGACCCCTATATAGATGGGAACCCAAGGCGCATCCATCAGCGCAATCACCCCGTTGCCGGTGACGAACTGCCGCAGATTTATTAGGTCACTCATTGCTTGGCTGGCCTGATTATAATTACCCGTGTAAAGCGCATGCCTAAAAGCTGATTTTGAAACCTTTACACGCAGATCTTTCTCGGTTCTAACATTTGCCGCAACTAATAATTTGGTTCTGGCCCAGTCAAAACCGCCCGAGGAGCTCAAAAGTAAAAGAAGTAACACGCTCAGCATGGTGAGAGTTTCCATGCTTCCGCTTGAGACCACTCGGTCATAGACAAGCAGCATGTAGAGAATAGGGCTTATCATCAAAAGGTTCAGTGCGGCGCTGAACAAAGTGCCGTATAAAAAATAAGCCCTGACAGATTTGAATGCCTTGATGAGCGTCTTATCGTTACTGATATTCTTCATTATTTTTACTTTGAGTAGTTCAAAAAATCAGGAGAAAGGTGCTGCCGTGAATCTCTAAATTGAGGCGTCTTTTTTATTTTCAAGTTTCCAAGCGTTACAACCATTTTTTGTATCGAGCACAGATTCTTGTTGTAGCCCTCAGGCCAGTCAAAAAGTCGAACTCAATCCAATATCTTATATAGAAGCTCATATCGGCTAGAACCACAATTTCCAAACCCTTTGGGTGGCTACTCTGATCGAAGAGTTGACTCTCTTCAGAAGCGAATAATATCGTTTTAAAGGTCGAGCAACCCCTCTGCTATTTCTTTTAATAATACAGGATCGTTAATGAGCAGCCTATTTGGCCCCTCTCTAGAAACAATTTGCTTTTTTTGGAGCCGCTGAAAGACCCTCGTTATTGTTTCCCTGCTTAGGTTCAACATGATTGCAATTTCCATATGAGTTGGAAGATTATTTATCTCTGGCGATTTAGAGCCTTTCGCGTGGACGCTCAAAAGCCAAAGTTGGCTGCAAACTCGTTGTGAAACTTTAGGCAGGCTGAGCAGAGACCTCTGCAGGTTCATTTGTCTGATTCTCGTCGCGAGTTTATTGCCAAGCTGCAGCATTACTAAAGGATTACGCTGAGCTACATCCCTAATGATGTCTGCCGAGAACATGACCACGACTGCTGCATTAAGTGAGATGACGTGCTCAGGTTGTTTGCCGGAGTCAAATACGCAGAGTTCACCACAGTAGTCCCCAGGTTCCACGAAATACAAGCCAACTTCTTTTCCGTCTATCGTAAAGTCGATGCCTTGGAGTCTCCCCTCAAATAGCATGCATACCTTGTTTTCAATAACACCCGCTTTTAATACCACCGCCCTTCTCTCAAAGCGATTGACGACCGATTGGGAACAAAGAAGCTCAAAATCCGAATTTGAGAGTTCTTTAAAAAGATCAAAAGTTTTCAGTAAGTCTGGAGTTGCTTGCATCAAAAATATCGGCCCAGCTTTTGTTGAGGCATGGTTAATCTAGAAGAGATACCGGAACAGTATAACTATCTGACCACCCTAGGTAAAAATGTCTATCAGACTTATGTGACTGGAATCACTTGCTAGCAATCTCAATTAGTTTATTGTTACGTTGTGAAATTGCTAGAGGTCAAATTTCAAGGGCTGATGTTTTCTGAAAATGATGGTCAATTAATTGGCCCAAATTACTATTAAATAATTGATTTATATAGACTTAGAGATGAATACAAGAAATTTAGGTCAAAAGCTTCCGACAAGGAAAGCGATCAAAGTATTGCTCCTGGTTCTCATGTTGGCTGTGTCCTACGCGGGATCAGCACAGAATATTCAGGACAATGAGTCAAATGTCGGGATTGTTGGAGAGGTTAGTCTAGTTATCGGTAAAGCATTTCTGGAATCTGTGAATAAGCAGCAAGCCAGAATTAGGATTGGCGACTTTATTAGAGAGGGCGAGACAGTTCGAACTGAGTCGACAGGACACGTGCACCTGAGGTTTATCGATAAGGCCGTGCTCAGTGTCAGACCAAGCAGCGAATTACAAGTCTTGGCCTATCGCTTTGACGAGGCGAACCCACGGAATTCTTTAGTTAAATTGAACTTAATTGAAGGTACTGCAAGGGCCGTGTCTGGAGAGGCAGCTAAGATTGCGAAGGAGCGATTTAGGCTTAACACCCCCATCGCCGCGATTGGCGTAAGGGGCACGGATTTTGTGGTCTCGACCACATCGAATTCTCTTAAAGCTCTAGTAAATGATGGAGCCATTGTTGTTGCCCCCTTTTCGACTCAATGTCTGCAGGCGGGCACCGGCCCTTGCAGCTTTAATAGTGTTGAGCTGGGTGGAGGGGCTATGCAGGTCCTTGAGTTTGATTCAGAAATGGCGGCACCAAGGCTGGTGCCCATTCTTGCTGCTGGGCAAGATGCGGCGCAATTCGAAGGGTTAGTCGGCTCTCTGTCCGCCGCTAGGCAATCCTCTGATGGTGATGTCGCTGATTTGATGGATGTCTCTGCTGAAGATGAAGCTGCCTCCTTTAGTGGTAGTGGCGGAATAACTGTTGCTGGAATAACCGATAGGGACGTCGTCACTGAGAGCATTACCTCAGTTAATGTTGGAGACAGTGCAAAAAATCAAGCACCATATGGTACTGGTTACACGCCGCAGTTGAAATATTCTCCAGCGCAGCTAAGACAGAGGCAGTTGGTTTGGGGTAGATTTGCTGATGGTGAAGGAAATTTAGAAAGGTTAACTTTGCCGCTTTCAGAGGCATCCGAGGGAAGGAAAGTATCGGTAGGGGCCAACTTTGAGTATTTTTTGTTCAGGCCTGAGCAAGGCGAGGCTCAAGTTAACCCCGGCCTCGGTGAAATTGGATTTTCTTTAGCAAGCGCTCAAGCATATTTTAAATCCGGTCACAAAGTGTCTCCTGTCGTCGTTTCGAAAGGTGATTTAATTATGGATTTTGGTAGCAACACTTTCGAGACCTCACTAGATTTGTATCATATGCAGCTCGGGGATGCTCGATTCGCGGCAAGCGGTAATATATATAGCGGTGGGTATTTCCATCTGAGAAATGATCAATCGAGTATTGTTGGGGCTGTTAGTCTGGACGGAAAAGAATCTGGATATTCCTTTGACTTTTTAAACTGGGAAGGCGTGGTACAGGGCATCACCCTTTGGGATGCGAACTAGGGTTTATAAGGAATTTATGCATCCCACAGACTCTAAAGGAACCCCCTTGCTTTTTCGACTCATGGGAGAGAGAGTTTTATGGAACTCCATAACAACACTGGCGGGCGCTGCTTTGGTCAGCGCGCTGCTTTTTTTTTCCTTTGAAAGTTCGTTTATTTCTCTAGAGGATCAAGCTGGGTCGCTTCCTTGGTTGTTGGCGTCTGATTCAACTCCCGAAGAGAGGATAGCGATAGTCGCGATTGATGAGAGGAGTATCGCGGACATCGGTCCGTGGCCGTGGCCCCGTCAGGTGATGGCCAGATTGGTTGACAGTATAAACGAGGCGGGTGCGCAGCTTCAAATACACGATATCCTTTATCCTGCAGGCGGTAGACCCAATGATGACCTGCTTCTCGCCGCTCTGGCTCGAGACGGAAAATCGATCATTGCTCAACTACCAGTTTTAGAGTCGCAAAAAGGAACTCTTCGAAGTGGAGTTCTAACAAATCCGGTAACTGGCCTCTCTTGTTCCGCCTCAGACGAAGGATTAAAACTTCCTGTAGCGACTGACTTTATTGGTTCCTCAGATGTTTTTGTGCCGGTTCCAAAGGGGCACATTGCCCCGATAATCGATGCTGATGGTGCCGTTCGTAAGGTGCCAGCTCTGGTTTGCGTTGATGGGGAGGTGTTTCCCGCGTTGGCCCTAGCTCCATTTTTTCAGCTAATCAACTCTGAGGAATGGGGAGCTGAGACAGTTGCTGGCTCTGGGGTCTTTAGTCCAGAGCACTTAATTACATTTAAGTCATACCCTGGCCTCGAGGTGCCCTTAGATGGGGACGGGAATATGCGAATATCTTTCCTTAAGTCGCCTTCGTCTTTTAGCAAAATCTCCGCTATTGACCTGTTAAACGGCAATTTTGACCCTGGGCAATTGGATAACGTTATAGTTTTGGTCGGCGCGACCGCCTTTGGGTTGGATGACATTGTTCCGACGCCGTACAGTGGCTCCTCTCCCGGAGTGGAACTGCAAGCGAGAATGCTCTCTAGTATTCTGGATGATCAGGTGCCCTTTATTCCTTCGGGAAGCGTATTGTTAACGGTTCTTTTTTCTGTAGCTTTGGCCTTAGTTTGTCTTCATATGGCAACGCGCCGGGGTCGTTATGCATCGATTGGTCTTTCGGTAATGACAGTTTCTGTGCCTTTTTTGGCCATCAGTTTGCACGGAATAATGTTGGTTATTTATGGTCTCTGGATTGGCTGGGTGGTTCCCGCACTTTTCGGGTCTCTGGCTAGCGCGCTTTTATTAATTGTTGAGCATGCGAGAGTTAGGCTTGAGCGTGCTAGAGTTGTTCAAAATTTAACCAGTTATTTACCAATTGAAACCGCAAAAAAAGTAGCCTTTGAGTCCCCTTCTTCTTTAATTCAGGCTGAGCGTTGTAATGTGACCCTTCTCAGTGCGGACCTCCGCAATTTCTCTGCTTTGGGAGAGAGAAGGCCGCCGGAAGAGTCTGCATCTGTCCTTCATTATTTTTTCACTAAGGTCAGTGAAATAGCGGAGCGTCACGGTGGAAGAGTTCATGAGTATAAGGGAGACAACGTCCTAGTGATTTGGAATGGGGATGGTGTGGCTCCGGCTATAAACGCACTGAACGCTTCTTTAGAAATCGAAAAAGAGATCAATCTAAACTTGCTCGAGGACAGTGGGGTTGAGGGATTGGAGCCTTTGGCGGTTGGAATAGGGATTGAGCAGGGGCCAGTTTTGCTTGGCTCAATAGGGCCGGCTCACCGAAGGGCTCATACACTCTGCGGGGAGACAGTTTCGGTTACCCTCCGTATCCAGGAATTGACTGCAGATTTGTCTTATCCAATTTTAATCGGCGAGGTTGCATCTAGATACCTTCAAGATGTCTCATTGAAATCGTTGGGCCACTACATGCTGCCTGGGCTCATAACTGCCCATGTGCTTTCTACGCCCTCCGCATATGAGGAGGAAAGACATGATAAGAAAGCTGAACTTACGCTCTTGAAGGGCGGGCTCAGATAGATATTGATTGCGGAATAACTTTTTAAAATCTATGCGATAATTGGAGCCATAGTGCTGCTTGGTGAGCACATGCTGAGATTTTTATCGGATGCCGCCTAGGGTGTCAGTTGTTGTTATCTCTGTTTAAGGTGCGTTTCCCATTGAGCATAAAGAGAACAAGTTTTAAGTTGTTATTGGTTCTGATTGGATCCGTAGCTTCGTCGTTGAGTATCGCTTGTCGCGATCTGGCGGAATTCTATGATGTTATTGATGCTGACCCGGGAGCTGTAATTCAGGGCCTAAGCACAACTCTTGAAGATTGTTATAATAATTCAGAATATTTTGCGATATTGGGGTCGGCGTATCTTCGACAAGGAGATCTGTTGCGCGCCCTCGAAAGCCTCGAACGGGCATTATTACTTGACCCACAAAATGGTGCTGCTGCGGTTGATTTTGCTGAAGTGCTGTACCGGCAAGGCCAGTCATTAAACGCGATTGAGATTAATTCCCAGCTCCTCTCTCGGGAAGATTTGCCCCAAGGCTTGCGGGAAGCTATTGGTTTGAGGCAAAGGCTATGGCAGAGGTCGGTAAAGCAAAAATCGTTCTCACTTGGTGCGTCTTCTGGATACGACAATAATCTGAACAGCGCCCCAATAGCTGATCAGCTCGCACTTACGCTCTCGGGCAACCCGGTGGTCTTAGATGTCAGCTCTGAATTCTTGGCGGCGGGCGCTTCCTACGCACGATTAACTGCGAGCGGCGGGCTCTCGACGCAGGGTCAGAGTATAAATTCTCACCTTACGGGCAATTTTACGGGCCGGTTCAGTGAGAATTCAGACTATGAACTATTGCAGGCGTCAGCGCGTTACAGGTTTAGCGAGGCAAACGATGAGCCAAGGTGGAACGCCACTTTTGGCGCGGACCATCTTAACTGGGGAGGGCACGCGGTTTTTAGCAGCACAACCTTGAGGGCGGCCCACCTACTGGGAGGTTACGGGTCGTGCAGGGCACATTCAAGGTTTGCTTTACAGTATCAGCTGTATCATGCGCAGGAGCTTCTCTCTGGTTATGAGTATTCCCTAGGCGCGAGCGGCGAATGCGGTCTTATGCTTGGCGGAGTAATGAACAGAATTGGCATTGAGACCAGCGCGCTCCGCAATGACGCCAAATACTCGGAAAGATTGGGGGCAGATAGACGCGGGTGGCAGGCTAATTTTTTTTGGCAGAGACCCATTGGAGCCGGGCAGATATTCGCTCAGTATCAGCACACTAAATTCCGTGATGAAGATGGCTATAGCTCCCTTTTTAAGAATGGGGCCAAGCGCAATGAGAGCCTGCACTCGGTGTATTTTCGCTATACCTTACCCTTAAAATCCCTCGGAACCAGCGCGCAGTTTGTCGGAACTATGGCGTATCATAACCAGAATAGTAGTATTACTCTGTTCAGAACCCGCGGTACGTCCGCAGAAATTGGGGTTTTTTGGGGCTTTTGAATGGCCGTAGATCGCCATAGGCGGAAATTAACAATACCATATAAATCAGTTATTTAAGAGATTTTCATGCATAATTTTCTCAAAAAAATCACGTAATACTATTAAGAAAGATAAAATTAGGTCGATAGAAGCGTGCGTTAGAGATAGATATTGTTGTACTATAGGGGTTCGATAAAAAGACCTAGGCTGGAAATATTGGCTGGGCCTTCTTCTCGGCGGTGCGATCTTCCTCAGATGTGTGTGACTGCGGTCACATAGATCTGAGGATGTTCCATTTATTATTACAGGGCCTATAGACTAGGCCGACTATTTTTAAGCGGGTGCCTCGAACTCCAGGTACACATAGCTGCCGACAAACAAGCTATAACAAATTAATTTGATCGATTACATTTTTTAAACTTTTATTCGAATATAAGAAACAGGTTAGACCTCAAGGAGATAAAATGGCTATAACAGCAGCGGTTAGGCAAGACATTATGGAACTTGCCGTTTTAATGAACAACAAGGCGCCCGGAACAGCTCTTCTAGGAGAGTTGGTTGCAAAGTCTAGTGCTGGGAGCTCGCTTACCGAGATCGCAGAGCATCTTGCGGCGAGAGCGGAATTTACTGCGCAGTATCCTACTTTTCAGACCGCGAACGAGTTCGCGACAGAGTGGCTTGGCAATGCATTGCCGGAAGCTAGTGCAGCTTTATTGGCCGAGTGTGTCACTATCGTTGAAGCCCACATTAACGGCGGCGGCTCGATTCCCGCTCTTGTAGTTGAGGTTCAGGCTTTTATGACCGACTCAGCGAATGCGACTGGCGGTCTTAAGACGCACATTGATAACTTTACTAACAAGGTTACCGTTGCGACTTATCACACGATCACCAAGGAAGCTGCTGCTGAATGGGAAATTCCAGCTACAGTGACTTCTGATGCCACGACTGTTGCTACTGCTAATGCGGCTGTTGATACGGCCACAGCGCCTGCTGCTGCCGCTGCTCAAACCAAGTCGCTTAGTATCTCTACAGACATATATAAAGGTGGGTCTGGCGACGATGTTATTAACGCTACGCGCGCTGGTGCAGCCGGTACAACCAATACCTACAACGCTAACGATCAGCTTGATGGTGGAGAAGGTTCGGACAGCATTTATATAGAATCTGCGATAAATGTAAATATGGCTACGCAGAAGAGTATTGAAAAGGTTCAAGTTAATGCTGTGGGCGCTCCGGTTGCCGTAACGCTAGCGACTGATAAGGCTTATAAGACTCTTGAATCAACGTCTAGCACAGACAGTGTAACTTTCAATAACATCAAAAATGGTGATATTGACGCTGGTATTACCTCTCAATCAAATGGACAAACTACTACGCTTAACTACTTTGGTACTGCGCTAGCTGGTGCGACTGACAATCTTGATGTTACTTTAAGCGGCGCCGATGGTGACCTCGATATTACTGGCGGTAATGCTGCTAATACTCTAGAGACTTTGACTTTGAACTCGATCTCCGACGGTGAGTTGGATGATATCGACTTAACTAATGCGCTGACCACAAAGATGGTTATTACTGGTGCTGGAGCAACAAACGTCAAAGGCATCACAGGTGCGGCTGCTACCTTAAACACTTATGACGCTAGTGCTGCGACTGGTGCTGTAACTGTTACAGGTGTCAACACCACGGCGAACACTATTACGGGTGGTTCTGGTAACGATACCCTGGCTGGTGCCGCGGGTAACGATACCATTGATTCTGGTACAGGTGCTGACCAGGTGTCTGGTGCGGCGGGTAATGACTCGATCACATTGGGAGCGGGTGACGATACTGCTGTCTTAGCTGCTGCCGATGTTACTAAGGATGACACGATTGATGGTGGCGAAGGGACTGACACGCTTCAGTTGTCTGGTACACTTACTTACTCTACTGGTGGTGTTGTTAACGATGCGAGCGCACTAAAGGGCTTTGAAGTACTTAAGTCTGGTGGCGCTATTACTCAGGATATGACTGGGGTTTTGGCCGGTAACACTGGAATGACTTCGGCAAGCATTGGTGGGCATACTGTTGTCCTAACTAAGGATACCGGGATTGCTACGATTGACTTCACTGCTGATAACGCAAGTTTGACAATGGCTTCAGCTGGTACTCAGACGTTAAATCTAGCGGGTGCAAATGCTGGTGTTCCAACAGACGTATCTGCTTCGACTTTCAAGTCTGGAGCGACCGCGCTTAATTTGGTTTCTGCGGGTACTGATGCTGCAGCGGATAACGCTGTCTCATTAACCGGCACGGCTTTGGCAACTCTTACCGTAACTGGCTCAGAGGATGTTGACGTAACTGCCAACTCAACCAAGGCGCTTGCCACTGCTGATTTCTCAGGGTCAACTGCTGAAGAGGTTAGCTTTAGTGCTTCTGCCTCAACTGTTGCGATGACCTATAAGACAGCAGCTGCAACACAAACTTCGGCCCTTACGACGGGTGCAGGTGCTGACACAATTACCTTAGGTAATTTGATTGATACGGTGACTAACTCCGGAGCGGGCGCAGATATTATTACTGCGGGCGCCGGTAACGACATTATCTCTCAGACGGGTGCAGGTGCGGATACTATTACACTGGGTGACGGTGATGACACAGTATCAGACGCCGGTGCTGGTAACGATACAATTACCGGTGGTGCCGGTAACGACATCGTTACAACTGCGGGCGCTGGTGACGATAACGTTGACGGCGGAGCTGGAAACGATGTTCTTTCTGGTGGTGCTGGTAATGACAGCCTGACTGGTGGTGATGGTAACGATACGCTTACAGATGGTGCTGGTAACGATACGGTTGTCGGTGGCGATGGCGTGGATACTATTAGTATATCCACAGGTAGCGACAGCGTAGATGCTGGCGCGGGCAACGATAAGATTACAATTACGGGTCTTAGTGGTGGAGATACGATTGACGGTGGTGCTGGTACAGACTCGTTGACGATTACTAACGCTTCTGCCGCAACTTTAGTGCCTGGGTTTAAGAATATCGAGAGCACGACTGTTAAGAGTTCTACGGCGTTTGCTCTAGATCTCACTAACGCTACGGATAAGACCTCACTAACGTCTTATACGATTACTAGTAGTAATTCTTCCACTGTCGATTTGACTAAGATTGCTTCTGGCTCAACGGTAACGATTGCAGAAGACCTTAGCTGGGATGGCGCGTCGGCTAGTGACACTGATGACACTGGTGATGTTGCTGAAGTTAACATCTCAACGGTCGCAGGTGGAACGCTTACGCTAAATGTTAAGGCAGACGAAGACCTTATAACTCACGCGGATACGACTTTTGCTAACGTTACTGACCTGACTGGTGCGGCGACGATTAACATTAATTCATCGAACTCTGACAGCAACAACATCGTTAACGATCTTGTTGCAACAGGTCTTGATAATACGCAGACTAGGACATTGACCGCGACTGCTGGTGATAGCGCTGGACTGGATCTGGGTAATATCACTAACGCAGCAGCTCTTGAGTCACTGACTTTCTCTAGTGCCGCGGGTGCTGTGTCTACTGTTGGTACAATGGTAACGGCAACTGGCCTTAGCACTTTGGCCTTAAGCTCAACTGGGGCGTCGAGCTCGATGACCACTGGCGCGATAGGTGGTACCGCTGCTGCTAAGCTAGAGTCGCTTACGGCTACTGCTTCCGCCGGTTCCACGACCGTAGTGGGTGCGATTACTTCTACTTCTAGTTCTGCTCTTAGCGCGGTTGAGTTTTCGGCCACTGGTGCGAGCTCAATCGTTGATATCAACGGAGCGATGAATTTAGGCACTGCAACTGTCTCTTCGATGACTTTGAGCGCAGACACTAATGCGACGCTTAGGTGGGCGGCTGCGACTACGACTACTGGTGCGGTAACGGCCGGTACGTTTACGTTCGCTGACTACTCTACGCTTTCGGACAACGCTGGTGGTAATAATGACCTAACCATCACGAGTGCCTTCACGGCTCTTGGTGTGAGCTTAGGTAGAGGTATTACCAATACCGCGGGTGATAGCATTGTGCTTAGTGGTGCGATTACAACGTTGAATTTATCTTCAACGCTTGGCAATGAGGCTGTTGCGCTAGCTACAAACAACGATCTTGCCTACGGTGGTAATGAGCTGATTCAAATGGGCACCATTACGAAGGCTAACTACACCCATACTGGTACTGGCACCCTGAGCTGGGTTGGTGACAATATCGGTGCGGCTGCGGCTGACACCCAGGTGATTAAGTCGAATGCGACTAGTTCTACTGCTGATACGATAGAAGGTGGTGCTGGTAACGATTCACTTACCGGTAACGCTGGCGCCAATATCATGGAAGGTAATGCTGGTAACGATATCATTAGCGGTCTGGCTGGTAATGACATTATCACGGGTAGCGCTGGTAACGACGTTATTACTGGTGGTGATGGCCAGGATGCGGTTGATGGTGGTGTTGGTAATGACACTATCAATGTAACAGAGAGTAGCCCTGCTGCTGATACGGTATCACTAACTAATACGGTTGCAGCAATTACCACTGTTGGGACTGGCTCAGGTGATGATACTGGTGCGGATACTGTTACCGGGTTTGATACTGCTAACGATACGCTGAAGATTACAGCGACAGGAGTCGTAAGCTTTGTTCACGGAACCGACACAGGTTTTGGTTCGGCTGGTGACGTAGCGACTAACGGTATTGCATCGACTACAAACGTTACGGCTAATGAGCTTGCTGCTTCAGCCTTCTACTTCGACTTTGACACGGCAGCTAATGTCTATATGTCAACGGCCGCTGTGGATATGGTTGTTAACATGTCGTCACTCAAGACTTCAGGTGTAGCTTACACATTGACTTCTGATGCGGCGATGGAAGCAACGTTGCAGTACAACCTTACCGGTACAGCCGCGGCGAATACCATAACCACGTCTGGCAAGGCCGATACCATCGATGGTGGTGGCGGTGCCGATACCATCGACGGTGGTGCGGGTATTGATGCCATTACTGGTGGAACAGGCATTGATGTTTATATGATTAGTACGAATAACGGTGCCGACACCTACACGGCTAAGATCAATGAGGACCTTTTTGATCTTACTCACGCTGGAAACGTTATAAGTGGAACTTATGCTGAAGCAGCAATTACGAATGATGGTGGTACAACGCTGACAACTAAGACGTTGACTGCGACCAATACCACGCTCTACGTAATTGACACTGATGCTACCCAGCTTGGTACTAATATCGCAGCGGCCATTACTGACTTCACAAACATGACGCAGGTTGCGGCATTCTTGGAGTTAGGTGATGGGTTTGTAGCGTCGAACACTTTAGGTAAGATTGATTACTTCCTGATTAATGATGGAAATACCAATACTAAAGCGTACCTCTATAAGTTCGTGGATGGCGCGGGTAATACAGTGCTAACCGCGGCCGAACTTTCGCTTATAGCGAATATTACGTCGGATGCCGGTGCTATGGACGTCAATGAGTTCCAATAACATCGCAATCTAGCAGGGGTAGTATTCTCTGCAGGAAAAGACCAGCTCCTTGGAGCTGGTTTTTTTTTGAGCAGGCAAAAGAGGCTTCAATGAGAGATACAAAGTTGGTGGGTTGGCATTTATTAGCAGCGTTTGGGTTAGTATTGCGACCTTGCAGGGCGAAATTGAAGTACTCTTAAGGAAAATCTCGATGAAAATGACGGAAAAATCTAGAGGCATAAATTATCTTTTTGGGTATTACGATGGGATGAACCCAAATCGAGCTAGATTTACTCTAGCTAACCGAGGGATGGTGGCCCCCAAAATTGAGACCGCATGCGAGTTGGGCTTCGGAAGGGGGATATCATTAGCGGTCAATGCAGCGTCTGGAAGCGGGAAGTGGGTTGGGACAGATATAGAGCCAGCGCAAGCGTCGTTCGCGCAAAGTTTGGTCGGCCACCTCGAGGACAGATGCGAGGTGTACGCGGAATCGTTTCAGCGCTTTAATGAAAACCCTGCGATTACCCAGTTTGATTTTATTTGTCTTCATGGGATTTGGACATGGGTCAACGATAAGGATCGGGAGGCTATCTGCGAGTTCATTGATAAGAAGCTTAAGCCCGGCGGTCTGCTTTATATATCTTACAATGCCCTCCCCGCGTGGACGAATTTTCTGCCGATTCAAAAATTGCTTACTTCTTACTGCGACTATAATCGATCAGCAAACAAGAGTGGAATAGACAACCTCACGGATTCGTTTAAGTTTGCGGAAGGATTATTGAATACAAACCCCAGGTTTCTAAAAGCTAATCCGAGTATGGGAGAGATTGTTAAGAAAATTCAGGCGAAGGACAGCGAGTATCTCATTCATGAGTATCTGGCGGCGGATTTCGCTCCAATGACATTCGACACGATGTCGAGTTGGCTCTCTCCTTTAAATATGACCTACGTCTCTGCTTCTAATTTTCTGCATGATTTGGCACCCATTAATTTAACCACCGAGCAGCAGGAATTCCTTTTCAAGATCAAAGACCCCGTATTTCAAGAAACATGCCGAGACCTTATGGTGAATAAAGACTTTCGGCAAGACTATTGGATTAAGGGCCAGACTCCTTTATCTCCATATCAAAAGGAACAGGCTCTGGCTGAGTTTCAGCTTATTCTAACCTCTAACAAGGAAGACATTAAATATTCAGTCAAAGGCGCGCTTGGTGATGCTGAACTTGAAAGCGCCATTTATGATCCGATTATCGAACTTCTTAGAGATCACAGAGCATATGGCTACAAAGAAATACGTGAGCACCTACAAAGCCGCGGTGTTGATCTCGCCTCTTCGGCGGAAGCATTGGAGGTTTTGTTTAGTATGGGACATCTAAATGTGATCAGTAACGACGCTGACTCGGATGCTGTCGGAGAAGGAGTGGCTGAGCTGAATGATAAGATCCTAAATGCGGCTTTTAACAATATGGATATAGGGTGGTTGGCCTCGCCAGTAATTGGGGGAGGGATTGCGGTCAGTAAATTCAACCAGCTGCATGTCCGCGGTAAAAAGCTAGGGTGTGAGACCGGCGTCGATTATGCTGAGCACGGCCTAAATTTCCTCAAAAAAATGAGGCAAAAGATAATCGTGGACAATGCCCCGATCGATTCAGAAAAAAGAAGCATGGAATATTTAGAAAAGCATGCGGAGCAGTTTTTAGAAAAAGTCGTACCGATCTTTAAGGCTTTGAAGATTTTAACTTAACGGGAAAACCTGGTTTACAAGAAACGGCTTCGCTAAATATTTCTATCGAAATGCTAGTTCTTTAAGTAATGTGGTTTCCGCGTGAGCGGATTAGGTTTACTTACAGCAACGAAGAGGCTTGGTAATACTCAATGCAGCTCACAGTTAAACAGGCATTAAAGAAGGCATTTGTTGCTCAAGCCAAAGGAGAATTAAAAACAGCGGAGTCTATCTATAGGGTTATTTTAAGAAAACAGCCTGGGCATGCTGAAGCGAATCATAATCTAGGTGTTATTCTGGCGTCGGATAACAAGTTTGATGAGGCGCTACCCTTTTTTAAAGTGGCTGTTGATTCTTCGCCTAAGGCAGAACAGTTTTGGGTTAGTTATATTGAAG
>JAQWOJ010000019.1 GCA_029245905.1 Gammaproteobacteria bacterium
TGAAATCTGGCTCTTCAAATGGGGACGAGGGCTGGGGCACAGCGGGACGCTTTATCTATGCGCCGGTCATTAATTCCAACCAAGTCCTCCACCTCGGTGCTCGTGGAGCGTATAGATCAATTGATACTTCATCACCTGTAATGAAAATTAAAGATCAAACTACTGACTTCTCAAATCTTAATATTGTAAACACAGGTGTTCTTCCAGAATTTGAATCTGCGACCCTTTTTGGGCCTGAAATAGGAGCATCATGGGGACCATTATATCTCACGGCAGAGCATACTACCGCTGACATCGATCGTAACGGCCGACAATCTTTAGAATTTTCAGGGTGGAATGCCGCTATTTCGCTTAACCTGACAGGAGAGAGCCGTAGCAATAGCTATCGAATAGACGCGGGCGAATTCAAAGCGATCAGACCAAATAAATATTTTGACCCCTCTAACGGCGAATTTGGGGCGTGGGAAATTTCGGCAAGATATGCGTCGGTTGATCTAAATGACGGGGATGTAATGGGTGGCGAGGAGGATGCTCTTTCTCTTAGCTTAAATTGGTATCTCAATCGGAACGTACGAATCATGGCAGATTGGACGCGTATACTAGATACCGACGAAAGCAGTCTCATCCGGCTTTATGCTCCTGATATGGACATATTTACCATTAGAACCCAATGGAATTATTAATCTAGTTTTTTGACCTGCGGTATCGATTTAAGAATATGGAGTCAGGAAAAAAATTGGGAAGGTTTGATGCCTTAAAGATCGATAAAAGCGTCAAAATGACAGATTTCTTGCTCGATTGATCAGTGATAATCTTTGTCTATACAATATATAAGCGCTTTTATTCTCGGCTAACACGGAGCGAATATTATGGCCTCAGGTCGTTTTAACACAGTTCAGGATGCCATAGCTTTTGCCGAGGCTAACGGACAAGGGAAGCTTACACTCGCAGCAGACGGGACAATCACCAACCGATTTGGGCAGCCGACGGGTTACGACTCCAGCGGGAACCTCGCCCCATCAGGGCCTGTTCCAACTGGAAACACTCACTCAACTACCCCTGATGCAACTGCTACTAATTCGACCATACGAGCTGGTTCAGCTCGCCGCTCAATCTGACCTTAATATAGCGAGCGTTGATTTAGTTGGCATTATGGAGTCCGGGCTCCCATATGATCTTGTTTTATAAAGGAGCGCTAAGCCGGATCCTCGCTATTTTCCTCCTCTTCCTCTTTGTCCGGTCCTAATTTAGCCAGTTCGTTTTGATATTCTTCTTCAGAAAGCGCATGCCAACCAATACATTTGCCCGTTGGGCTCCTACCACAACCACACTCCATAGCTATCTTCTCCCCGTCATCGTCTTATTATTAGACTTGAGATACTACATCATTGACATGGTTGTCCCAAGATTATCTGCAGGAAGTTGCCTGTTAAATTCTAATTAAACACTTAAGTGTTCGATCAAATATTTGCTGAACGCTGGAAAGAACAAATGGCTCGCGAGCTATTTACCCGGAAAGTTCGAGAGTCATCCTTTCAGTAATTGTTAAGTGATTCAATCGACTAAGGATTCCGGAGTCCTGCCAATCACGACAATATTGTCCCCTGCGTTCACAGGTGGCGTGCCGATACGTCGAAGACTTTTTTTAAAAATACTTGAGCCAACTGATATGCTTATTAGCCTGCTTATAATTTCCAAACCGTCGGGTAGGAAAATAAAGAAGGAAAACAAGAACTAGGAAGGTTCCCCAGATGTATCCAATACTTGGGAAAGCTAGATAGATGCCATCCGATGGGCCATAAATTGCCAAAGTAATGACATATAAAAGCTTGAGCACCGCTAAGTGAAAAGCATAAAAAAACATGGGTGCGGCGCCGAACATAGACATAATATGAGTGAATCTATTGCCTTGATACCTCTCGAAAAGGGCCAGAAACAATAATCCTAAACTCAGCGTAGATAGATTAAATAGAAACGACGGCGGATATTTAGTGAGTGACAAAAAGCTTATCAACGTCGTCGAAAATCTACCCGTATTTTCCCAAGGTGAGTCACCATAAAAATTCAGAAATCGGACAACGCAAAATAAAACCAGTCCGATAAAGCCCATAATGAACATCCTCTTTTTACGGTCCGCAGAAGAAGTATTTTTAAAAAACCATGGGGCAGCTACAAACCCTAAGATAATGACGCCTATCCACGGCAAGACCGGATAGCTGGTTCTAAGAACGATAAAATCGAAATCAAGGACCTCTCGCTGATAAAGGATTGCCCACATTACGTAAAAAGTGGAATCCTCGCCTAACCTAAAATCGTCAAGGATATTATGACCAATCACAATGGTTAAACCTATCGCTATGAGGAGCGAAGACGGTATATATATAAGCCCCGCTAGAGCAATCATACACAAGCCAATACACCAGATTACTTGAAGAAAAAACATGTCCGGTGGATATTTTCCTGCCCACAAAAATACTATTAATGTTAGTTCAAGGAACACAAGAAAAACGCCTCGCTTTAGGAGGAACTTTGATGTTTCACTTGTGGAATGTTTCTGCGAATAAAGCCAAGCCGAAAGGCCTGTCAGCCAAATAAAAACTGGCGCACATATCGCCGACGTCAAGCGGGTATAGAATAATTCTGGACTAGTGGCCAAGGCATCCACAGGATCGGAAACTTGCTTATGAAGGTAAAACGTTTCGCGTATATGGTCCACAAGCATTAACACCATCACGAAACCTCGCAACGCATCGATAGACTGCAAACGATGGGTCGTTGACGCAACAGGAATTAACGTTCTGTTTGTTTGTGTCATCTCGCTACAGTGCTAAATAATTCGCAGCAGAGGTTACTCCGTTTTTTTTTGTTTACAAGCGACATAAAGTCGCAGAACTCATATTCTCGCTCAGCGTGATAATAATCGGATGACGCAAACTTTTTTAGTATTTAGGTATTTAAACGTACAACTAATATCGACCTGGCCCAGAAAGCCTTTTAATTTTACCATTCTTCCCGGGCCAAAATCGGATCTATACTTCCTTATACAGGGATAGCCTATAAACGGTAAACGCTACCCTCCCACACTAATGTTTCTAAGGATATTTTACTTACAGTCCTTAGGTCACCCTCACGACTATCCTTTCCTGACATTTCAAGCTCGACCGCATGCTTCCCAACCTTCTTCCAAGTGCCCTCTTGGAAACCGATTGTTTTGGTTCCATCCGGATTAAACGCCTCGCCAGCAAAGCTAACTTCTCCACTCTCGGCGTCTGGAGTTTCATAGTTCTGTAAGAAAGTAAGGGTAGCCCAGACTTCTCCATAAACAGCCATATCAGATTCCGTCTTTACGTTTACCTGCGTAACTAATTGACCTGCAGAGTTGCGCGAATAAACATTCGAGACGTGAACCATTTTAAAGTCATCGATCTTTTCAGACATTACTTCTTCCTTTTCTAAGTTTTTAAATAGAGAATGATCTTGCTTAAAAAACACAAAAACTCAAATTTTTTATCAACCAGAATCGCTTTTGCTTACTCCAGCCCAGCCTTGGATCCCCAACTAGAGAACCTGAGCAGCCCTCATTACCGCTTCCGATTTTCGCTTAATTTCCGAGGAAACTTCATAGGGATCTCCGTTTACAAGCTCTTGACGAAATAGTTCGACTGACAGCGCACCATTAAATCCCTTTTCTGCGAGCTTTCTTATAATAGCGTCTAGAGGAGCTATTCCATCCCCGGGGATAACTCGATAGCTGTTATCAGTCAACTCTCTCGGAGCATCAAGCAAATCTTGAAAATGACAGTGTGCCAATTCGCCTGGCTCAAGCAAATCTAGGTCTGCTAACTTACTCTGCCCAGACCAGAAATGGAAAAAGTCGATCATCGGTTTTATATTAGGATGATCAGCAGCCCGAATAACATTTAGTGCGGAGGTTAACGTAGCAAGATGCCGCGATGTGCGGAGAAACTCAATCATGCAGATGAGATCATACTCACCTGCGATAATTGAAGTCTCCCTTATCGCTGAAGGTGTTGCAGCAAAATCCTCACTCGTGACTTCTCGAAATGTAACCGATGGTGAGTAGATTTTATCAACGCCAAGAGTTGCAAACTGATCGCAGCGCATCCTCCAGGCTTCCAAAGAAGATTCTCGCTCTGGTCCCGGGATCCACAGATCAGGCAATGTGACCGCCGCACTCACGGGAGTCAATCCTAAATCATCAAGCAAAGACCGAGCACCACTAAGAGTATCGCTTACAAGAAAGCCATCAAGCAATTGATCATTAAGTTCCACATATTCTATACCCGCTCTCGACCAGCCCTCCAGCGATCCGCGAAAACCAGCCGCGCTCGAGGTATTTTGGTGCATAGCCAATAGCATTTTCCCAGGCCCAGCCGTTTGTGCATAAGAATCTTTCCCTGTTAATAAAAACGGTGCAGCCAATGATGTAAACAAAAAGTCGCGTCGATCTATCATTATAATAATCCTTTTTGAGCTGGATGGTTATTTGCTGGGAGCAAGAAAATTTAATAATTGATGCTGAACGTAACGTCTATCTCCCTCGTATTTAATTTTGATAGTACTTCCAGTCTTAGCAAGACTCAACCCTGATAAGTGGCCTTATGAAACATTCCGCGTTTTAGCAAAAAACCATGAAGCAAAAGGGAAACAGCCTCTATCGTTAAATTCTTGCAAAATCCAAAGATCCTCGACTCCCAGACTTTGACCCTATTCTGCTTCTCTGTTAATAATAACGAGATATTTTGGGAGATGAATTATGAAAATAGATAAGAAATTATATAGAAGCGGCCCTTATTCAGACTTCTTCTCACAAGGGGTTCAAGTTGGAAATATTTTGACTCTTTCCGGCCAACTTGGAGATGGAGAGGATGGAGGAATTCCGAAAAGTATTAAAGGACAGATGGAGAATTGTTACATCAATATCCGAAATGTGCTTAAAGAATTCGGAGCCTCTCTAGATAACATAATCGATGAAACTTGGTTTGTCACGGACATGAACGAGTGCATGGAAAATGTTGGTGCAATATTTCTAGCACGAGAGGAAATCTATGGCTGCAAACCAGAAGTTTCTCAAACTCTGGTTGGCACTACTGCGCTAGTATCAGCAGACTATAAAATAGAAATCAAATGCATCGCGTTTCTTTAACCATTTGCGAATCAAGAGCTATCAACGACATTTTGACTCCGGCTTCTATTGCGCCCCCATTAAAAGGCAAACTTCTAAGATCCTAAAAAAGGAATAATTATGACCGAATTGATTCATTGGGTATACGAGGGAGCGATAGTGAATAGAGAGCTTGTGAACGAAAAGCTTGCAGAGATAGTAGCTCACGTCAAAAAACATGAACCTGGAGCATTAGCGTACGAATATTGCTTAAACGAAGATGAGACCAAACTTACTATATACGAACGTTACAAGGACAACCAGGCTGTGCTTGCACATGGAAAAAACATGGAGCCGTATTTCTATTTCTTTGAAGAGGCCGTGCAGGTAACAAAGTTTATTGTTTTCGGTAATGTAAATGACGAGGCCAAAAAAATACTCTCAGGTTTCGGCGCCGAATTTCAAAAACCTTTTGAAGGTTTCGTGCGAACTACATGATCATGAGTAAGCTAATAACAACAATAATTCTAATTTGCTTTTCTATCCCGAACACAGCAGATATTTATGGTTGTGAATGAGAGATTGATAGGGCTATTGTTGCACCAAGTGTGTTAGTGAAAAGTGAGATCAGAAAAAATAGCGGCACATATTTTGCCGCAGATACCGACAAAGTCATCAGAGAGCCGAACGGTAACTCCCACACAGTTGAACCTTATTGGATGTCTAACGAATTCTTGAATTGCATGTCCTTGTTTGAGGGCATCGGCATTGATAGCCTCGCTATAGATACTGTAAATTTCACGTTTACTTATGTTGCACAAAATTATAAGGTCCGCGTAAGTCCTTATCTCGGAACATGTATCAAGCGCTCATGAATATACTGTTAGTAATATCCATCATGCTCCGATGCACTGTTGATAATATAGGCGTATATTATATAGCAAGTTAAGAAATAGGGATTGCTCGAGGTATTCGGTTCTATGATATTAGCTCCGCCCAGTTCAATTAAGTTGGTATGGCGCTGATAAAATACAAGCTTAATCCATCCATTGCCTCGCAGCTTGTCAACCAACAAAAGCAGATTCTAAATTTTCTTGAATCTATCGCAACTTTAGAGCAAAAAGTCCGTGAATTGATTGCAGACTCAAGGTCAGTTAGCAGTTTCGTCTCGTAGCTTTATATAAGCTGTCGATGCAGAGCATGATCCAGACACATAAAGGGAGAGCCTTTAGTAATGAAAA
The DNA here is from genome assembly GCA_029245905.1 of Gammaproteobacteria bacterium. GTDB lineage: Bacteria > Pseudomonadota > Gammaproteobacteria > Pseudomonadales > Pseudohongiellaceae > UBA9145. The sequence continues at coordinate 6,367 of JAQWOJ010000019.1, forward strand.
AATTAATCTTACTCATATTTTTTTTGCTTATGATTGGCCTTCTTTTTCTTAGCTTCTACCCGTTCTCCAAAATGGTGTTCTAACATTAGGTTTTGCTACGTACACAAGCCTTCATAAAAACTTTCTTGTAGCCCGGTATGTGTAGTATCTTTTATTAAGGAAACTGAAGAAACCAGCCTTTTTAGCTAAGCAGTGTTGGCTGGCTTCAAGTAACCTAGCTCTGTCGATTGATGGGAATGCTTTTAGTGACCGTTGGTCAGCCCTTGAAATCAATGCCAATACTCTAAAAACAAGTCGTGTTGGAGGCATGAGCAGCGATGCAGCATGACAAGGCGCAAGCTCTGCTCTACGGGTCAACAATACGATTTGGGTTGGCACCTATAGTGACGATCGTGTTGGTTATTTTGTAAAAGAATAACGATACAGAATAAGAAATAATTAAAATTTTTTAAATACATATTTTTTTTAGGAGTTTAATCATGGATCTTTCAAACCCAGATGGTCGTGGCAAAATGAAAATCACGAGGATGACAATAAATGAAAACTCGACCTCTTTTGATTTCGAGGGCAAGGTTGACGGATACGGTTCACCCTTCCTGACACATGAATACTTTCATAACCCGCAAGATCGTGCTCGAGGCAAGCTTATTGGGGAGGCACGAACCTTTTTAGAGGACGGCACACTTATCAACACGCCGCATATGGGAACCTTTAGGAGAGATCAAGCTAACGCCCATGTCTACTTTACAGACGCTTGCAATAATGGAGCGGTCAACTTCGTAATTTTAGATGTAAACATTCTCACTAAAGACGTAGATCTCAAATTCTGGGAGATTCGCCCTGCAGATTAGATCTAAGCATAAGACTCCGCCCACCCTAGTATTAAATAAAAAAGGGCGACGTCCCTAAAGGCTCAGAATCTCTGTTGCCGAGATAGGTTCTCGGCAACAGAATAAAAAACTAACTACCCCAGTGAATTACATAGCTCTTCCACAAGGACAGGCTCCCGCAGGTAGCAGGGGAATTCGATTCAGGAGTATTCCAGGGCATAGCGTCTAGTCTCCTCCCTAGGCCGATCGCGTTTTCCCCTATAGCTCTAATTGCAAAAGCCGTATTCATTTCACCATCTTGACCGCTCGCTAGAATTTGTAGGATGCCATAGCCTGTTCTATCGCCGTCAGCCCTATTGTCCATATCAAATTCGCGAAGCAAACTCATTACATCTTGCATATCGTTGCCAGAATTTAAGGTACATTGTCTTATTGCGACATAACTCTCATCAATATCACCTCCTTCATAAGGGGCAGCCGTGCCCTGTTCGACTAGAGACATATTTCGTCCAACTGATCGAGTTCCAGCACAGTCGACCATCGCGAAGAAGTGCTGACTTGGCCCGGATGGCGCTTGGGTCTCTAAGCCTCTAATCATGTGCTCAAAATTATCCCAATATCTAACGACATTAATGCTACCTGTCCTAGATGCCGGAGCTATAACAGGCTCTCTATAAAAAACCAAATTTGGTCCATTCTCATTGCGCGGAATAGCTTTCCCCACTGAGACAACCTCTTCCAAGGAAAAGCCAGGTTTTAATGTACACTGCAAGACTTCATTTAAATTTCCTCCTTGGGCAAGAGATGAGCTTATACAGACCATAGAAGTAAAAAACGTTGTGACCCAAAAAATGACTTTCCCCATGCTTATTCTCCGAAAATTCGATAGATTTATAATTAATAAATATTAAGTGAGCCAAAAATCTTGTACTCATATCTCCCTTCTATCGCTACTCTGAGATTCAAGGAATTAGGCTTTGGATAGGATAAATATATGTCCAAATATCTCCCATCGCAACTCACGGTATAACTTTTTACTTTTAAAAATAATCACTTTGATCACTTTCTTATTGTAAAAATGCAGTAAAAATTTAAGAAATTAATGCCCAAATCGGATCAGTCCTTGGCTAGTATATTGCTCAAGAAAACTCATCTGATGCGTTTACCATATGATTACAATCTAATAAGCTCATATTAGTTGACTAACTATTGGTATTGAATCACTAATACTCACAATATTTCAGTAGGAGAGAAACATGTCTGATGACGGTCTATTAGTTGATAGTGACCCAGAACTAGCGGCCAAATGTTATCCAAGTGGCACAAAAAAAGAAGCTACAGCGATGTGCCTTTGTGGTGCAGTTGAAATAGAACTAAAAACTGAAGAGCCCGCAATATCCGCTTTTTGCCACTGCTGGGCATGCCGGCGAGCGCATTCTGCTCCGCTGTATCAGGTCATCTATGCGGACACAGCTAATATTTGCCCTAAGACCGGAGACAAGCGTGAGGGTGAGTTTGAAATAACGATAACTAAGGGCTTTGATATATTAAGGCCGGGCGACCCAGGCCCAGGGAACCCAAATTTTGAGAGCTGGGATGACAATCCAAATTTTGGTGGATTGGGTCGTTTATATTGCTCTAAGTGCGGTGTGGTAATGATCAACGCGCTTTATCAAAGACCTCACTCCATTTTTAATGATACTGATGAAGATGTAGATTTTATCTCCGTCTTTCCTGGAACTTTCACAGAAAAAATGAGCGAATTTATAGAAGCCTGGCAACCCACCGTACACGTTCATTGCGAGAGCAGCATTTTACCTTTTGAAGCAATACATGATGGCCTCGAAAAATTCTCGGCATGGCCGCCACCAGAGGAATAATCAGACCAGTTAATGGGACGGAGCTAACGGTTATTTCTAATGATTATAGCGAATGAACATCTTGGAAAAAGGATAGCCACCTATTAGATAGGCTGCCCCGTGGTTAAGATTTCTTAAAAAGCGACATTTTGGTCTTCATAAACTTAAAGTGATTTCTTGGATTTGTCGTAACCACATGATAGTAAAGAGAAGTTAGGTAGTCGCCTTGGGGGCTTCGAACTCTTAGCGATACTTTTTACCATCTTTTGACACTAAGGTAAGTGCTTGATTTACTTAGAGCTAAAAGGTGAGACAAGGTGACAGAAACCGATACAAGGAGTGCGATTCCTGTGCCAATTCCTGTCGCCTTAATTATTAACAGCTCCACTAATGGGAGATTGCCATCTTTTAAAAAGCCTTCAGATTGTCCTTATGGGCTTTGATTCTTTCTTGCTTAAAATCCACATAAGGGATGGCTAAATCCAGCAGACAACGCTTAGTAAATCTATGATGACAGAACTCAGTTAAGACTCTGCCGTATTTTCCCCTACCCCCTGCAAGGGCTGTATTTTGTAAGTCTTACCACCCTTGAGCTTATCTTGAACATATTTCTTAGCCGTACTTTCATAAGAAAAGTGCGACAATTTGACACACCTCCCAATTGCAGGTAATGTGCCCTGCGACATTCCGTCGCACCCACAACACGACAGATAAGGAGGTTCGGGATAAAAAACAAAGCAAATTACACAAAGCCAAACTTAGTTTGGGGTGGGCTCTTGCTAGTAATCAGCCTTATGCCAGATATTTCCCATAGTTCTAATGAAGATTCATTTAATCAAAATTTAATGAAGTCAGGACTTAGAAGAAGCCTAGCTTTGGATGCACCGCTTGGTGACTTGTTAATGCGGAATATGAGTTACCGATTTTTTTCGTTGTCGAATAGAAATGACAATGGGACTCCCAATCAAGATTCCTTAAACTCTTCAAGCAAGATAGCCCAGTTTAATTCTTTATTATCAATGGGTAACAATGAGAAATATAAATTCTTCTTACAAACCACGGCAAGGCATGCTGACTTTGAAATCGATAATTACTTTAGGTCTAGCGCTAAGAGGTTTGATATTGGGTTGCTAGCCACTAAATCAAATACAAATACAAACCCATCGGCCTCTTACTTCGGCGCAAATATAATAGCTGAGTCGAATGTGGGCAGACCAGAAAGTATGCCTATGTCAAGATCGGGCGACGGCATTGGTATTCGACTGGAGGGCGGGCAACAGATAAATGAGAAATGGTCCTTAAGCGGCAAAGTGGAGTTTTTAGACTGGCAAGGCACACATAAAATGCAATCTATGGCTGCTGGAGCTCAAGATAAAAGATACGATGTCACCAGCAACCGAATTTACGCTAATTTCGACATCATTCGGAGTTTTTCTTGGCTTGGTGGACAAAGTCACTGGCGCACTGGAGCCCACTACCTAAGATATGACTATGACAAAAGTTTAAGCAAAGACAAATCGTCATTCATTGAACCATTTGGTGATAATGAGACTATCAGTGTGGCCCGAACAAGTTTTCTTCAAACGTGGCCGATTCGCTCCGCATCGGACTTCAATTTTTTCATTGAAATCGATCTAGATTTTGAAATTGACAACGATATGCACAATTTGAATTCAGATAGATTTGGCTTGAATCATAAAATCGGCATGCTTTGGGCTCCGCGCATGGGCAGTAGGCTAAGGCTCGAATATCATAACTTTGAGGGTCGTCAAGGCCTAGCAAAAAGAGAGGGACTGATGCTTGTTTTACTATTTGATGGGATTTAGTAATTACATTACAGATATCATCGAATTTTGGTTGAAGGTGGCATCAAAGCAACCGTCTATATACAGCTTTGAGGCTTGTGCCCTTCAGGCGGCGGAAAAATCGATAAACCACACCCACAACCTGAATAAAAACAGGGCCCTTTTTAATCTCTTTATGGAAAGAAGGCCGGGCCTTCATACGCTTATACAGGCAGTTCAAGGCGGGATAATTCCCCATCGGGAAACCAGCGGATATCACGCGGTGAAGAGTGATGAACCAGGCTATATCGAGCACCGTTGGGCTATCGCCCAGCAACCAGTTCCGATCTTTGACTATCGCGTTCAACTCAGAAAAGGCGTGATGAAAATTGACAACAGCCTCTTCGGCCTGGGTGGTTGTGATGCCGTGTTCGCCGAAGGCGCGCCACCAGGCGATTTGCTTAGCCCGGTATGGGTCATCCAAGCCATTTCGGGCATATGCTTCAAGTTCTGCATCAGTTTTTTTCGCCGCCTTGTGGGGCACAAGAAATCCCATAGTGACCACTCGCAGGTCATCATGAAGGTCGTCTTCCAGTTGTAACAATTTGTCGACTAACTTTTGGTTTTCATCCCCGTCCGGGATCCAGCTAAACCCTGTTGAAGGGAAAGTTTTATCAATATATCGCAGGATATCATTACTCTCGACATAGACGTCGCCGTCGTGAGCGAGCACTGGAACGACGCCGCGGGAATTGATCCCCAGAAACCAGGGTCTGATATGCTCGGCCTTTGTCAGATCGATCTCGTGGGAGTGATAATCTACACCCTTTTCCGATAGCAGAATGCGAACTTTCTGCGAGCACGAGGATTGAGAGAAATTCAGCAAATGAACGCCTTTCCAATCCAGAACAGTGCTCCGGCGCCGGACCGGGATTATTTGGTGCATGCCAGTCAAGACGCATGGTCTGACGCGATTTACCGCTATCCCTATAAGCTTGCAAAAAAGGGCAGCGAATTTCGGCTTTTCAATGTGGAAGCAGACCCGCTTGAAACACAGAATATTGCCAGTGATTTTCCAGAGATTGTCGCCGAATTGTCTGACGCATTATCCGTCTTTTCGCGCGCCGACAGCATCGGTCTGGATATGCAGACAGTCGCAGATGATCCGGATTTTTTCGGTGGTAAAGAAGACCGCGAACCCTGGGCCGATCAGGCCTATAGGGTGGAGTAAAAGTAGGCGCTGATCTGGCTGTTGTTGCCGGGACCACATCCCTGCCCCTCTTATTCTTCATTACTAGCCGATTTCTATAGTATATTCTACATATGAATATCATATTGCTAAAAAGCAGCTAACCTATGTCATTTACACGAAGAAAATTTATGCAAAACGGTGTTATAGCCGGACTCGGAACTACTATTCTCTCTATGAGAGGCCATGGAGCTAGTAACGAAGTTTACCCGGCACCCATGATGCCTGCTCCAAGCTTTGTCGAGACTAACGGCATTAATATGGCAGTGTATGAAAAGGGCACGGGGCCCGCCGTAGTTTTTTGTCACGGATGGCCGGAACTCGCTTTTAGTTGGCGCGACCAAATCGATGCTGTTGCGGATGCTGGCTACCATGCTATTGCCCCCGACCAACGCGGATTCGGTCTAACGGGAGGCCCTGAAGACCCAATGCAATATGATTTAGGCATATTCTGTGATGATCTAGTCGGCATGATGGATACCAAAGGTATCGAAAAAGCCGTTTTCTGCGGGCATGATTGGGGCGGCGCTGTAGTTTGGGCCATGGCTAAGCTGCACCCGGACCGTTGTCTTGGCGTAATAGGGTTAAGTACTGCAGCAAGCAGACCATCAAGTCTTCCGCCGGTAGAAGGTAGCAAACCTCCATT
>JAQWOJ010000038.1 GCA_029245905.1 Gammaproteobacteria bacterium
GCTTACTTTGACAAGGCCTCAATCATTCACTATCTACCAAAGCAAATAGCAAACAAAGACCGAGACCTAATTAATTAGATCTCTCACCCTTAAAGCAAGCACCCACCTCTATTGCTTGATCAAATTTTTAAAGAACAAAACTCTGCACCTAAAGACACAGAGGCGGCGTATTATACGCTGATAGCGCCAGCCCGCAAGGGCATTAATGGCCTGCTTTAAAACACCTCTACCAAATATTTCGCTTAGAATTAACGCTTAATGAGACCAAGCTTTCGAAAAACGCGATACCCCAACAACACAGCCAAAATACCACCATATAATACGGCCTCCTGAATATCGGTTCGAAGTATCCATAACAAGTGTATTAATGCCAGAACAGCAGCAAGGTAAATTAACTTGTGTAATCTTTTCCAATTTTTCCCTAACCGACGCACCATTGCCCTTGGTGAAGTAACACCGAGAGCTAGAATAATTAAATATGCAGCGAAGCCAATGGTTATATAGGGTCTTTCCAACAATTCTTCAGCGATAGCCATCCACCGAAAACCAAGTATGAATGCCATCCACGATAGAAAATGTACTGAAGCATAAAACAAGGCGAACAGCCCAAGCATGCGCCGCTGACGCACAAATCGAACTTCACCTGTAAGTTGAGCAAGCGGCGTTAAGGCTAGAGTTATCAGTAAAAATCTCAAGGCCCACTCTCCTGTTTCTATGGAAAGCTCTTGGGCTGGATCAGGACCAAGATTATTTTGCTGCACCCTAATCAAAAGCAAAAAAAAGGGCACCAGAGCCAACAGAAAGACCGTTCGCTTTAATAAAATATCCATAAATATTTAGAGGGCTGACTACAAAGACAACGCGCTAATAGAAACTGGCCAAGTCCATACCGTCATAGAGGTGCGCAACATGCTCTCCGTATCCATTAAACATTTGCGTTTCAATTACCCTCCGGCTGAACAAGGTTTGAGGTAATCTTCTTTCCATATCTTGGCGCCACCTAGGGTGATGAACATCAGGATTAACATTAGCGTAGAAACCGTATTCGCGACTCTGCAGATCCACCCAAGTGGTGCTTGGCTGACTCTCTCGGAAATTTATTTTAACGATTGACTTAATACTCTTGAATCCGTACTTCCAAGGCACCACCAACCTCATCGGGGCACCGTTTTGCGCGGGCAAATAAGAACCATATAGCCCAACGGCCATAAAGGCTAGTGGGTTGAGGGCCTCATCCATCCGAAGACCCTCACGATAGGGCCATCTGACGATCGCAAATCGAGAGTTAATACCCGGCATCGAATCAGCGTCAACGATAGTCTCAAATTCAACAAATTTCGCTCTAGATGTTGGTTGAAATTGCTTTATCAGATCTGCCAACGGAAAACCAATCCATGGTATGACCATTGACCAAGCTTCTACGCAACGCAACCGGTAAATACGCTCCTCAAGGTCTACTGGCTTTAGAATATCTTCAAGGTTATAGGTTCCGGGTTTATCGACTTCTCCAGTGATTTCCACGGACCATGGGTCGGTTTTAAATTCACCAGATCGCGTCGCTGGATCCGATTTATTCATACCAAACTCGTAAAAATTATTGTAGATGGTCACATCTTCGTAGGGAGTTAAAGCCTCCCCAGTAAAAAATGGCTCAGTATCAGGAGCAGGTTTGATATTCGTAAATTTATCAGCCCACCAAGCGGAGGGAGGCGAACGCCTCATCTCGGCGGGAGCACGCGCTTTGAGTGCATCTCCAGTCTGGGAGTGTGCTATCAAAGGAACGGCACTTGCAGCAGCCGCACCAGCAAGAAATTTCCCACCGTCGACCATGAACTTTCGCCTATTTCGATAAGCACTTTCTGATGTGATCTCTGATGGCTGGATATCTGATGGCTTCTTAATTAACATGTAAAATCACCCGTTGGCTAAACTTAGTTATTTGTCATTAGTGGTATTGATATTCTTTTATTATTCTCTTTGATACGGTTGTTTATCACTTTTTGATCAACCATTCCCGTTAATCTTTATCAGAACTTGAGCTTTTAGGTTCGTCCTTTTCCTAATCCCCATCTGTTCTCCTTTCTTTAATTTGCTTTTTATATACCCAGACGATAGGACCAGACATAGCATAGGTAATACAAATAAGCCAAAGCGTTTCCTGTGGATTTTGAGCAATCACGACCAGTAATACTATTGTAAGGACAAACACCATATAAGGTACCGTCCCTTTGAAATTTAGCTCTTTAAAGCTGAAATATTTGTAGTTTGAAATCATAAATAAGCCAGCCAGCACGGTTAAAAAAGCAGACGCATACGACACGCCTTGTGTGATTTCAACCCCATAGTGAAATCCCACCCAAGGAATACCGATCACTACTCCAGCTGCCACCGGACTTTGCAGACCCAAAAAGAAGCGCTTGTTTACAGTTCCCAATTGCACATTGTATCGAGCCAGACGGAGAGCCGCGCATGACATAAACATAAAGCTAGCCGCCCATCCAATTTGGCCCAAAGGGGCAAGAGCATAAGTAAATATAATAAGAGCGGGTGCCATACCAAAAGAAACCATGTCCGACAGGCTATCGAACTCTGCTCCAAATGCGGACTGAGTATTAGTCAAGCGAGCAATGCGGCCATCGAGCCCATCGCATATTCCCGCAATAAAAATCGCCCAACCAGCTTCATTAAAGTTGCCGGACATACCCGCTATGATTCCATAAAATCCCGAGAACAAGGCTGCGAGTGTAAAAAGATTGGGTAATAAATAAACGCCACGACGCAGAACTTTCTTCCCGCCCTCGGAGACGATTTCCTCATGCTCGTCGATCGGCAGATTAATATCTTTTTCTGTTTCTTCTTCCAGTTTGTCAGTATCCATCAATCCTAAAAAACACCTCTAATCCCAAGATATTTCGATTATATAGCTGTTTTTAAGCATACAGTGACTCTTTTTACTATTTTACCCATGATATTAGATGCTATATGATCCCGCCTCAGCATAATTTTGCTAAAAAATCTCTACAACAAGGAACGGAGTTATTCCATGAACTACTTCAATACCCTGCCTCTGCGCTTGCAGCTAGAGCAGTTGGGCAAATGCCGCTTTATGAATCCATTAGAGTTTAATGACGGCGTAAACAAACTGAAAGGCGCTAAGGTCGTAGTCGTAGGATGCGGAGCTCAGGGCCTAAATCAAGGGCTAAATATGCGTGACAGCGGCCTAGATGTCTCATTTACATTAAGAGAGGCTGCAATTTCGGAACAGCGCACCTCCTGGAAAAACGCTACGGAAAACGGTTTTACGGTAGGCACCTATCAAGAACTTATACCCACCGCAGATCTAGTTCTAAACCTGACCCCGGACAAGCAGCACAGCCCTGTGGTTGATCAGGTGATGCCCTTGATGAAAAAAGGGGCATGTTTAGCATACTCTCATGGCTTTAATATAGTAGAAGAAGGCATGCAAATTAGAGAAGATCTCACGGTAATTATGGTTGCGCCAAAGTGTCCCGGCACAGAAGTTCGAGAAGAATACAAGCGTGGGTTTGGTGTACCAACGTTGATTGCCGTCCATGCCGAAAATGATCCGAGTAATACTGGCTTGGATATCGCGAAAGCTTATGCCGCGGCTACAGGCGGGCATCGGGCCGGGGTTCTTGAATCATCTTTCATCGCTGAGGTGAAATCTGACCTGATGGGAGAACAAACGATCCTATGCGGAATCCTGCAAACCGGATCACTTCTTTGTTACGACAAGATGATCGAGAAAGGAATAGAGACAGGGTATGCGTCGAAACTTGTTCAGCACGGTTGGGAGACAATCGCAGAAGGTCTCAAACACGGCGGGATTACCAATATGATGGATCGCCTTTCTAACCCTGCAAAAATAATTGCCTCAGAGTTAGCAGGCGAACTGAAAGATCTAATGGCACCTCTTTTTGAAACCCATATGGATAATATCATCACTGGTAATTTCTCAAGCGGAATGATGGAAGATTGGGCGAACGACGATAAGAAATTGTTGACATGGCGAGAAGCCACCGCGGAAACAGCTTTTGAAAAATCCTCTGCTGGAGATGTCGCAATTAATGAACAAGAATACTTTGACAACGGAATACTCATGGTCGCGATGATCAAAGCCGGCGTGGAACTGGCTTTTGAGACAATGACCTCGAGCGGCATTATCGAAGAATCCGCTTATTATGAATCGCTCCATGAAGTGCCCCTCATAGCGAATTTAATTGGACGCAAAAAACTTTATGAAATGAATGAGGTAATCTCAGACACTGCAGAGTACGGTTGTTACTTGTTCTCACACGAATGCGTACCGCTATTGGCCGACTTTATGAAGAATATTGATACGGATGTAATAGGGAAAGGACTTCAATCAAGCGATTTGGGCGTAGATAATAGTCACCTTATTAGTATAAACGATTCGATTCGGTCGCATCCCATAGAGCGAGTAGGGAAAAGACTACGAAAACATATGACATCGATGAAGAAGGCAATCTAGAGAATTAGTTACTAAGTGCGGCATGCAAAAGCGATAAACGATCAAGCCAATTAGAGAAACCAAAAGCGAGCTGATGATAGCGGTGCTTTTGGTTTCTTAACTCACAAAGATAGTGTTTTCTCACCCCTCGAAATTCCAGAGACTCCAGTCCGCGCAACTTCGAGCACAACATTTTCTCCAAGAGCGGCAATAAAAGCGTCTAGTTTATCCCCAGCCCCGGTCAACTGAACTGTAAAAACCGTACTCGAGAGATCTACAACTTGCCCTCGAAATATATCAACTGTTCGTTTTATTTCACTCCTCTGGGAACCAACCGCCTTGATTTTTATCAACATCAGTTCTCGCTCGATATGCGCTCCCTCAGTCAAATCTACGAGCCTCACAACATCTATGAGCTTGTTGAGGTGTTTAGTAATTTGCTCGATCCGCGCTTCATCACCGGTCGTGGTGAGGGTTAGGCGGGACAGAGACTGATCCTCAGTAGGGGCAACAGTCAATGAGTCTATGTTGTAATGTCGCTGGGAAAAAAGCCCTACCACGCGTGATAGGGCTCCTGGCTCATTTTCCATAAGAACGGATATAATGTGTCTCATCTTATGTCCTCTCCGTCTTACTCAGTACCATATCTTTCATGGACCCGCCTTTTATAGCCATTGGGTAGACATGCTCATTGGGATCAACAAGCACATCTACAAAAACTAGCTTATCTTTCAAGGCAAACGCTTCTTCCAGTTTTGGATAAAGTTCATCTTTATTCGCGATCTGGATTCCAACATGACCATAAGCTTCAGCTAATTTTGTAAAATCCGGCAAAGATTCTGCATATGTGCTGTGAGAATGTCTCCCTCCATACTGCATATCTTGCCATTGCTTGACCATCCCCAGCGCTTGATTGTTAAGACAAATGATTTTAATCGGCAAACGATATTGCATGCACGTCGCAAACTCTTGTTGATTCATTAAGAAACTGCCTTCACCAGTAACACAAACAGAAATAGCATCAGGGTGTCCGAACTGCGCGCCCATAGCGGCAGGAAACCCAAAGCCCATCGTTCCCAAACCACCCGAATTAATCCATCTCCTTGGCTTGTCAAAGCCATAATATTGTGCCGCAAACATTTGGTGTTGCCCAACGTCTGAAGAAACGTAAGCCTCACCTTCAGTGATATCATGGACAGCTTGGATGACTTCTTGGGGAAGGATAATTCCCTCTTTTGAAGGGACTACTTTGAGACACTCCTTTTGACGCCAGCTTTCGATTTGAGCCCACCAATTTTCCAGAGCTTGCTTATCAACATTCTTATCTGGCTGACTTACTAAATCGATCATTTCTTGCAGCACCGGAGCGACTGCCCCAACAATAGGAACATCTGCCGTTACCGTTTTAGATATCGCAGCGGGATCTATATCAACATGCAAGATTGTGGCATCCGGACAAAATTTCGATGTATCTGAGTTAGTGACCCTGTCGTCGAAGCGGGCGCCGATACACAGAAGAACGTCACAATGATGCATCGCCATATTGGCTTCATAAGTTCCGTGCATACCCAACATGCCTAAAAACTGTTTATCGGAAGCGGGATAGGCTCCCAATCCCATTAACGTATTAGTAATAGGAAAGCCAAGCTTCTTGGTTAATTCAGTGAGATGCTCCGAGCCTTCCCCCTGAATAACACCGCCCCCTGTATAGATCATAGGCCGCTTGGCAGCTAACAACGCGTCAACAGCTTTTTTTATCTGGCCGGAATGCCCTTTTGTGGGAACTGAATACGATCTAATTTTTATGTCTTCAGGATATTTATAAGGCCGAGTGATCCCTGGGTCAGTAACATCCTTGGGAATATCAATGACTACAGGGCCTGGTCTCCCAGATTCAGCGATGTGAAATGCCTTCTTCACAACCAATGGAATATCTTCAGGTTTCCGAACCATAAAGCTATGTTTAACGATAGGGCGGGATATGCCAACCATATCAGTTTCTTGAAAGCCATCCGTACCAATCATTTTACTATCGACTTGACCAGAAATCACAACCATTGGAATCGAATCCATGTATGCGGTAGCGATTCCCGTCACCGCGTTTGTCGCTCCAGGACCCGACGTAACTAAAACCACACCAGCTTTACCCGTTGCCCTCGCATAGCCATCAGCAGCGTGAGTTGCCGCCTGTTCGTGACGCACCAAAATGTGCTCTACCCGATCCTGCTGGAATAACGCGTCATAAATATGGAGCACAGCCCCACCAGGATAGCCAAATATGATTTCAACGCCTTCATCATGCAAAGCACGAATAAGCATTTCACCACCAGATAGTTGATCCACTTTAATTGCCTCTGTTTATATAAACGATTTAGTAAAGCCTCAATCAAACAAAATCAAAAACAACGGCGACTCTCGCAGCCAGTTGCTATATTAATTTCCCATTAGTAAGTTTTGACATTAAGCGATCCCTTTCCCGTAAAAGCAGCAAAGAGTATTGCAATAATGTCGGCCCCAGACGCGATAACGTTATAAGGACCCAAGGTAGATGTTGTTCGTCACCTTTACAGTAGCCTAAAAAACTGCCGGGTTACGGCGCGAATAGACCGCTGCAGGAAGGTTTGGGTTTTCCAAGCCGGCCCGTATCTTCTCAGATTTTCTTTAAAAGTCAAGTAATTATGAATTCAATAACCGCTACGACCAAGCAACAGGAGCTACCTAGAAATCTCTAAAGGCGCGCAACTAAAAAGAAACTCTCCAGACGGGTTTATATCAACAGCTATCTGTTGTCCCGCTGCATAGGAACCCTTAAGCACTTCTTCCGCCAATGGGTTTTCAATTCTATTTTGTATAGCCCTCTTTAATGGTCTAGCCCCATAAAGCGGGTCGTAGCCAATCTCTCCGAGTTTATCCAGAGCATCTTCACTCAATTGGATGCTCAATTGATTCTCATCGAGCCGCTTGTTCAAAAGCTCAATCTGAATTCTAGCAATGTCTCGAATTTGATTCTTAAGTAAAGGATGAAAAACGACAGTATCATCAATTCGGTTAACAAACTCCGGCGAGAAATGCTTGAGAATAATATCATTCAACGTTTTTCTTAAAAATTCATATGAGTTTTTGTCGGAAGATTCGTCGCCCATCAATTCTTGAATCCGATCAGAACCCAGATTTGATGTCATTACAATTACCGTGTTCCTAAAATCGATAGTCCGCCCATGGCCATCTGTTAGCCTGCCGTCATCCATAACTTGGAGAAGAATGTTAAAAACATCGGAATGAGCCTTTTCAATTTCATCTAGTAGCAAAACGGAATATGGCCTCCTTCTTACCGCTTCAGTAAGATAGCCGCCCTCTTCATAACCAACATATCCGGGAGGCGCACCTATTAACCGAGCAACTGAATGCTTCTCCATAAATTCAGACATATCAACGCGTATCATAGCTCGCTCAGTATCGAATAAAAATTCAGCCAACGCCTTACTTAATTCCGTTTTACCGACACCTGTTGGCCCAAGAAACAGAAATGATCCGTTGGGCCGACTTGGATCCGACAATCCTGATCGAGATCTCCTTACTGCATTAGATACCACGGAAATAGCGTCTTCTTGACCAATTACTCTAGTGTGCAAGGAACTTTCCATTTCTAATAAGCGCCGCTTATCACCTTGCAGCATTTTACTGACAGGGATACCCGTGGAGCGAAAAACTACATCGGCGATCTCTTCTTCTGTCACCCTATTTCTGAGCAATTTCCTCTCGGCAGCTTCCGCTTCAGCGGCGCCCTCTAACCTTTGTTCTAAACTAGGAATAAGTCCGTATTGAATCTCTGACATTAGGGCCAGATCTCCCGCTCTGCGAGCGGACTCGATATCGGCTCTGGCTTTCTCTAAAGAGCTTCTAATCGACTGTATCCCCTGAAGAGACGATTTTTCAGCCTTCCAAATTTCCTCTAGGTCAGAGAATTCTTTTTCTAATATTGAAATATCTTCTTCCAATTTATCTAGCCGCTCTCTGGACGCGGGATCACTATCTTTCTTTAACGCTTCACGCTCAATCTTTAATTGAACTAAGCGCCTTTCCAGCTTATCCATCTCTTCCGGCTTAGAGTCAATTTCCATGCGAATGAGACTCGCGGCCTCATCAATTAAATCAATAGCCTTATCGGGTAATTGCCGATCTGAAATATACCTTTGTGATAAATTCGCCGACGCGATGATCGCCGAATCAGTAATATCTACTCCATGATGGACTTCATAACGTTCCTTTAGCCCCCTAAGGATCGCCACGGTATCTTCTTCCGTTGGTTCTTCTACCAAAACTTTTTGAAATCGTCGCTCTAACGCAGCATCTTTTTCAACATGTATACGATACTCATCCAATGTCGTCGCACCAACGCAATGCAATTCACCTCTTGCTAAAGCAGGTTTTAACATATTACCCGCATCCATAGCACCTTCGGCTTTACCAGCGCCTACTACAGTATGAATTTCATCTATGAAAAGAATGATTGATCCATCCTCTTTGCTTATCGCGCTCAGAACTGCCTTCAATCGCTCCTCAAATTCGCCGCGAAATTTCGCTCCAGCTATTAATGCTCCCATATCTAAAGAAAGAACTTTCTTGTCTTTTAACCCTTCAGGCACTTCTCCGTTTATAATTCTTTGCGCCAGACCTTCTATAATCGCAGTTTTACCAACACCGGGCTCTCCAATCAAAACTGGATTATTCTTGGTGCGCCGCTGTAATACCTGAATTGTTCTCCTGATTTCAGAGTCACGTCCTATTACCGGGTCAAGTTGACTACTTTCTGCTCTTTCAGTCAAATCGATACAATATCTTTGCAGAGCCTGCCAAGAATCTTCAGCATTAGTATCCGTAATATTAGCGTCGCCACGCAAATTTGATATAGCGTTTTCAAGCGCCTGAGTAGAAACCCCATGATTATTTAGAATATTGCCGACTTGACTTCTACCTTTCATAGCGACCAATAGGAACGCTTCACTAGATATAAACGAATCGCCCCGATCTTGGGTCAACTTGTCAGCCTGATTCAACAATTTACTTAGCTCAGGAGAAACCAGAATTTCACCTTGGTGCTTGGATAGCTTTGGCAGACCATCCAAAAAAACAAGCAATTGATTTCTCAGCTCGACTAAATTAAACCCAACCTGGCCCAAGAGCGGCCGAACCGAACCGCCCTTCTGATCGATCAAGGCCAGCAACAAATGAGCAGAATCAATCTCATTATTATCTCTCCCAAGCGCCAAGGACTGCGCATCGGAAAACGCCGATTGTAGTTTGTTCGTCAATTTATCAAATCGCATACAAGTCCAGTACGTCCATTATCACAGCCCAAAAAACACATATTCGCCGTGTTCTTACATTGATAGTTAATAAATGGGACCTAGAATATATTTTTCAATAAGACAAAACGTGTTTTTAATTCAATTAATCCGCATAGTCATCTTACTCACCCACTTCTTTATGTACAAAAATTGGGTGACTTTTTTAATATGCCTAATAATTCTGCCACAACAAGTCTAGACCCTTACTAAGCCCAGCCGTCGCAAAACTTGTAATAATTTGCTAGAAATAAATCGTATCGCAGTTTCTATCGGTCATTAATTTTCTTCTCTCACTTTATAACCAATCTTGAGATCAGGGACTTGTATTAACTTGAGTTTTACATAATATGAGGCGTCCTTTGAATTCACTTAAATGTATTTTAATACGGAGTGTCGTATGGCGGTCCCCCCAACTCTAAAGTTTGATACCTTAAGCCTACATGCTGGCCAACGACCAGATCCCGCAACCGGTTCTCGAGCGACGCCGATTTATCAATCCGCTAGCTTTGTCTTTAAAGACACCGACTATGCGGCCGGTCTCTTTAATATTGAACGCGCGGGACATGTCTATTCTCGCCTATCAAATCCGACAAATGCCGTTCTTGAAGAAAGAATTGCGATGCTTGACAACGGAGTGGGCGCAATCGCCACCGCTAGTGGGCAAGCCGCTATTCATTTAGCCATAGCAACGCTGGTTAGTGCTGGAGATCATATTGTTTCTTCTAGGAGCCTGTATGGTGGTACTCATAACCTGCTTGATTACACATTAAAACGCTTTGGCATAGAAACAACTTTTGTAGATCCGAGAGATTTGAAAGCGATCGCCCAATCCATTCGACCAAACACAAAACTAGTTTTTGCTGAGGTACTCGGCAACCCTGGCCTGGAAATTCTTAATATTCCTGAAGTATCTGAAATAGCACATAAGGCGAAGATACCCCTTGTCTTAGACGCAACTTTTACAACGCCATACCTCTGTAGACCTATCGATTGGGGAGCAGATATTGTCTTGCACTCTGCCACTAAGTTCTTATCTGGCCACGGAGTTGTTATCGGGGGCATTTTAGTCGATGGTGGAACTTTCGATTGGGAAAAATCGGGAAAATTCCCTACTATGTCGGAGCCATATGAGGGGTTTCATAATCTTAATTTTGCCGAAGAGTTTGGGCCAGCCGCGTTCATAACTAGAGCTAGAAGAGAAGGATTAAGAGATTTTGGTGCATGCATGAGCCCCACGACCGCTTTTCAGATATTACAAGGAGTCGAGACTCTTCCTCTTCGGATGCAACGGCATGTAGAGAACACCAAAATGGTAGTTGAATTTTTGGAAGAGCAAGAGCAAGTAGAATGGATAAATCACCCAATGCTAACCTCACATCCTGACCATGCGTTGTCAAAAGTACTCTTGCCCAAAGGTTGCGGTGCTGTCTTTAGCTTTGGCATTAAAGGCGGAAGAACAGCCGGCGTTAAATTCATCGAAAACCTTGAAGTCTTTTCCCATCTGGCAAATGTAGGTGACGCCAAGTCGCTCGTTATTCACCCTGCAAGTACGACTCATCACAGAATGGATCCAGAGGCATTGACCGCAGCTGGAATATCTGAGGGCTTAATTCGTCTTTCCGTTGGATTAGAAGATCACTCAGATTTAACCGCCGATTTACGTCGTGGTTTAAGAGCATCGCAGAAGGGATAACATTATGTTTACTACCGTGAATAATCAAAAAACATTTTTTAGTACTGGGAATGGTAAACATCAACCTGATCAGCCAAACGTTATCTTTTTACATGGCGCAGGAATGGACCACACAGTATTTGTTATGCCTGCGCGCTATTTTGCTCGGCACAATTATAACGTATACGCTTTTGATCTACCGGGGCATGGGCGCTCTGGGGGAGAACCATACAAGAGTATTGGCGAGATAGCTGATTGGTTAGTCCAAGCTTGTAAAAAACTTAAAATAAACAACGCGGCGATAGTGGGCCATAGCATGGGCTCTTTGATAGGCCTAAGCCTTGCTGCCAGATACCCAGGTACAGTCCGAAAGCTTGCTCTTCTGGGTACATCAACGCCAATGCGAGTGTCTGATATTCTTCTAAATAGCGCGAGAGTAAATAGTTCGGACGCAATTGATATGGCAAATAACTGGAGTCATAGCAACTATGGCCAGATGGGAGGGAATGAAACGCCCGGCATTTGCATGACTATGGGCGGGCAACGCTTGCTTGAACGAGCAAAAGAGAATGTTTTCTTTATAGACCTGAACGCCTGCAATGAATTTCACGATGGGGCGGAACTTGCTGCAAGAATTGACACTACAACCCTGGTTATCGTTGGGAATCAAGACAAAATGACCTCACCTATTAATGCACTAAAGGTTGCAGAATTAATTCCAAACAGCAGGGTTTGTCGGTTGGAATCGTGCGGTCATTCAATGCTTTCCGAACAACCAAATGCGACTTTAGATGCATTACGTACAATCGTATAGCAAGGTCAATCCACCTTTTTTAACTCACCTGGCAAGGTCTTCATTATCGAAATACCCAGCAAAACATAAATAAACAAGATGGGCAGAGACGCAATCAATGAAGCCGTTTGCAATTCCCGCAAACCCCCGATAAAAAGCAAACTGATGGGAAGAGCACCCAAGGCTATTGCCCAAAAAACTCGATGCCAACGGGCAGGATGCCTTTGATCATTTAATCTTCGGGTAGCCCCAGCGGCCAAGGTATAAGATGCCGAATCATAGGTAGTGGCCATAAATATTAAGCCGATGACGGCGAGGAAAAACAACCAGAACTGCCCCAAGGGCAGCATGGCGACTATTCCAGCAATCGCCTCGGAGGGGCTGGTCTCGATAACTTTTTCTACCACTCCATAAGAGCCTGATAACTCCAAATGTAAAGCATAGTTCCCTAGCACTAGAAAGAACAAGAAGCATCCAAGACTGCCAAAACCTAAAACGCCCAGTACCGTCTGACGAATGCTCCTACCTTCAGAAATTCTGCAGATAAACATACCCATAAAAGGTCCCATAGCAAGCCACCACGACCAATAAAAAACAGTCCATGATTCAACAAACACTGCTCGCTCCATTGGGTCAGTCCAGGTGAGCATTCTAACAAACTCAGTAATAGCGGTGCCTATTGAAGACAGACTCATTTCGAAAATAAATTTAGTCGGACCAAAGACAAAAACGAAAGCAATGAATACCAAGGCTAAACCCATATTTATAGTACTTAACCTAAGAATGCCTTTTTCTAACCCTTTAAAAACACTGTATGCGATCAATGTGGTCGCCGCAATGATGATAGTCGACTGGAGCCCCAGCCCTTCGGGGACTCGCGTTAATGCGGACAATGATGAGGATACCACAGAGGTACCGAAGCCAAGTCCTGTCGCTGAACTTGAAATAACCCCAATCAAAAATAACAAGTCAATTATGCGGCCCGGCCACCGATCAGCTTGTCCTTTTAAGATCGGGGCACACGCGGAACTCAGTCGCAATGCTGGAGCCTTCTTAATATAATGAGAACACCCCAAGGCGATAGCCGGCAAGCAATAGAATGCCCAACCAATAGGGCCCCAATGAAAAAGCCCATAAGCCGTTGCCCAACGAATTGCTTCATCGGATCTTGCATCCACTCCGAAAGGAGGATCTACATAATATAAAACCCATTCAGTAGCTCCCCAATAAATTAATGACGCTCCTATCCCAGCGCAAAACAGCATGGAACACCAAGAGAAAATAGGATAAACAGGTTTTGCTGCTTCCCCAAAAATTATTGATCCGTATGAACTAAATGCCAACCAGAGGAGAAAAGTTAAAACACTTATAGCAGCAAAAACATAAAGAGCTCCAGCACTCGTTGTCACAAAGAAATAGAGTTCGCCAATGAACGCATTACTGGATTCAGGGAAGCTAGTGATTAAAATAACAAGGGTTAATAATAGTAATGCAGCGCTGCTAAAAACAAACCAATCCACAGTCGCCTTTACTGACTGAAGATTATCTATGCTATCGTCTGACTCGTCATGTTTTTTCATAAAACTAAGGGTATGTATAGTTATCAACTATGGCTCTATAAAAATAGCGCTTACCATCCTCCCCGTATCTCCATCTCTGCGAAACGAGAAGTACTTTTCTTCCTGGCAATAGGTACACTCATCTCCGCCATAAACTTCGCTAATACCCATGGAATTTAATATAACTTTTGTCGCTTGATATAGATCTAAAAAATATTTTTTAGGATCACCTGCGCAAGAAAAGCATCGTTGCATCTCGTGCCTCAGCATATCGGGCCAGTGCGACTGGCTGAATATAAACTTCACTTCTTCTCCTACCTCAAAGTGACACGGACCTATAGCCGGACCCAACCAAGTGATGACTTCTCTCGGGTTTGACTCCATTGTATTAACCACATTTTGAATGATCCCCTTAGACATGCCACGCCAACCGACATGAGCGATAGCTATCTCGGTTCCATGTTTATTTGTAAAAAATACCGGCAAACAATCAGCCGTTAAAATACAACAAACAATACCTGCCTTTTTACACAACAAACCATCTCCTTTTTTTTCCGGTCCCGACGAATCCACCTGGAAGACGGACGCACTGTGTATTTGACGCAACCATTGAAATGTTAAGTCGCGAGACACTGATGCCTGCAAAAGAGCTCTATTTCGTGCTACCAAATCTAACTTATCATCAACATGAAAAGCTAAATTCAACGAAGAAAAATTCTTAGTTGAATACCCTCCCTGACGGGAAGTAACAAAGGCATGAATATTCGATGGTGCCGGCCAATCAAGTTCGCTTTTTATTATCGAAGCCATACTTTTTAGTTTGTCACATTTTTATCATTGTTTAGGCAGAGTAATAGATTTTTGAAATCCAATGGCGCATCTACATTCCACTCCACTTCTTGATCATTTATCGGGTGCCGGAAACTTAAGCGCCTAGCGTGAAGTGCTTGCCTTTTAAATTTCCGCAAATTTTCAGAAAACTCTAAACTACTAGCCACAGGAATCCGAAGTCGGCCGCCATATAAAGGATCACCGACCAAGCCATGATTAATATGTGCCATGTGCACCCTTATTTGATGAGTTCGACCTGTTTCTAAGTTTACCTGTACGTGCGTATGAGACCTAAATCGATCAAGGACGCGGTAATGGGTTATTGCCTTTTTTCCTCCTTCGAGCACCGCTTTTTTCTTTCTGTTAACTGGATGTCGACCTAGCGGAGCGTCAATAACCCCTCCTCCGGTCAGCACACCATTCACGACTGCCTCATACTCTCGAGTAACCTCTCGCCTCTGCAATTGATCAACCAAAGAAGCATGACTTTCTAATGTCTTCGCTACCACCATCAGACCAGTCGTATCCTTATCTAAACGATGCACAATACCGGCACGAGGCAGTCCTTCTAATGCAGGAAAAGCGAATAGCAACCCATTTAAAAGCGTGCCTGAACCATGGCCTGCTGCAGGATGCACTACAGTTCCAGCATTTTTATTCAGAACCACGAAGGCTTCATCATCATGAATAATATCTAAGGGCATCTCCTCAGGAATATGTCTCTCTTCACCAGCGAGGCTGGCATCAATTTCAAGCAAATCTCCGAGCTTCAATTTGTCGCGCGCCCTATGCAATTTGTTATTCACTCTCAGGCTACCTTCCTTAATCCAAATCTGTAGGCGACCTCTAGAATATTCGGGAAACAAAATAGCAGCGATTTGGTCCAACCGATTACCCTCTAAGGCCTCAGGAACTTCTGCCGACAGTGAGATAGATTTTGACATGTGCGTATGATAGCTCGATTCAGAGGCATACTGCACTTCTCAAAGCACAAACAAGGGCATTTAACTAGGTAAACTATGGGCTTGAAAGTGACTCTGTGTTTAAATATAGGCTTATCGAGGTGGTCGCACCGGGTTAAAGATGTGATTAAGAAAGTATGGAAATTATTGTTGTTGCTTACCATGGGTACTCTGCTGGGCGGATGCAACTTATTCGGTGACGATGACGATGACGATGAATTCGCAGGCCTCTCAACTGAAGCCCAATTTTACGAACGCGCATTAGATCAACTAAATGGTCAAAACTTCCGAGGTGCAATTTCTACCTATCAGGCTCTTGAAACAAGATTCCCATTCGGCCGTTTTGCCGCGCAAGCTCAAATCGAAATTGTATTTGCCTACTATCAAAACGATGATACGGAGGCTGCAAGGGCTGCGGCCGACCGTTTTATTCGACTTCATCCCGACGATGACAACATAGACTACGCCTATTACATGAAGGGTTTGTCGTCTTTCACTGACGGTGGAGGTATCTTTAGTCGCTTTTTGCCCATCGATCATACTAAGCGAGACCCAGGACGCGCGCAAGAATCTTTCAATGACTTTGCTCAACTATTAGCCTTATATCCAGACAGCCCATATTCAGGAGATGCGCGTAGCAGGATGATATACTTGCGCAACAATTTAGCGGAATATGAAGTACACGTAGCCGAGTACTACGTTGAGCGTCGCGCCTACATTGCCGCATTGCGTCGTGCACAGTACGTAGTCGAAAATTTTCAAGAAACACCGGCTGTAGCAGATGGCGTTGCAATCATGGTCGAATGTTATCTGCGACTGGGTTTAAATGAACTAGCAGATACTTCCCTCGCCCTTTTGCGGGAAAACTATCCCGAACATGCGTCAATCGGCGATGACGGCGGCTATATAATTCGTTCAGAAATCACAAATCCCTCTTTACTCTATACTGTTACGTTTGGTTTAGTCGGCGATAACGCGGTAGACCCTCCGCTTGCTCCGACTCGAAGGCCTTCCACCTCTGGCAGCCAGCAAATAATCAATGACCAACAAGACATTGATGTAGAAGAAGAGGGTCGCTCTTTCTTAGATATTATTACCCTCGGTGTTTTGAATTAATTCGCACGTAGGACGCACTGATTATTCCCCTACAGGCCAAGCATTTGTAATTGGGTAACGCCTGTCCCTACCAAAACCGCGCTCAGTTAACCTTATACCCACAGGGCTTTGCCTTCGCTTATATTCATTACGGTCCACAAGGCGCAATACCCGCCGAACAACGTCCTCGTTAAACCCTTTTCCCATGATAGCCTGAGCGCTAAAATCTTTTTCCACATAGAGCTCCAAGATTGCATCTAATTCTTCATATTCAGGCAAGGTATCTTGATCAGTTTGCTCCGGAAGCAACTCCGCAGAGGGCTCCCGCTCAATAACCTCCCGAGGAATAACCTCTATATCGTGTGCGGAATAATCACAATTTCGATAACGAGCTAATTTATAGACTAATGTTTTTGAAACGTCCTTGAGCGCATTAAATCCGCCAGCCATGTCCCCATATAAGGTGGAGTAACCAACAGCAATCTCACTCTTATTGCCTGTGGTTAAAACTAACAGGCCTTTCTTATTCGAAATCCCCATAAGCAGCACGCCACGGGCTCGCGCCTGAAGGTTCTGCTCACTGACATCCGGTTGAAAGCCAGCAAACTCAGGCTTTAAAGCAGACATTAAAGATGCATAAATATCATTGATCGGTATTACTTTGTAAGCGACTCCGAGAGCTTTAGCCTGTTTTGACGCTGCATTCTTACTCAGTTCCGACGTGTATTCAAAGGGCATCATCACAGCCTCTACTCGTTCGCTCCCCAATGCATCAACTGCAATTGCAAGAGTTAACGCCGAATCGATGCCCCCAGAGAGACCAAGAACAATACCTGTGAATTTATTCTTATTGACATAATCCCTCACTCCCAGCACAAGCGCTCCATAAACATCCTCTTCTAGCCCTGCCTCGCGATCCAGCTCCCCTGATACCACTCGACAAGAACCCCCTGGATTTGCGTCTACAGTAACTGGATAGAGTCCCTCCTCATACTTAGGTGCTTGGACACAACATTTCCCCTCGACGTCCACGGCCATAGACCCGCCATCAAAAACCAATTCGTCTTGCCCACCTACGAGATTCACATAGATAATCGGCATGCAGCCTTCCTGACTTCGGGTTTTCAACAACCGCCTTCGCTCTTCTAACTTATTTACGTGAAAGGGAGAAGCATTTATGTTGATTAATAATTGTCCGCCTGCAGATTTAGCTTGCTGAACCGGTTCGAACTGCCACATATCCTCGCAAATAGTGAAAGCACACCTTACGCCCTTAATTTCGACAACACATGCCTCTGTCCCCGGGGTAAAATATCGCCTCTCATCAAAAACCTGATAGTTAGGCAGGCACTGTTTGAAGTAACGTCCTGAAACAATTCCATTTTCGATAATTGCCAGAGCATTGTACAATTTCAAATCGCAATGCTGAGGGAACCCCATAACAATTGCGATGCTTAATTTAGCTTGTTGAATTGAAGCTAAAGCTTTATTGATTCTAACCTGCAGACTCGGTCTAAGAAGTAAGTCTTCCAGCGGATAACCCGTGAGCGTGAGTTCAGGAAACACGATCACGTCTGCCGCGTGCTCAGCGATAGCTTTTTCAGCATTTGCAATCACTAGTTTTGCGTTTCCGTCTATGTCGCCCACTAAAAAATTTAGTTGCGCCATGACTATTTTTAATTGCCGCGACATAAAGTCCCCTAACTAAACTTCTTTTGTCTCCAGTAAGTAGCCCTATTGTACGACATCATAATGACAAAACCCATTTTACAGCTGCTTAGAGGTGCTCAACACAGTTTCATTATCTTGTGAAAAAGAATAAAGTATGAATCACAAAAGTGGCCAAGTAATTCAATGCAATTCGACATATTCTCAATATTATTACTCGCTCTAACCGGGTTTATTGCCGGCGGGATCAATACAGTCGCCGGTGGTGGTTCAAACATTACCTTGCCGGCACTAATGATGTTTGGTTTGCCCGCTGACATAGCCAATGGTACAAATCGTATAGCAATTTTTATGCAATCTGCGACAGGCGTAGCTGGCTATGACAAGCACAAAACTTTAGATAGGCCTGCTATCATTCCCATTCTAATCCCGTCGATGTTAGGGGGAGTATTGGGCGCAATTTTAGCGGCTTTAACTCCCAATATTTTTTTAAAACCAATACTGCTGCTTACCGTTCTTTCCATGTCGGCAATTATCCTTTTACGCCCCCAAATAATCTGCCCCCCAGAAGGGACCATTGCACTGCGCCCCAAAGAAAATCATTTAGCATGGTGGACTTTATTCGCAGCCGGCGTTTACGGCGGTTTTGTTCAAGCAGGAGTAGGTTTTATTTTGTTAGCGGCACTTGCTGGGGGGCTTCGCTATGATTTAATTCGCGCCAATGCTCTTAAGATGGTTTGCGCTTTGTCTTTTACCAGCGTGGCGCTAGCAGTGTTTATTGCTTTCGATCAAGTTTGGTGGCTGCCGGGGTTTATTGTCGGTGCTGGCTCAATGTTAGGCGCCCATTTAGCGGTAAAAGTAGCAGTCAGGACCACCCAGAACACCATGAAATGGTTTCTGTTTGTTATTACATTATTCTCAGTGATCGGCGGATTTCTAGTCTGATTTATCTCATATCAAAAGACCGAAATAGCCACCGCGTTATAAAAAACCATAATGTAAATAATTCGGCTTTCAAGCAACATTTCCAGGCTAAGGTCTGAATGAAGATAAAATAGCCTTCCCCGAACGCGACACCGAATTCCCAGAGCTATAGCTCATTGCCTTAATAATGCGGAGGAATCTCAGCGTCAATACTCTGAGTTGATCCCTCGTTTTCCTGTAACGAAATTAACTCTTCTTTGATTCTCTGAATTTCAGATTTTATAACTGCAATATCGTCCTGTTGCTGGACAATAATCTTATTTAATTCTTGAAGCAAATCTTCCTGAAAACTGTATTTAATCTGTAATTCTTCAACTCTATCCTGCAAAACGACACCCCTGTAGAACACTTACGCTTAAATTTGATGCAGCTGAAATGAAAGTACTATTTTATATAGAACCATAAATTCAAAAAGACAAAAGCTCAATCCGAGCAATCCCGAAATCTAAATAGATATCCAATTCAACGATAAGATGGCTAGACTGATTTAATGACCTTAGGTTATAGTATCGGTGAGCATTAATGAATTCAACGCATTCTTATGCAAAAATACGCGGGGTGTTAACGGATCAATCTTGTATTCCGACCTCAGCTCACACGTCAGGATTTGCATACAATTTTCACAGAAGGGTCTAACATGATTTTCAAAGCAACATCAAAAGCGGTAGTAACGATAACACTGGTTTTGACTTACTCAACCTCGCTCGCTCTTGAGGAGGGAGATCAAATTCCAGAATTTGATATAGCTTCAATCTATGAAAGCCAGCCTAACATTAGCCTAAAAAACCTGGAAGGGAAAACGCTCTTTATAGATTTTTGGGCTTCCTGGTGTGCTCCATGCATCACTTCCCTCCCCCTATATAATGAAATTTATCATAAATATCAGGATCGAGGCTTAGAGATTATTGCTGTAAATGTAGACAACCCAATAGAAGATGGGCTGGACTTTTTACTAGATACACCATTAGATTTTTTAATCCCGCAAGACCCTGAGGGAGACGTGTCTGAAATGTTTGGGGTAATCGGAATGCCCTCTTCCTACTTAGTTTCACCTGACGGGAATGTTAGGCTCGTTCATATGGGATTTCGTAACGGGGACATCGACATAATCGAGGAAGAAATACAGAAGGTCTTAGCAGAAAACTAAACGAAAATTTTCTCGTGAAGCATCAGAGATATTTACTGCTATACACTATCATCACCAAAAACGCGGTCTTCCTATTTTAACCTTTTTATCCTAGTCAACACTTTCTTATGAACTTAATGCTAAAACGCTTTTCATTTCAAAGCATGGGAAGCCACTGCGAAATACAAATATACGATCAATCTCGGGTAAATGCGAAGAATTTAACTCGGCGTCTTGTTGCGGAAGCGTTAAGAATTGAGAAAAAATATTCCTTTGAGATAAAAAAAAGCTTCGTATCGGAAATAAACTTCTCTGCAGGAAATAAATTAGGGATAAAAATCGATAGGGAAACAAAGACCCTATTTAATCATGCGCTCGATTGCTTCGAAAAAAGCGACGGGTTATATGATATTACCGCTGGCCCGCTGGATGAAATCTGGAACTTTAATGGTCAAAAGGTTCCCGCTAAGTCAGAAATAGAAGCTTTGCTTCCTCACATAGGTCTCCATAAATTAAAATGGCGAGGGTCTAGACTATACTTACCCTCAAACATGAGGATAGATTTTGGTCAAATATTTAAAGAGTATGCTGCTGATACACTGGCTAAGTTAGGAAGAAATCTTGGAGTTCAACACGGGCTTGTAAATCTTGGTGGTGACTTTGCGATTATCGGTGCGCAGCCTAATAATCAACCTTGGACGGTGGGTATAGCGAATCCGCAAATTCCAAATGCTCTACTAGCAAAAATCGATCTTCTTAATGGGGGTGTTGCGACGAGCGGAGACTTTGCAGACTCTTTTTTATTGGAAGGGAAACCCCACACTTCGATTTTAAATCCTAAAACCGGACTACCATGCAACAACGGCATCAGAGCGATAAGTGTCGTTGCTGAACGATGCACTAGCGCCGGATTTCTCGCAAAATCATCAGTACTTCTTGATGAAAAGCGGGCCTTAGAACAACTTTCAGACGCTAAGGTAGCATTCGCAGCCATGGACAAAAATGGTCAAATCCAAGGGTCTGGCGTACAGGTAATCTAGCGACGCCAAAATCCTCTCAAATTAACTCAATACAACATTTCTAAAGTTGGTTCATCAAGCAATGCTAGTTGCTCTCGAAGCTCTAGGATATGTTCTGACCAGTATCTTTGAGTATTAAACCAAGGAAAATTCTGAGGAAACGCTGGATCTTTCCAACGCCTAGCTAACCATGCACTGTAATTAATAATTCTTAGTGTACGGAAGCTTTCTACGAGAGCTAGTTCAGAAGAGCGGAAATCGCAGAATTCATTATAACCCTCCACCAACTCTAATAATTGTCCTTGTTTTTGGTTGCGATCCCCCGAAAGCATCATCCAAAGATCTTGTATCGCTGGACCCATCATCGTATCGTCAAAATCCACAAAATTAGGAGAACCATCCTTCCACAATATATTTCCACGATGGCAATCGCCATGAATTCTTTGTTTAATCAGCGGGCCATGCTCTTTAAACCGCAGTTGAATCCTCTCAATAAGGTCTTGACTCAATGATTCATAAGCTGGGATCAGCTCAAACGGGATGAAATCGTTTTCGAGTAAAAAAGCACGATTCTTTACACCAAACCTATCTATACTGATTTCGACTCTATGTAAAAAATCTTGCTGGGCTCCCACGGAATGGATACGGCCAACAAATCTACCCATAACCAGCAGATTATCAGGATTATCTAATTCCGGTGGACGCCCGATAAATAAGGGGAACACAGCGAGCTGAAAGTTCTCAAACTCAAAAAGTGTTTTCCCGTGTGAAAGTTTGTCTGGAGGAATTACTGGGATTTCCAGATCAGCAAGTTCTGTGGCAAACGCATGCTCCTCGAGGATTTGTTCTGAACTCCACCTTTCTGGTCGATAAAATTTTATGACTATCGAGCTTTGCCCTGAAACGCCTACTTGGTAAACACGATTCTCATAGCTGTTTAAACCAAATATACGAGCATCCGGCTCATACCCTAATTCTTCTGCGGCTCTGATGACAACATCGGGCGTTAATCGTGAGTAGGGATGTTCAACCACGTTGAAGCAAAAAGCTAAGGAAAGAGAAAGTAAGTCCGCGGAGAATCATGCGCGCCGCTCTATGAATCCTTCGTTTCTGATTTGCCGCCAACAAGTGATACAGGAAAAGGGGCAATATTATCGCCACTAGTTATCTTGCATACTCCAGTTTTCTCGACCTCATCAATTCGAATGATCGCCTGTATAGGAATAAAGCTCCTTTTTACTCCGCTAAATTCAGCCTTTAATTTTTCCTCATTCGGATCAACCACGACTTGATTTTTTTCATCAAAAACATAACCCTCGATCTCAATAAATCCGTAAAGATCGCTTTGGTAGACTTGGTTGACAAAAACCTCGTAAACTTTACCCTTATTTAGAAAAGTAATTTTGTATATTTCTGACAAATTTCTCATTAAATCAATCTCTTATAACGAATTTGCTCTTCAGCTATTGTCTACAGCGCTTTCAAAAAAAAACAGTAACCTCTGTCGCCGCTTAGACTAACCTTAATATTTGATTAAATCGATAAATTTCAAGTCAATTAGCCTAATTTTTCTTAATTCTCTTGCACCACTACTGCTATAATTCTGCCTTCGCAGAATTACAGGTAACTTATCAAGTTGAAAACGTTTTTGAACCATAAAAATACACCTGCAGCACGCAAGGTTTACATCAAGACTCACGGCTGCCAAATGAATGAGTATGATTCTTCCCGCATACTCGATATGCTACAGGAACAGCAAGATACGGAATTAGTCAGTGAACCTGAAAAAGCAGACCTTCTGCTCTTAAACACTTGCTCAATAAGAGAAAAGGCGCAAGAAAAGGTATTCCACCAATTAGGAAGATGGCGATCAATAAAAGAAGCAAATCCTAATGTCAAAATCGCTGTTGGTGGTTGTGTCGCGAGTCAGGAAGGAGCAAATATAGGCAAACGCGCACCCTATGTCGACGTCATATTTGGCCCACAAACATTACACAAATTACCAACCATGCTCGAATCGTCGAGTAAGAAAGCGCTGGTTGATATAAGCTTTCCTGAGATCGAGAAATTCGATCGACTTCCCTTACCCGCAGCAGAATCCGCTCAAGCTTTTTTGACAATTATGGAAGGTTGCAGCAAATATTGTAGCTTCTGCGTTGTCCCCTACACTCGCGGAGAAGAAGTATCGAGGCCGCTAGACGACGTTTTAGCGGAAGCCTCCCATCTGGCCGATCAAGGTGTCCGTGAAATAAATTTATTAGGCCAAAATGTTAATGCTTACAGAGGAATATCGTACACCAATGAAACTACTGACTTAGCGCTATTAATTAATTACATCGCTAGCATAGAGGGTATAGACCGAATTCGTTTTACGACATCTCATCCCATTGAGTTTAATCAAAATTTAATAAACGTCTACAATGAAGTCCCAGAGCTTGTTTCCCATTTGCATTTGCCTGTACAAAGCGGAAGCGATCGAATCTTAACTGCGATGAAGAGGGGGCATACCGCTATTGAATACAAATCCATTATCCGAAAAGTGGTCGCGAATCGCCCTAATATAAGTTTATCTTCGGACTTCATCGTTGGCTTCCCAGGAGAGACGAACAGAGATTTTGAAGATACAATGAATCTCATAATCGAAGTTGGCTTCGATACGTCTTTCAGCTTTATTTACAGCGCAAGACCCGGCACGCCTGCAGCGGAATTAGAGGATAAAACTCCTGAAAGAGAGAAAAAACATCGTCTCTTAACTCTGCAATCACAAATTACAAAGCAAGCCTCAGACATCAGCGATTCAATGGTTGGCACCAATGAAAAAATACTTATCACTGGCCGATCCAAAAAAAATGTTGACGATCTGCAAGGCCGAACAGAAAATAATCGAATCGTGAACTTTCGTTGCAATGATCAGTCTATGATTGGAACTTTTGCAATGATTAAAATCACCGATGCGCTGCCTAACTCGCTTCTTGGCATACTCTAAAATTTACAAAACGATTACTGGACCATGAAAATTAATACTTGGGATAATCCAAACGGAGGAATATTTTCCACCACATGACTATCCAAACCGCCAGTCTTAAATTAATGCCCGACAACATGCATCGCCTCTCCAACCTTTGTGGGCGACTAAATGAGCACATAAGGCAAATAGAATCTAGCCTTGCATTAACTATTCGGCAGAGGGGGAACACATTCCTTTTGTCAGGGTCTCAGGATGCCATATCACATGGCTGCATAATCTTAGAATCCTTATATAGAACAACGGAGTCTGGAGCCTTGCTTAATTCCAATCTAATTCATCTCACCCTCCGGGAGTATGGACAGGGCTTAATCTCAGAAGAATCTGCAGATTCATTTGAGGACGAAAAAAAACTGTTAATTAAAACCCCCAAAGCTTCAGTCAAACCGCGTGGAAGCCATCAGAACTCATATGTGGCTAACATCCGAAAGAATGATATAAACTTTGGCATAGGTCCGGCAGGCACAGGCAAAACGTTTCTTGCTGTAGCTTGCGCTGTTGAAGCGCTTTCAAAAGAAAAAATCAATCGCGTGCTGCTTGTTCGACCCGCGGTAGAAGCAGGAGAAAAGCTCGGTTTTCTCCCTGGAGATTTAACACAAAAGATAGACCCTTACCTACGACCATTATATGACGCATTATATGAAATGCTTGGGTTCGAGAAAGTTGAGAAATTGATTGAAAAGAATGTTATCGAAGTTGCGCCGCTAGCTTACATGAGAGGCCGAACTCTAAATCACTCGTTCATTATTCTTGATGAAAGCCAGAATACAACCACTGCACAAATGAAAATGTTTCTCACACGCATTGGGTTTGGTTCAACAGCGGTTATAACGGGAGACGTGACCCAAATAGATTTACCTAAGGGTACGAGATCGGGGCTTATTCATGCAAGTAAAGTACTAGGAGGGATAGCAGATATCGGATTCACTCATTTTAACGCCAAGGATGTAGTAAGGCATCGACTAGTGCAAAGGATTGTTGAAGCGTACGATGAATTCGATCGCAATTCAGTTTCTAATATTAATAATCAAGATGCCCCGCAAATAAATGATCGTGACAATTGAGTTAACTGATGAAAGTAAATCTTTTTGGACTCCAAATCAAAATGATTTCCAAACGTGGACTGAACTCGTCCTAGAAGAACTTCAATTTACCAATCCGATAACCATTAGCATAAAACTTGTAACTCTAGAGGAAGCATGTCGATTAAACTTATACCACCGCAATAAAAAATATGCACCAAATGTTCTATCATTTCCGGCAAATTTGCCGGATCATGCCACCTCTGTATTTTTCTCTAAACCTATAGGTGACATTGTCGCTTGCCCGGAAATTGTTCAGAGAGAAGCCGAGGAACAAAAAAAGCTAATCCATGCGCACTGGGCGCACCTGATGATTCATAGCACTCTACATTTAAAAGGGTATCATCATAAAACGCCAAAGGAAGCTGAGAACATGGAAAAGCAAGAGATCAAAATACTTAAAAAACTTGGATTCCCAAATCCATATTTGGTAGTGTAAGCAGATGCTTTTTGAATGGAGAGGAACGAGAAATCCAATATGACCGAAGATCAATCTAGCATCGATCCGAGACCAAAATCTTGGATCGATAAAATAGCGCAGGTATTTTCTGATGAACCTACCGACACTAATGGCCTGCTCGAGCTCCTCAGAAACGCCGAGCAAGACAGCGTACTAGATTCGGATGCATTAAGCATCATTGAGGGAGCACTTCAAGTCTCCAGCATGCAAGTAAAAGATATTATGATCCCTCGATCGAAAGTAGTAACCGTACCCTTGCAGCTGGAACCCAAGAAAGTAATCGAGTTGGTGAGCAATTCTTCACATTCGCGCTTGCCTGTCGTGGGCGAAAATGTCGACGACGTCAAAGGAATTCTTTTGGCGAAAGATTTACTAGCATTAACATTAAATAATGATTCTAAAGAAATCAACATCGCCGACATTGCGCGGCCTGTAACATTCGTATCAGAAAGTAAACGTCTCAATGTTTTACTAAAAGAATTTAGGGAAACAAGACAGCATATGGCAGTCGTTACCGACGAGTATGGGAGCATTTGTGGCGTTGTTACAATTGAGGATGTTTTGGAGCAGATTGTTGGAGATATAGAAGATGAAACAGACATCGATGAAGAAAATCACATTAAAACAATCGATGAAAAGAACTATATTGTAAAGGCGCATACGCCACTAAATGATTTTAATTCCTATTTTCAAACTGATTTTAGCGATCAAGAATTTTCGACAATTGGAGGCCTAGTTATCCAGAAATTCGGGAAAATACCTGAAAGAGGAGAAACAGTTATCGTAGCCCCCTTTCTAATCACAGTTCTTAACGCAGATAACCGACAGATTAAATTGATAAAGGTAACTTCCGACTCAGTCGATATCTCTAATCAAACATAAATGAAAAATTAGCCTTCTAGCGATCAAGAAAGACAAACCTTTAAACTGAGTAATTCGAAAAATAAAAATGAGTAACACCAAAGCTTACGAACCACAAAAAATAGAGGAAGCTGTTCAATCCTATTGGGAAGACCATCAGAGTTTTCGAGTAACAGAGGATCCTACAAAAGAGAAATTTTACTGCTTATCTATGTTTCCTTACCCAAGCGGTCATCTTCATATGGGTCATGTGAGAAATTATGCGATTGGGGATGCCATTTCACGCTTCCAAAGAATGCAGGGTAAAAATGTCTTACAACCTATGGGTTGGGATGCCTTTGGATTGCCCGCCGAGAATGCTGCTATGCAGAATAAAACTGCTCCAGCAAAATGGACGTATAGCAACATTAATTATATGCGAGGGCAACTTAAGAAACTGGGATATGCTTATGATTGGTCCCGGGAATTAGCAACTTGCCATAAGGAATATTATCAATGGGAACAGTGGTTCTTCTTGAAATTATTCGAAAAAGGTCTGGTTTATAAGAAGGAAGCAGAGGTTAACTGGGATCCAGTCGATCAGACTGTATTGGCGAATGAGCAAGTCGTCGATGGATGCGGATGGCGTTCCGGTGCACCGGTCGAACGTCGAAATATTTTACAATGGTTCGTTAAAATCACCGCTTTTGCGGAAGAACTACTCGAAGGGTTAGATGAATTAGAAGGCTGGCCGACAATGGTGCGCACCATGCAATCTAACTGGATCGGCCGCTCAGAGGGCCTGAATCTGGACTTTGAACTAGCCGACCTCAATGAAGAAAGAATCTCTGTCTACACTACTCGTCCAGATACTCTAATGGGTGTAACTTACCTAGCCGTCGCTCCTCAACATCCTTTGGCTCAAAAAGCAGCAGCGTCAAATAAAGAAGTTGCTGAATTTGTTGACAAGCAAACAAAGAACAAGGTCGCAGAAGCAGAATTAGCTAAATTAAAAAAAGATGGAGTTAACACGGGACTGACAGCTATTCATCCTATTAGTAAGAACGAAGTGCCAATCTGGGTCGCTAATTTTGTGCTGATAAATTATGGATCCGGTGCGGTTATGGCTGTTCCTGCGCATGACCAAAGAGATTATGAATTTGCAAAAGAGTTTCAACTGCCTATTAAACAAGTAATTGAACCGATTTCAGATCATCAAGTATGTGATCTTGATAGCTGCGCTTTCATCGAACGAGGCCGCCTCATCAATTCAGGGCAATTTAACGGCCTAAGCTTTGAGGAAGCATTTGACTCAATAGCCACCTTCCTCACAGAACAAGGCAGAGGCGAGAAAACCGTAAACTATCGCCTCAGAGACTGGGGTATCTCGCGACAACGCTATTGGGGAGCACCCATTCCCATAATCAATTGCGAAAAATGTGGTTCTGTTCCAGTTCCGGAAGAACATCTACCTGTTCTGCTTCCAGAAGACGTAGACTTTGACGATACCGGCTCACCCCTGACTAAAATTCATCAATTTTTTGAAACTAATTGCCCCAATTGTAAATCCACCGCGAAGCGAGAAACTGATACTTTTGATACCTTTATGGAATCTTCATG
The DNA here is from genome assembly GCA_029245905.1 of Gammaproteobacteria bacterium. Lineage (GTDB taxonomy): Bacteria > Pseudomonadota > Gammaproteobacteria > Pseudomonadales > Pseudohongiellaceae > UBA9145. The sequence continues at coordinate 28,577 of JAQWOJ010000038.1, forward strand.
GTATTACGCTCGCTTTACTTGCCCCGATCAGAACTCAACAATGTTAGACGAGCGTGCAAACTATTGGTTACCCGTAGATCAGTATATTGGTGGGGTCGAGCATGCAATATTACATCTGCTTTATGCTCGCTTTTACCATAGACTGCTTCGAGATGAGGGCCTCGTCGATTCTAATGAGCCTTTTACTCGTTTGCTTACGCAGGGTATGGTCCTGAACGAGGGTACAAAAATGTCTAAGTCCAAAGGCAATACTGTGGACCCTCTCAGCCTGATAGAAAAATATGGGGCCGATACCGTAAGAATGTTCACTTTGTTTGCAGCCCCGCCCGACCAATCTTTAGATTGGTCAGACTCAGGGGTTGAAGGAAGCTTTAGGTTTCTAAACAGGTTGTGGAGAGTTGTAATGAATCATGAAGCTGTGGAGTGTAAAGATATTCTGCATCCAGGCTTAAGCTCTGAACAGAAAAAATTGCGCTTGAAAACTCATCAGACTCTGCAGAAGGTGACAGACGATTATGGTAGACGCCAAACTTTTAATACAGCTATAGCCGCATCTATGGAGTTATTAAACACAACAACCAAATTCAGGGAATCTAGTAAAGACGAGGATGATCGTGTCGTAGTTCAAGAGGCACTAGAGATCGTGATCTTAATGCTGGCACCGATAGTTCCTCACTTTAGCCATGCACTATGGAATCAGTTAGGTCATAACAATGCAGTAATCGATGAATTTTGGCCAACCCTAGACGAAGAGGCTTTAGCGCAAGATTCTGTGGTTATTGTTATCCAAGTCAACGGTAAAATGAGGGATAAAATAGAAGTCTCCAAAACCATATCGAAAGAGGAGTTAGAGCAAAAAACTTTGCAGACCAAATCAGTCAGGCGATTTATTGATGGCAAAAAAGTGCATAAAATAATTGTGGTTCCCGATCGCCTGATAAATGTAGTCGCTAGTTAAGACTGTGAAAATAACTAAATTATTCTTAACCATACTATTCGCGGTCATTTTTTTAGATTCATGTGGTTATTCTTTGCGCGGTAGTCAGCTGAGAAATGTCAGTCTTGACGTCCTCAACCTTAATTTTTTACAGCCCAATGGTGAATTAGCCCGAATTCTCACACGCAACTTAACTACTACAGGACTTAACATTGAATCAGACGTAAGTATTTCTAAACCTACCCAGCCAAACCAGCTCACCTTAACAATTAGCGGCGAAGAAACTGATATTAGACCTGTCTCAATAAATCCCAGGGCTCGGGCAGCACAATATGAAATACGGCTGTCGATCGTTATTCGGCTTGAAGCAGATAACGAAACAAAAATTGAATCTGATACACTCTCTGTAGAAAGAACATATTTTGAAGACATAGAAAATATTGTCGGGAATCAAGAAGAGGTTCAAATTATAATTAGCGAGATGCGTCAAAACCTAATCACTCAGGTAATGCGCCGTCTTGAGTCCAACATAAATTAAGAAACTATGAAAATTAAGCCGGAACAACTCGCCAGTGTTCTAAGATCAGAAGACAAATCTCTTTATTGGATAACGGGAGATGAGCCTCTGCTCGTTGAGGAGTCAGCAAGTCTAGCTTACAAACGGTTAAAAGAAGCAAATTTTACGGAAAGAGAAATATTCGATGTGGAGCGAGGTTTTAAATGGGAGCAGTTTAATCATGCCGTTAACAACCTCTCGCTCTTTTCAGAACGGAAAATATTCGATGTTAGGCTCCAAAGCTCTAAGTTAGATCAAGACACGAAAGAAGCCATCAAAACTTTTTTAAAGGTCAATAGCCCCGACCTTATTCTACTCATTCGCAGCCCAAAGCTGGAGAGCACTCAACTAAATTCAAAATGGTTTAAAGAAATCATCTCTCAAATCGTGATAGTGCAAATTTGGCCGGTTGGTCGAGAAAACCTGAGCTCTTGGCTGTCTCAAAGACTGATCAAAGAAGGAATTAATCCTGATATAGAAGCCCTGCGTTTACTCACCGACAAGGTGGAAGGAAATTTACTTGCTGCGATTCAAGAAATAGAGAAACTAAAATTACTAGCAAATAAACAAGGTCAAGCGATCAACCTTGATGCGAATACTGCCATGCAAGTGATTGCAGATAGCTCGCGCTACAACGCTTACAATTTAATTGATAGCGCGCTTTTAGGCGACAGCGTGCGTAGCCTAAAAATTTTAACAAGCCTGAAAGCAGATGGCACTTATCCTCTAATTATCTTAGGGGCTATTACTCGTGAACTGCGAATTTTGCTGCCCCTGGTGAAGGAGAAAGACATGGGTAAAACCATAGACGGTATAATAGAATCTAACAGAGTCTGGTTTAATCGAAAAAAAGCCGTAGGCTCGCTCCTTCAAAGATGCACGACCCAGCACTTATGGAAAATGCTCGTCCGGTCTCAGAAGATCGATCAGGCAATTAAAGGGGCCTCATCTTCCAATCCCTGGGACGAACTCAATTTTTTAATCCTTGAGTTGTGTGGGAAAAATATCTCTTATCAAACAAATGTCAGTTAATTAAGACCTCGGCGGTCTAGCAAAGGTCCAATTTCCGCACCCCTTCCCCGAAATTGACTGTAAAGGCTCATCGCATCTGCGCTACCGCCGCGTGATAACAGCGTTGTCCTAAAATGATCACCATTTGCACGACTCAACCCGCCATTTTCCCTGAACCATTCGACTGTGTCAGCATCTAGAACTTCACTCCAAATATAGGAATAGTAGCCAGCAGAATAGCCCCCCATAATATGGTTAAAATAAGTAACGCGATAGCGAGGCGGAACGTTAGGCATCAGAATTCCAGCCTCCTCCAACGTGTCTGACTCAAAATCCATTATTTCATCAGGACCGGGCACTTCCGCTGGATCTAACTGATGAAATCCTTGATCGACTATAGACGCAGCGAGATACTCTAAAGTTGAAAATCCTTGGTTAAACTGCTGCATTGATAGCACTTTATCAATGAGCTCTGGAGGCAATGGCTCTCCAGTTTGATAATGTAATGCGTAATTCTTCAGAACCTCAGGCCACGTAGACCACATTTCATTCACTTGACTAGGGTATTCCACAAAATCTCTAGGAACTCTCGTTCCCGAGAAGGACGGGTACTCAACATCAGAAAACATTCCATGGAGGGCATGTCCAAATTCATGAAACATGGTAGTTACTTCACCGAATGTTAACAATGTTGGCTGCCCATCCACTGGCTTCGTTATATTCAAGTGGTTCGCAATTACTGGTTGTGTATTCAACAAATTACTTTGAGAAATATAGGAATTCATCCATGCGCCCCCGCGCTTAGTTGAACGAGCATAAAAATCAGCAATGAACAAGGCAAGAATCTCTCCTGTAGAATCGTATACCTCAAATACGCGCACGTCTTCTTGATAAAGCGGAAAATCAAACCTCTCCCGAAACGTTAGACCAAACAACTTTTCTGCCGCGAAGAAAACTCCGTTCTTAAGCACATTATCTAATTCAAAATAAGACTTTAACTCGCTAGCATCAAACTCAAAGCGCCTAGAGCGTAATTTTTCTGTATAAAAATCCCAATCCCAAGAAGCTAAATCAAATCCTTCTCCATCTTCATCTATTATTGCTTGAAGCTCCGCAGCTTCCTTAATCGTATTGACGGCAGCCGAGGCGGCTAGGAGAGAAAGTCTCTCATTTATAGAATCAACCCCTGGCGCAGTTTGATCCTCTACAATATATTCTGCATGATTTTTATAGCCAAGTAATTGCGCCCTTTCCGCGCGCTTCCTTAAAACTTTTGATAAAGTCTCCCGATTATCAAACTGGCCTCCACGGTGACCTCTAGATAGAGAAGTCTTATGGATACGCTCTCTCAACGCCCTGTTTTGTATACCCGCTAATGAAGGTTGACCGCTTGTATTTAAAAGAGGAATTACAAACTCCCCTTCACTCTGTCTTTCAACAGCTTCACTCGCCGCCGCATTAATGCGCGACTCATTCAAACCTATTAGCTCCTCGCGAGACGCTACAACAATCGCCAGCTCATTCGCTTCATTTAAAACGTTTTGACTAAAATTTGTCTCCAAAACAGCTATTTCTGCGTTCAGCATTTTCATTTGTTCTTGTTGCTCAACATTTAATGCTGCGCCAGCTCTAACAAAGTTAATGTAAGTTTGTTCAAGCAGCCTCTTAGATTCATCGTTAAGACTTAACATATGTCGTTCTCGATATAATCTAAGAATTCGCTCATAAAGCGCTCTATCCAGCATAATCGAATCTTCATGACTAGCCAGCTGCACTGAAAGGTCTTGCTGAAGCTTTTGGATTTCATCATTTGTATGCGCACTTGCTTGCGCAAAAAACACACTAGCCACCCTGTTATACAAGCGACCCGATAATTCCATAGCAACAATGGTGTTTTCAAACGTCGGCGGCGCAGCCTGGGATGTAATTGCAGCAATCTCCTCCAACTGCTCCTTCATGCCCCTCTCAAAGGCTGGCAAATAATGTTCATCCTGAATCAGGTCAAATCGCGGATAATTCAAAGGCAAACGACTCTCTGACAAGAAAGGATTTTCTTCTGATATATCCTTCATAGGTAATTCTTCTATTTTACTTTCGCTCGTTAGTGCAGTCTCTTCAGTTATGTCCGAACATGCGCAACAAAGCATCGCTACAAAAAGATAGTTAATTATCCGTACATTCATATGTATCACACTTATTAATAAGTAGGGACATGGCGGCTCATTAGCGTTTCTCTAGTAACCTCTAATAATGAAAATACGTCGTTTTCATCTTTTTACGGTTCCTCTTTTTCTAATTGATAGATTAATTCACTAAATTCTTCTACCTTGCCTTCAATCAAACCTAAGGCGTCTTTTAAGCCCTGATTGTAATAATTACACCCCATATGCTCAGAGAAAAACTCCAATAAAAATTGTGCGTCAAAACTTCCAATTTCAAAGTCTAGCTCCCTCAACAAATATTCTTGTATCTTCTTACTCATTCGATCCTTAACGTCCACCTCTAATTTGAGCTGTCCCATATTTAAGCACCGAGCTTTCGTGCAAGATCCATGAAATCATCTGCCGTATAGTCAAATTCTCCATCTTCGTTTCTGTCAACAGCCCCTCCCGGGCCTCTCTCTAAGGGGCGTATAACATAAGCAGTTCGCAAACCCGCCCTAGAAGCCGCTCGCAAATCGCTAGGATGCGCTGCTACCATCATTACCTGCTCCGGTGACAAGCTTAAAAGTTCCGCCGCAACAAGGTATGCCTCAGGGTCTGGCTTGTAGTGCTTCGCAAGCTCAGCGGATAACACAGCATCCCAAGGAAGGCCTGCATTTTTAGCCATATTAGTAAGCAAAGAAACATTACCATTTGATAGAGTAGTAATAACATACTTTGTTTTCAAACGATTCAATCCTGCTACAGTATCTGGCCAAGGAATCAACCGGTGCCACACCTTGTTAAAATGGTCTAATTCTATTTCACTTAACCCAGTTAAACCGAATTCTGCCACCAGATCATTTAAAATAAGCCGATGTAGGTCATCAATTTTTGTCCAAGGCAGCTCCCCAGAGCGAACTCTACCCATAGCCGGACTGTAACCTCCGCGCCACCGGTCTGCAAATTCTGCCCAATCGATATCAAAGCCTTTATTAGCCGAGAGAAGCTGACCCTCTCTGATTATAGAGGAACGCCAATCAACTACCGTTCCAAAAACATCAAATGTTAGAGCTTTTACTGATTTAGCAACACTATCTTGAGATAACGCTAACGAGCTCGGCAGCACGCCGAGTCCGATTCCAGCAGGAATGAGCGTAAGTTTTTTTAAAAAATTACGCCTCTCGACACTCTTAAAATTAGTACCATTCTTCTTATTCGGCATCATAATAGTTCCGTTTTCCAATTAAAAAAGGTCCACTTGAGCTGATATTTATCAACAAACATAATTTATCAACTAGATTTTTTGAGGAGATTACTGGAAATATACCGTAAGAATCGCAACTGGACAGATAAATTTTACATAAAAAGGCCAAATTTTCCAAAAAAACCCGCTTTCGGCGTCCGGACACCCTTGCTTTATTTCAAGCAGAATGTCATTTCTTCTCCAAATCCAGGCAACAAAAATACAAAATGCAAAACCCAACAAGGGCTGACTAAATTCTGTGGTAAACGTGACCACCATATCGAATAGCGGATCAAAATTGAAAACTATCATCAAAGAAATTACGGTAACAACCACACCAACCGCTATAGAAGCTTTCTTACGATCAATGCCATGATGTTCAACGCCATAAGCAACCGGGACTTCAAGCATTGAAATTGATGATGTAAGTGAGGCAATAGCCATCAGCAAAAAAAATGCCAAGGAAACAAAAATTCCAATACTCCCCATAGTCTCAAATAACGAGGGTAAAACCGATACGATTAACCCGGGGCCTGCAATGAGTTGACCATTGACATCAAAAATTTCGACTCCATTCGCTAACGCCGCATACATAGCCGGCAATATTAACAAGCCTGCAAGGACAGCAATGCCAATATCTAACAATGCCACTAATCCTCCGGTAACGGGCAGGTTTTCGTCCTTGCTAATATAGGAGCCATAAATAAGCATAGTTCCGACCCCCAAAGAGAGTGAAAAGAAAGCTTGACCCATCGCACCCACCAGTAGCGCAGGCTCTGTCAAACGCGAGAAATCTGGAACCAAATAGGCCCGCAACCCGTCTCCAGCACCGGGGAGCGTAAAAACATAAACTATCAGCAGAATAAGAATAGCAATCAATGACGGCATCAAACGAGAAGCCCATTTCTCTATCCCATTTCTCACGCCAGCACTTATGATAAAGACTGTTAATGTCATGAACATGACCACAAAAATTGAGTTCCTAACCGGATGATCTGTCGTTAACCAATTCGATACTGTTGAAATTCCAAAAATTTGTGCCATCGCGTCAAAAAAATGAGCAATCATCCAACCACTGACAATCGAATAAAAGCTCAAAATTAAGCTAACCGTTATTATCCCAGAAAAGCCTACTACAGAGGCAGCAATTCGACTTTTTTTACCAGAAGAGATAGATCTAAGCGCGGTGATACCGTTGGCCTGAGCTCTACGGCCTATTATTAATTCTGCCATTAACGCCGGATATGCTAGAGCGAATGCCAATAATAAATACACGAATAAAAAGGCCGCACCACCATTTGACGCCGCATTTGTAGGAAAACCCCAAATATTTCCCAACCCAACCGCAGAACCTGAGGCTGCCATCAGAAAACCAAATCTAGAAGAGAACTCTCCGCGAGGTGCTGACATTTTTTGAGCTTTATTAGTTGATAATTAAATTATAAATTTTATTAAGGGTAACTGATGCTTGCGAAAGGGTAAATTAGAAACCGGCCTATCGCTCAAAAGACTCTAAAGTAAACTCTACCGGACTAGATTTTGTTAGAACAAAAACCACATTATTAGCAATAGTAACAGCGCCATTATCATTGATTTCTAGCCTTGGGATGCGTAACCTACCTTCATCCGTAACAAAAGAAGCCACATTTTCAACAGGTTCGTTGCGCGGTATAACACTTTCTAAATTTGCCTGAATTATAAATTTTCCAGCGGCAGGAACCGAGTTAAAATTCATACTTACCAAATCACTCCCGTTATCTATGTCCACAGAACTTATTAGCAATCCCGATTCAACCTCATAAACGTGCGGCGCGCCGCTATAACGCCCGACCACTTCAACATTCATATATAGAAAATCTGAAGGATCCGTATAGGCTGAGGCTATATATGGGGCACTTGACGCTTTTAGACCAAGATCTATTGTTGGCTGTTCGTCTATTGCCTCAACTATATCCATCCCGCTTCCTAATACTTTGCCGAATACCGTAAAACCTCCATTCAATGTATCTAAATTCACATTATCCTCTATATTTACAAACCATTGATTAGTAGCGCTATCAGGATCTCCATCTAATTTCGCCATAGCAACAGTGCCCCGTAAATTAGAGGCATTAACTTCGTTGACAATCGGAGCGTCAGTCGGAACATCAATAGGGCCGACGAACGGCTCAAACCGATACGCCCCACCTTGTGCGACAAAGTCGTCAATTACGCGATGAAAATACGTCCCATTAAAATCGTTACGGCGAACGTAATTCAAAAAATTTTGAACCGTAATCGGCGCCTGTTCATCTAGTAGTTCTATAGAAAAATCACCAATACTCGTGCTGACACGCACAATAGTGCCACCCTGGGAACATATAGGAATCCAGAACAAGACTAGAAGCACGGATATTTTGGCTGCCTCCGTCTTGCAGTGTTGCAATATCATAGACATAGATAATTCTTATTAACGAAGTCGCCAAAAAAAGATTCTGGGACAGTTGGAGAATAGGTTAAGTTACCAAATTATTCAACCTCGATTACATTAGGGATCTCTCGTTCTGTTCCTGGCTATCTACGCTTTTGCCGACAAAAAGAAAATACGATATGCTTACACTATTCATATCATCAATTAAAAAATCACAATTTTTACCGTTCGCCCTCAATTATGAGTCAGCTCTTACCAGAAACCCCATCCAAGAATATTAAGCTAGGAATCGGCATTGATTATGGAACCAGCAATAGTGCTGCCGCTATTTTTGACGGGAAGAAAATACACTTAGTTAAACTAGAGTGCGATTCAGAAATTATGCCATCTGCCACTCATATTGACAAAGATTACAAAATCGTTACCGGCCAAGAAGCTATAGAATATTACATAGAAAGCAATGTTGGTCGAACCGTGGAGCTGAGCGCTGAAGTTCTGGGTGAGCATAGAACAGGCACTGGACAAATTGGTGATCGAGGGCTACCAGAAGAGGCGAACACCGAGAAAGTTTACGGTCAATCATTTATTGATAGCGGTCAAAAAGGGCGATTGTTCAGAGGCATAAAGAGATTACTAGGCAATTCAACTACAACAAGACTAGTAGTCTTCGAGCGGCCATTTAGGCTAGTAGCCTTAATCACTCCGCTTCTCGCTAGAATAAAAAGAGCGGTCGTAGCTTCTGCGTACCAAAATTTTAATATTGAAAATTCTCTCGAACACGCATGCATAGGACATCCCGTTAATTTTGAGGGCAAGGGAGAAGCTAGAAATACTATCGCCTTAGATCTACTTTCGGAGGCATACAATTACGCAGAATTTAGCCAACAGACCTACTATCCTGAACCAATAGCGGCTGCGATTAGCTACTTATTTCATCACCCTCGAGCAACTGAACAGACTATGCTTGCGGTAGATTTTGGGGGCGGAACACTAGACCTCTGTATCCTCAGAAAGAGAAACAATGATTTTTCTGTGGTGGCTACACATGGCGTTGGGCTAGGAGGAGACCACATTGACCAGGCCATGTTTCGAAGGCTAATCTTCCCTTTGTTAGGTAAAGGCGAAAGGTGGCGAAGAACTGGAGAGGATCGAGCCATTGAAACAAGTTTTCCCTTTGAGGAATATGAAGAACTCTTACTAAACTGGACAATCAGCTATATCTTAAATCAGAATAAGTATACAACCCCCCTTATGCAGCGCATTGAGCACGGCGACATTGCCTCCGTTAAGTTT
>JAQWOJ010000045.1 GCA_029245905.1 Gammaproteobacteria bacterium
ATAAAAAAAAGGATCGGTTGGAGGGGAGAGTGGCGGAACCAGCTGCTGAATGACTGCAGGAAGCCGCAGAATAAACGTTACCCGCTAATGGTCCAGAGATTCGCGGCGTTGGGATACCCGTCGACTGACAGTGGCCCACCAGCAGAAGTCCTATATCCAAAACTAGTAGTGGAGCCTACAAACGTTACTAGAACTGCTTCAGCTTTCAACATACAAATTGCAAGTACTGTACTTGCGATATGCCCGGGCGCTGAATTCGGCGAGGCTAAGCAATGGCCTGCTGATTATTTCGCGGAGCTTGCTAATTTAGCCTTGGATCAAGATTGGGAAATTTGGATATTCGGTTCGGCTAATGATTCGTTAATAGCTGAATCAATTCTCGCCAATATCGATGGCGACTCGCTGGATAGAGTAGTGAATTTCGCTGGCAGAACTAGCCTAGGGGAAGCGATTGAATTAATGTCATTAGCTTCCGTAGTTGTTTCTAATGATTCTGGTCTGATGCACGTTGCTGCGGCCTTGGGTAAGCCTTTAACTGCGCTCTATGGGTCAACGTCACCATCTTTTACGCCACCGCTATCCCAGAACGTTAAGTTATTCGCAACTGACATAGAATGCAGGCCATGTTTCAAAAGAGAATGCCCTTTGGGGCATTTGCTTTGCTTAAAAAAAATTATGCCTGAGGAAGTTAATGAAGCGGTAAACACATTAAGATCAGCTTAAAATAAGATTAAAACAAGATTAAAATAAGGGCTTTTTCCATTGCGTGTACTTATAGTCAAGGTATCGTCGCTAGGCGATATTATTCATACTTTACCTGCCGTCACTGATGCTCAGCGCGCCCACGCAAATATAGTCTTTGATTGGGTTGTTGAAGAGGGGTTTGTTGAAGTGCCGTCTTGGCACCCAGCGGTCAATAAGGTCATCCCTGTTGCCATCAGGCGATGGCGTAGAAATTTAATGCAAACCTACCTAAACCATGAATTCCGGGCTTTCAAAAGAGCGTTACAGGGAGTTCATTATGATTTGGTTATTGACGCCCAGGGCCTGATAAAAAGTGGATTAATAAGCAGATTGTCCCGAGGTCTGACAATTGGCTTAAGTAATAGAACTATTAGAGAGCCTCTTGCCGCACTGTTCTATAACAAGGCCTATTCAGTGCCTTGGACAGAGCACGCGGTTGATCGGGTGAGAGAGCTTTTTTCCCGAGCACTGAATTATGATTATCAAGGTTCTTCGTTGGACTATGGGTTAGACCTGGAATCCATAAGTAACGAGGGTGAAGACCTCGAAAGGCAGGAGATTATTTTTCTCCATGGCACTACGCGGGAAAGTAAATATTGGCCGGAGAAAAAATGGCGTGAACTAGCAAGTAAGGTAACCGATCGAGGATATGATGTTATTTTGCCTTGGGGAGATGAGACCGAAAAAGAACGGGCAGAATTCATAGCTAAAGATAATGCAGATGTGAAGATTTTAGATAAGCAAAGCTTGTCTGAATTAGCGAAAATAATTAACCGGTCGAAAGGCGTTGTTGCAGTAGATACCGGGCTAGGACATCTTGCGGCCGCTTTATCGAAACCGACAGTATCCCTTTATGGTCCTACCAACCCTAAATTGTGTGGTACTTATGGAGCTAATCAGGTTCATTTAGGATTAGAGAATGACTCCAATTTTGTCTGGGATCAACTTGAAAGCTTAATAAATAGTCCGTAACACGATGAAACTTTCATTTCTTATATACCACTATTTTCCTTATGGGGGTCAGCAGAGGGATCTGTATCGAATTGTTAGTGAGTGTATAAAAAGGGGCTATGAAGTCGACGTTTACACCATTCGCTGGCAAGGCCCCGTCCCAGAAGGCATAAATTTAATCTTGGTTCCTGTAAGAGCTGCGACCCGTGTCTCTCTATATAAAAAATTTTCCGCTTGGGTCAGAAACGCATTGCAGAGCGCGGAACCGAGTGTTGTGTTTGGGTTCAATAAGATGCCCTTTCTCGACATTTATTTTGCTGCGGACCCGTGCTTTGTTGAGAAAGCGGAAGCGCAGCGCGGTGCCTATTATAAATATACTTCCCGGTTTCGACACTTCAGGAATTATGAGAACGAGGTTTTTGGAAATCGCCGTAAAACTCAGATTATGATTCTTTCTCCACAGCAAAGAGAAGCATTTGAGAAGTACTACCCTGGTTGCGGTAGCCGACTCCATGACTTACCGCCGGGAATATCTCTGGATCGTAAGGTTCAAAAAAGATGTTGCGAGACCCGTCAAAATTTGCGAATAGAATTCGGATTCAAAAAGAATGATTTTCTTCTTCTGCAAATAGGATCTGGATTTAAAGTAAAAGGAGTAGATCGGACGCTAAGGGCTATAGCATCACTGCCAGAGGATTTAAAGAGGAGGACGCACTTTATCTTAATTGGCCAGGATGCTTCTTCTAAAGTTGCTCGGCTCGCCGGCCGGCTTAAAATTTTTGACCAATGTACGATTCTACCGGGGCGAGACGATATTCCGCGATTTCTAGCAGCCTCAGACCTTATGGTCCACCCAGCCTACTTAGAAAGCGCTGGGTACGTGTTATTAGAAGCGACTATCGCTGGTCTGCCAGTGCTAACCACCGCCACTTGCGGCTACGCATTTCATGTTGAACAGGCTAAATCTGGACTGATTTGTTCTAGCCCATTCAATCAGGCTGAGTTGAATTTAAAACTTTCTCAAATGTTACGCGTGCTCGGCAAAGAGAAATGGACAGAAAATGGACTCGAATACGGTAGGAAAGCTGATTTATATTCTATGCCGAAACGAGCAGTCGATCTTATAGAGAAATTTAGCGGTGGAGTATAAGTCAAGTAATGGAATACCTTAATGAAGATCTCAAGCAGCTTTTTAAAGACTCAGATCCCTATTTAGTCTTGGCAAATATGAAGGGGAAAATTTATCGACAAGTAAAAGCGCGCAAGACATTCCAATTTGAATATAATGAAAAAAGGTATTTCGCGAAGGTCCATACCGGAGTCGGCTGGCTCGAAATAATAAAAAATATTCTTCAGCTAAAAATACCTATCTTAGGCGCAAAAAACGAATGGCGAGCTATTGAGGCATTGCATAAACTTTCCTTAGCTACTATGAAAATCGTGGCTTATGGTGAGCGCGGTTTCAATCCGGCGAAAAAGCAGTCTTTTATAATTACAGAAGAATTACAAAATACTATAAGCCTAGAAGATTACTGCCTAGATTGGAAAGTCAATTCTCCAAACTCTAAAGATAGAAAATTAATCATCGATCAGGTCGCAACCATAGCTAGAACACTACATGACAACGGAATCTGTCACAGAGATTTTTACCTTTGCCACTTTCTTCTCCACAAAGACTCCTCTTCCTTTCCCAAGCTATCATTAATCGACTTACATCGCGCCTTGATAAATGAAAATCTAGCGCAAAGGTGGATAGTAAAAGATATCGCTGGTTTGTATTATTCTTCTATGGAAATAGGTCTTTCTAGACGGGACCTCCTTCGATTTGCATTAAAATATGGCAAAAAAACCACTAAATTATCCCTACGTCAAAACCGTCTTTTTTGGGATCAAGTAGATCGTCGAGCAAAAACTATGTACAGAAAGCTTGGTCCAGCTAGGTAATTTTATGGCTTTTTTGACCATCAAAGATTTGCTCAAAATGCGCCGAGACATCCCCGTCCCTTTTTCAATGAGGATAAAAAAAGATATAACGGAAGAAACGCTTGAGGTTAAAAGAGTGTTGCGTGTTGTCCCTGGTAAACGGTTGACTGCTCTGTGCTTCTGGCGTGAAAAAGACGTTGTAGTCAAACTTTTTTTTCATCCAATGCGTTGGGAAAAAAATCAGTCCAGAGATCTTTTCGGCACCTCTTTGTTACTAGAGAGAGGTCTGACCACACCCCTTATATTAAATGATACCGTTACTGCGGACAGAAAAGCCGCGTTGATAATTATGGAATATCTAAAAGATGGAAATACACTGAATTATATTAACCGAGAGGCAAAAAATAAAAACGATACTTATCTGCCTATAGAAAAAGCCGTCCTTTTAATTGGCGAGTGTCACAAAAAAGGTGTTTGGCAACCAGACATCCATCTGGACAATTTCTATTTCTATAGAAATGAAATATACCTACTAGACGGAGGTGATGTTAAATCGGTTGCCGGCCCTCTAAAAGATTCATACGCTTTAACTAATCTAGCCCTCTTTTTTGCCCAATTTGATGTTGATTTTGATATAAATATCTCCTCTTTGCTAAATAAATATGAAGAAAAAGCAGGCCCGATATCAGAATCTGCGCGCTGTACTTTCCCTTTAGGAATAAAAAAAGCACGTATAAAGCGACTAGAAAAACTTTGGCGTAAAGTATTTCGGTCGACTACTTCTAATCGAATAATCAAGACATCTGATAGATTTGCAGTTTGCGATCGGAAATTACGTGAAAAAGAATGCAAGAATATCTTATTAGGTGCAGACAAATACATGGATGAAGGTGCCGCCTTAAAGGCTGGCAATGCATCTACCGTTGCAGAGGTTACATTAAATAATGCTGAATACGTCTTAAAAAGATATAACTTAAAATCTACTTGGCGGAGCGTAAAATATGCTTTTAGGTCTAGCAGAGCGTCAAGGAGTTGGCGGAATGCGTTGGCGTTAAATATGATGGGAATTAATACGCCCCACCCCTACTTATTTTTTGAAGAAAGAATTCTTTGGCATTTTAGAAGCCGCGCATTTTTTCTTTCTGAGAATATTAAAGCGCTAAATCTTTTAGACTATATGAATAGCCGTGTGTTAAAAGATGTCGAAATAAAACTGATCATAGATGCATTTAAACGATTATTTAAATTAATGGTCTATTATAAAATTAGTCATGGTGATATGAAAGCGACAAATTTTATTTTCCATGAGAATAAATTGTTTGTCTTAGATTTAGACTCCATGAATCGCCATCGAAATCCATATTTTTTCAGAAGGGCAATTCAAAAAGATCTGAATAGATTTCTAAAAAATTGGGCTGGGGGGAAATATGAATCAGAATTCGAAAGACTCGTTGCAAGTATTGAGTTTCCGGCGTGAATAAAACGTTATGACAAAAATAACACTAGGGCTATCGGGCTCTGTTGGACATGATCCAGCGGCCGCGGTATTTATTGACGGTGAACTTATAGCTGCTATTGAAGAGGAGCGTCTTATAAGGAAAAAGCATGCGAAAGGTGAACTACCCTATCATGCGGCGATCCAATGCATGAAAATCGCAGGTGTTCGTGGCTCGGACGTGAATCATATCGCGATACCTTATGCGCCTACTTCCTTATTTTCTAGAGCGCGGTGGCATTACGCTTATCGCCACTGGTACGCGCCAGACCGAACCATTGATAGTATTTTTAATGGTAATCGGCGATACAGGCGTTATTTGAGGGAGCTACATTATTTAGCAGAACAGCTTCAGATATCTGGGGTTAAAAGGAAACTTATTCCTGTTCCGCATCAGCTCTCACACGCGAGTAGTTGCTACCACCTAAATGAAAGTGACGAAAAGACTGCTATCTTCTGCGTTGACTCAAAAGGCGAGTATTCGAATATATTCCTTGGCTATGGCGAAAAAGGAAGAATTGTAAAAATTAAAGAGTTTTTTAATCCAGACTCTCTTTGTGGCATGTATGCTGCCCTTACTGATTACTTGGGATTTGAAACTCTTGACGGAGAGTTCAAGGTGATGGGTGTTTCTCCCTTTGGAGATCCCCAGAAATATGATTTTTCTTCATTAGCTTATTTTGACGGGGCAGATTTTAGAGTTAACACTAAATTGATAAGTACGGTTGGATTCCGTCGATATAAAGCGAAGTCAAAAGGACATTACTTTAGTAAAAAGCTAGTTGAAATGTTAGGACCGAGAAGAGTGGGAAACTTATTCGAAGATCCTTATGTGCATTATGCTGCTTCTATTCAGAAGCTTTATGAAGATCTTTCAGTAGATTTAGTTAATAATTACCTTGGTGATATTTTAAAGGAGACCGGGAGACTGGCGGTATCTGGAACCGGCTCAATGAACATTAGATTAAATCAGAGACTAAGTTCAATTCCAGAAGTGCGAAGTTATACTGTGAATCCAACTTGCTCTGATGCCGGAACGGCTATCGGCGCTGCGTCTTTCGCTCTTCGAGACATGGGGTTAAGGATCAAGCCCCTGAAGAACGTGTATCTCGGCCCAGCCTATGACACCGATCAATGCATAACCGCTTGTCTACACCACCCTGAAAAACCATATTGGGAGATTATCCCTTCTCCTCATAAAAAGGCTGCGGAGCTGTTAGCAAATGGCCAACCAGTAGCGTGGTTTAGAGGACGAATGGAATTCGGGGTAAGGTCTCTGGGGAATCGGTCAATTTTTGCGAGCCCAAGCCAAGCGGGGATTACAGATGCGATTAACCAACAGGTTAAATTTCGAGAGAGCAGAAGGCGTTTTTCACCCAGCGTAATTGATTCTGTTGCTAAAGAATTCTTGCCTAGAGATAAACAAGATCAGTTCATGTGCATGAGCTTGCCCGTCAGTATGCGCTGGCGGGAACGATACCCTGAAGTTATATACGCAGATGGTACTACTAGAGCTCAAGTAGTTACAAAGGAAGCGAACGAGGATCTATATACTCTATTGGCTTATTTTCAAGAACTCACAGGACATGGACTGCTTATAAACACTGCGTTAAGTCGTCCAGGCGAAGCTTTAGCGTGTTCCCCTGAAGATGCC
This sequence comes from Gammaproteobacteria bacterium, assembly GCA_029245905.1. Classification (GTDB taxonomy): domain Bacteria; phylum Pseudomonadota; class Gammaproteobacteria; order Pseudomonadales; family Pseudohongiellaceae; genus UBA9145. The sequence continues at coordinate 6,768 of JAQWOJ010000045.1, forward strand.
TTGAACGTATTTATAGGTACTGATCTGAACTATCTGATTCTTGGAAATGTTCTGGTTACCAAGCGGCAAGGCGCGACAGCTTGGTAAAACCAGCTAAAGAGCTTTTCTTTGGTAGATTATAAGTCGAGGGTCATTGATGCTCGGAAAGGCAGTCAAAATCTTAATGTGCTTCTCGATATAGGGCCTCTCTACTAACTCAGTCATCTCGTCGTGCATTTCTATTGCTATAAGGTCATTTAATTTGGTATTTAGAATGTCTGTCTCTGAGAGAAAACGCCCTACCTGATCATAGTTCGCTATTTTCCCGCTGCTATAAGCAATAGTTTGGTTATTCGTAAGTAGCCCTACCTCACTATTATTTTGTGTTGCAATCCATTCAACGGATTCATGCAAAAAAGCTTTAGAAGCTCCGAAACTTATGAAGGAATCAAAAGCACAATAACCAAAAAATAAAATGACAACTCTAAATCCAAGATTTCGATAATTAGAATTTTCTAGCGCGTTAGTAATGTGATTAAGAATCAGCGGAACAAAGAGTACCAGTAAAAGGCAAAACAGCATGCTATACCGTGTCGAAAAGTAGCGCGTCATGAGAATAAACCCAAAGGCGATTCCTATATTTGTGATTAAAAAAAACCAAATTGGTAGGAATCTATTCTGATTTATCGGGATAAATTTTGTTATAACTCCATATAAAAGCAACCAAAAAAAAGGCCCCCCAATACCCTGAAATAATTTAACAATTAAGACCGCAAATAAACCGGAGGTTAGAAAAATCGGTAAGTAAGATTCAGAATATGAAGCGGCATATTCTCCAAAAATTGCAGAACTTAGTGAGGAAATACTAGCATCTGTCGGATTGAGGTTACTATTGAGGAAAGGACTATATACCGAGATAAATTCTGATAGCTGCGCAATTACATTGATTTTTATTGCGATCAGACTTAATAATATAACCGTTAGCATTACGAGGCTTATAGTCCAACTAAGTAAGAATTTTCTAAATCTTTCTCCTCGTGAATAAATTTTGCTAAATAAAAGACCACAGGGAATTGAGAACAAATAGATAATGGCCTCCGGCCGAAAACAAGAAGCACATACCAGTGAAATACTAAAGACCAATAAATTTCCTAACTTATCCGATCTCTGGAAAAGTAAAAAGTGCCATAGGGCAAAAATTGAGAGCGCCCACATGGCGATGTCACGAATAATTTCATATCTAAATTCATTTAGCGGGGGGTATAAAAGTACGCAAATTGCTGCGAAAAATACGACTTTTCGAGAAGAATCGAAAAGTCTAACAATACTTATAAATGAATAAATCAACAGGCCATAAAAACAAGCGTTTATGAGGTAAGCAGCAGTAAACAAGTCCAATCCTATTTGGCTTACCAATGCAATCAGTAAAGAATATCCTGCCCATGAATAATGCGCTATAGCAGCTCTTACACCATCACTTAGCGCGATTTCTGCGGTTCGAATATATCCATAAGCATCATCATTAGGAATGATGGTCCCGATACCGATAAATAATGAAACTAATAGACTAACTCCGACCGCTAAAAGACGGATATCGATCCTTTGTATGACGTTTTTATCCAATAAAAATTCCCGGCGACATATTTATGGCAACGAAGAAATTAGTAAGGCCGCGCAGATTTTCCAGTGGCCTGAGTTTTAAACCGCTTATGAAGCCAAAGATATTGTTCTGGCTCTTTTTTAATCGCTTTTTCGACCAGCGTGTTTATAGTAATTGCGTCATTTTTCGGATCCTCTGTTGGATAATCTTTTATCTCTGGGCTGAAATACAATTTATATCCTGAGTTATCTTTGTTTCGATAGTGGCTAAAAAAAATTACGCTAGAGTCGTTAAAGTTTGCAAAACGACTGGTTGCGGTAATTGTAGCAGCCTCAACACCAAAAAATGGAACAAAAATAGAATGTTTAGGGCCATAATCTTGGTCAGGGGCGTACCATAAAATATGGCCATTTTTTAGGCTTCGCATAGCGCCTCTGATATCTTTGCGATCAATAATTGCTGGATGATG
>JAQWOJ010000054.1 GCA_029245905.1 Gammaproteobacteria bacterium
GCGATGCAATCGCGTGGCCAATTCTCTTCTAAAAATAGGCATAAAACCTGGAGATAGAGTTGCATTAGCCCTAATGAACAGTGCCGAATTTATAGAGACTTACTTTGCAATCGCAAAAATTGGTGGCGTAGTTGTTCCATTAAACTGGAGACTCGTGCCAGACGAGCTAGAATTTATTCTAAAGGATAGTGGAGCAAAAACTTTAATTTTTGGTGAGGAGTTCATCGATATTTTTTGTGACCTGCATAACCGCGGGGATAAAACGGATATAACGACATGGATACAAACTTCTGGAGAAAACGTAACCCCTGACTTCGCCTTAGACTATGAGGGTTTCCGCGATAATAGCAGCGACTCCGAACCAAAAATTGGCGCAGAAGAAGATGATCTGCTATACATTATGTACACCTCCGGCACCACCGGTCTTCCTAAGGGTGTGGTTCACTCCCACAACACCTCAATATGGGCATTAATAACCTTCATTGCCTCAACTGATTTGCATGGTGGTGACCGCTACCTTGTAGCATTACCTCTATTTCATGTTGGTTCTTTAATCCCTGCCACATTAAATATTTACTGGGGTGTCACTAGCATAGTGATGAAAGAGTTCGACCCAACAAGAGCTTGGGAATTAATCGAAGAAGAGAAAATTACCTGCTCTTTATTAGTTCCAGCGATGCTTAATTTTATGTCACAGGTGCCTAATGTCACCCAATATAATTATTCTACCTTACGCTGGGTTCAAAGTGGCGCCGCTCCCTTGCCAGAGAATATTATCCGAGTCTATGCAGACTGGAATATTGAAATTCATCAGATATACGGCTTGACTGAATGTTGCGGTCCAGCTTGCGTTATTAATACAGAAAACGCGTTAAAGAAAATTGGTTCAACCGGGAGAACATTTTTCCATACTGAAGGCCGAGTGGTGGACAAGAATGGTAGTGACTGCGCCCCCGAAGAGCAAGGTGAAATATGGCTGAAGGGAAAGCATATCATGCTGGAATACTGGAATAGGCCTGATGCGACATCTGAATCTATCACCGCAGACGGCTGGCTCCGAACAGGTGATGTCGCAAAAATTGATAAAGATGGTTTTATTTTTATCCAAGACCGCATGAAGGATATGATTATATCGGGAGCAGAAAACGTATATCCTGCCGAGATAGAAAACGTTATTTTGACGCACCCAGGAGTTATAGAGGTCGCCGTTATTGGTCAGCCAAGCAAAAAATGGGGAGAGTCACCTTTCGCAATAGTTGTCCGAAAAGACAACACAGTCAAAGAAGAGGATATCCTTGCACATTGCGACGGCAAACTCGCTCGGTTTAAATTACCAAAGGGCGCAGATTTCATAGATATAATTCCTCGTAATGCTAACGGCAAAGTATTAAAACGGGAATTGCGAGAAGACTTTCCAGGACCAGCCAAGGAATAAACCAAGTATCGAACGCACCGATTATATCTAGACTACCTGAAAAACGGCTATGCGCCGGCATACCAGTGAAAATCATAATCAGAGTTTAAGCCACCGGTCCCTCGACCAAAATTTTCAACCGAAGACACTACCTCAATCGACTTAATAAACTTCAACTGCTTGTAACCGCAATGGCGCTCAACACGAAGTCTTAAAGGCGCGCCATTTCCCAATGGGATATCTTTCCCATTCATACCGTAGGCCAGAATGGTTTGCGGATGCGTCACGTCAAACATGTCATATCCCTCATACCAACCACCATAAGCATTAATCATAATGTACTTAGCATTCGGTTTTATTCCTCCCGCTGCCTGAATAACCGACAATAATGGCGCACCTGTCCATTCCGCTATTGCGGACCACCCCTGCTCGCATATGTGCATTGTAGTTTGAGTGCGGCGGGGCAGCTTCTTTAAATCCCGAAGGGACATAGAAATGGGTTTGTTAACCAATCCAGTAATGGGCAATCGCCAATCTCGATAATTCTCGGCTCTTAATCGCTGATATTCCTCGTCTTCGGGATTACTTTGATTCCAAACCGGAAAATTCTTAGTGATTTCGCTTGAGTCATGTTCTTGAACCAATTGGTCATTTGACATAAGCATGCGTTGACTAGCCATAGTCATTATGTCTGCAACACCCATTAAGCCATCCCTTACAACGGGCGGCTTATAGTATTGGGTATCGCAACCGGCAAGAAGAAAACCACCAAGGACCCCCGCTCTTTTAATTACACTCCTCCGGCTTAAAACCTTGTCATTCTTATTCTCTAATCGCTTCGCCTTCGTCATTCAGTCGCCTCAGATTTTTCTAGAGATATCTCATATGTCCCAAAGATCATTGAGCGAATCTGGTTAAACACTCCTGCCAACAACATTTCAACGAGGTGAATGACGACAAAAAGTATCAATAATATCGAACAAATTACGTGCAAAGTTCTTGCCGTTTGCCTTCCCCCAAATAGGTCGATAAGTTCAGGGGCAATAGCGGTAAACGCCGGCATTTGTGCGAACCCACTCGCTAGCATAAAGGGGAAAAGAAGAAAGAGAACAATTAAATAGGAAAGCTTCTGCAAAACATTGTAACCACGTACGTCCTTTACCTTTAATATCGGAAATCTTAGATGACGAGCAAATTCTGATTTTAAATTATTCCACGACAATTCCCTACGTGACGGTAGCATTTTACTATAAAACTTTTTTTGCCAGCAATTCCATAGTAAGTAGACAAGTCCATTAATGACGAACACCCAAGAAAACATATAATGGTAATTTCGGCCCCACCTTCTATCACCCAATAGCTCTGCTTCCTCCCAAGAAATTCCCCAATCTTCCAGCTTAAAAATAGCTGGATGGCCTTGAAAGCCTACTTTCCCCCAATAGAGCTCCGGGAAATGAAGAAAAATCATAATCCCGCTGTAAAGCAGGTACATGAACGAAACAACCATAATCCAATGGCAAATTCGGGCATTCAACGTATGACGATAGACCCAGGTTTTTGCAGATTCTGTCATTTTTTTAGTATTCTTATTGAAGCTTATATCGGTCAGTATATACGAGTTCCCGTCATTTTCTCACTACCAAAAATACACCAATAGACATAAAGACCAGTCCGATTATGCGCCGCCACGTTAATGAAGTTTGGTCTGCTCCCATAAGCCCGAATTGATCAATAGTTAGCATTGCTAAAAGCTGCCCCAAAAGCACAAAAGAAATCGCATTTCCAATTCCAAAACGAGGCGCTACCCAAGAAATGCTCAACACGTAAAACAAGACAAACAGGCCTCCTAAATAGAAATAAATCGGTATTTCTTTATTTGAGCGACCGGTAGGAATTCCCTCAAAAACCAACAAAAAAATGACCGAACCAATGAGTCCCACAAGAAACAATATTGTAGCCGCTAGTGCTGGGCTCTGAAGCTTAGCACCTAAACCAGCGTTAAGTGCAGCCATTATTGGAATACCCATACCAGCAAAGAGCATTAAAAATGCGTAACCCGTATGGTTTTGATGCAATTGATCCATGTAATGTATCCTCTGAATGATCCCCGCAGCTTCTATTTTTTCCCTTTAGATAAAAAATATCCAAAATAAATTTAGGGCTAATACAGTTACAGTAAGAGTTACACTTAATCGATGTAACCTCTTGAACACAGTCTCGTCGCCCACATCCTTTGCCGAATTTGTGGCAGGGATAATAAAATAGCAAATCCCCATGAACGCCACTGTGATGGAAGAAACTATCATTCCTGCCATAGACCCGTTACCAAACAATAAAATGAATAATGAGAAAAACCCTACGCTTAAGGCTAGCAAAAATAGCTGAGGGAAAACTACTCGCAAAAATGGGCCGACTTCTTCGGCAGCGAATTTCTTGAACAAAGTAGGCGCGATAATTCCAGCGTGAAAAAGAATCATACCCACAATAGCTCCAGAAAAAAAAATGGGAAGCACGCTCAATATAGTTAAATCCATCAGGTTATCTCCTGTATTAATTTTGAAAAAGCTGCCTAACGATCGAATGCGTAATCAGGACCAATAAGTCTATCTTTACATCGATTATACCCTTACTAATACTGCCGCCTTCATAAGGCCAATATTCGCTGCCGCTTATTTGACGCTTTAAGACATATATATCACTATGGTAGCGTTTTAAAATTAATCATTCATTTAAGGATAATAAAATGTCAGAACAAATCGGGGAATTTTCTTTAAAACATAATGGTAACAGCTACGGCAAAAATGCAGCCGGCGAGATGACTATCAGCTCAGACTTCGCCGGAGAGGCAACAGGCTTTGGTCCAGTTTGGGGGACTATCACATCTGCGAACGCCCTCTCAGACACTAACGCTAATGGCGGCGAGTGTGAATGGGTCGGGCAGGCTTTCCTAGAGGACGGGTCGGTTCTAGGTGGAATAGGTAAAGGCACCTGGGAACGACCCCAAAATGAGCACGTATGGAAGGTGATTATGCATGTCGATCTTTCAAACGGAGATAAGCATCGTAGCGAAGGTTCGATGGATTTAGAGACCTTAATTTATTCGGGAAAAATATTTAAAGGATAATTCACTCGTCGATAAACTATGGTTTCCTTATCCACAATTAAAAGGTCGTCCAACCTTCCAGCTCTTTGAGCAAAGAACGGCAGGTTTGGCCTGCCGTTCTTACTCGTTGTCAGTTGACTATGAATCAAAGTCAAATCGGTCTAACGTCATTACCTTAGTCCAAGCGGCAACGAAGTCATTTACGAAGCTCTCTTTTGCATCGTCCGAAGCGTAAAATTCCGATATTGCTCGCAACTCTGAATTCGAACCAAAGATCAAATCGACCGGCGTGGCCGTGAATTCTACCTCATTAGAGTCGCGTCCTCGGCCTTCATATATAGCTTCGGTTGATGAGCGCGACCACACAATCGACATATCGGTAAGGTTCACAAAAAAACTATTATTCAACACCCCAGGCGTCGCAGTAAAAACCCCGTGAGAGCTACCTTCGGCATTTGCGTCCAAAACCCTCATCCCAGCAACTAATACAGCCATCTCAGGTGCGGTAAGCTCCAACAACGCCGATTTTTCTATGAGCATTTCCGCAGGAGATCTAGAGTTTCCGTCTCCGAAATAATTGCGAAAACCATCTGATGTCGGCTCTAACACAGCAAAGGAATCAACGTCAGTTTCGCTCTGAGACGCATCGGAGCGTCCTGGGACGAAAGGCACCTCTATTTCAAAACCACCCTCGGATGCTGCGTGCTCAATAGCGGCTGCACCACCTAAAACGATTAGGTCGGCAAGCGAAACGTTTCTTCGAGAATTACGATCGTTAAAATCATTTTGAATGCCCTCAAGCACACCAAGCACCCGATCAATTTCACTCGCATCATTTGCACCCCATGTCCTCTGCGGGGCAAGCCTTAATCTTGCACCATTCGCGCCACCCCTATAATCCGTGCCTCGAAAAGAAGACGCCGAGGACCACGCGGTGCGAACCAATTCAGAAACATTCAGCCCCGAATCTAATATCGAGGCCTTAAACTCGGCTATATCGCGAGATCTCAAACCGGAGCTAGAACCCTCCTGAGGTATCGGATCTTGCCACAAAAGCTGTTGGTCCGGCGTGAGGTCTCCAAGATAACGAGAACTGGGGCCCATATCGCGGTGAGTAAGCTTAAACCAAGCCCGCGCAAATGCGTCTTCAAATTGCTCAGGATTCTCCAACCAGCGGGTGGTTATTGCACGATAAGCTGGGTCTACTTTGAGCGCTAGGTCTGTAGTAAACATCATGGGCGCATGCCGGACACTCGAATCATGTGCGTCTGGCACCAGGTTCGAGGCTGCTCCATCCGCAGGCTCCCACTGTATGGCACCGGCAGGACTAGTGGTTTGCACCCACTCATACCCATAAAGATTCTCTAGATAGTTGTGAGTCCATGCCGCCGGATTTATCGTCCAGGCGCCTTCTAGCCCACTGGTGATGGTATCCGCGGCATTCCCACTTCCGTAAGTATTTCTCCAACCCAGTCCCTGATCTTCTATGCCAGCCCCTTCTGGCTCAACTCCTACGTAGTCATCAGGACTTGCAGCCCCATGCGCTTTACCGAACGTATGGCCGCCAGCAATTAGCGCAACGGTTTCTTCATCATTCATTGCCATAAGACCGAATGCCTCTCTGATGGCGTCTGCAGCTGCTTGAGGGTCCGAGTTACCTCCGGGACCTTGAGGATTAACATAGATCAGACCCATTTGAGTTGCACCGAAAGGTTTCCGCAGAGCTCCAGTGCTATCCCTGCGATCGGCCGCAAGCCATTCCCCCTCCGGTCCCCAATTTACATCATCAGGCTTCCAGGCATCTTCCCGACCGCCTGCAAAACCCAGAGTCTCAAACCCCATAGACTCCATGGCCACAGTCCCAGCAAGTATCATTAGATCCGCCCAAGAAATCGCTCGGCCGTATTTCTTCTTGATGGGTAAAAGCAAATAACGCGCTTTATCCAAGTTAGCATTGTCCGGCCAGCTATTAAGCGGCGCAAACCGTTGCATTCCTCCGTCTGAGCCACCCCTTCCATCAGTCGTTCGATATGTTCCAGCGCTGTGCCAAGCCATTCTTATAAAAAATGGACCATAGTGCCCAAAATCAGCGGGCCACCAACCCTGCGACGTGGTCATGAGCTCAATCAGGTCCTCCTTCAACCCATCCATGTCAAGACTTTCATAGGCCTCGGCGTAATCAAACTCCATGCCCTCGGGAACGGCAGACTGTGCATTGTTGTTTAGAGGCTCCAAACTAAGCATATTTGGCCACCAATAGTCGTTATCAGGCTGGCTCTGCTGACCAACCGCATAGTTCATCGTTAAAAGACCGATCGAAATCAGAGCAACTATACTTTTCAAAGAAACCTGTGACTTTGACATATTAACTTATCTCCCCACTTAACCTTGTATATTTAACTCGCCATTGTCTTAAATTACCGCCGGATCAGATAGTTGTAAAATGATTATTTTCGATTACTATCATTGAGTTTTTCGATCAAACCGCACGGACCTCGTAAATTGAGCCACTCGCGAAATTGTTTACCCTTTCTCTAGGTGCTCGCTTTATAGTATGGGGATACGATAGCGCGAACATGGTAGTTCAAAAATGAATGTTTTTTTGCGGAAACGATTTTTTCGATATCTCTGAGCAATTTCGCGAAAAGCACTTACACTTAATTGGTGCGCTATTTACTCGACCAAAATTTATTTTTTAAAAGTGCAAAACCTAAAGCAAATGATGATCACAAAATTTCAATTATTAGGAATGGTTTTACTTTTAACGAGTTGCGCTAACTCTAATATTCCAGAGATCCATAACGTAGCCACAGCACTCGTGGAGGTAAACTCAATGCTACCGGCTTCCGTCCCTCCTATGGCTATTGAAATTCGTTATTCGACAAGCAACAACTTTGTCGGAGCACCTATATCAGGGTACAGCGCGGCCAGAGCCCTGCTAAGTGTTGAGGCAGCCCAAGCACTAAGCAAGGTGCAAATTCAATTAACGAAAAAGGGAATGGGACTAAAGATATTTGATGCTTACCGACCTCAAAGAGCAGTGGATCATTTTGTTCGTTGGGCTACGGACACTGAGGATAATGGAAAGAAGCAACAATATTACCCAAATGTTAAGAAATCAGACCTCTTCCGCGAAGGCTATATTGCTGAGCAATCTGGGCACTCAAGGGGATCCTCGATTGATCTCACTATGATAGACTTGGACAGCGGCAAAGAAATCGACATGGGATCTCCTTGGGACTTTTTTGACCCCATATCCTGGCCAAGCAGCAAAGCCGTCACCCGCGAGCAGAGAGCTAACAGAAAAGCTCTGCAGACTATCATGCGAGGAAATGGATTCAGACCTCTGCGGGAGGAATGGTGGCACTTTACGCTAGAGAATGAACCTTTTCCTAATACTTACTTCGACTTTTTGATCGACTAGCGGATATCTGACGAAGCCTAACGAAAACTGATATAAATGCGAACCTAGGACGCTGTGAAAGCTAAACATTCGTTACCAACGGCTGACCCGAAACCAAGTGCCACCGGAAATTCTTTTGATGGCCCTTAGTTTCAAGATGCTAGTTTCCTAAAGATCAATAGTTATAGTATCTTCTGACCATGTATTTAAAGAAGCTTTTCTTTCTCTTGATTCTCATACCACCTTTACTCAGGGGCCAAGAAGGCATCCTATATCTTCATTGTGCTTACGACGAGCCATGGTCACAATTATCCCTAGATGGTCGGACCGAGAGGGCTTTACAGGGAGAGATATGGCAGATTTCAGAATCTTCAGGGATCTGGCAGGGTTTTAATCTTTACACAACTGACAGCTTCCCTGCTCAAAGCTACTCACTCGACGATTTAAACAGGGACCTGAGACTTCTTAGTTCAGAATCTACAAACAGAGACTTCCGAGTCGATACTCGGCTCGAGCGAATTAATCTTTTCGTTGGTGAAGAAATTTTCGTTGAAATAGACAGAATTTCTGGTCGATTTTCTTACATGGATCCTGAATCTTCTGTTATGGGAAACTGCGAGAGTCATCGAAGAGAGGATGCTGAAAACCTTTTGATTGAGCAACATGACCGCTATCAAAATGTCATAACAACTATTGAGCAGACACGGAAGTTTTAATCTAAGCCCCTCATAGAGAATTTTTGAGTGTAATTATTCGCTTGAGATCAAAATTAAGTCCTCTTGTCTACCATTTATATAGTAAGTATTTTTACCATCAAAATAAGCGTCTTCTTCCAACTTAAAGCGCACGTCCTGCCCATCCCACTCTGGGACACTCACTGTTGAATTTAACTCAATAGAGTGAGCGGTATTTTCGTAAAGAGGGTAATCCCCCCTGCCTACCGTATCTCCTTGATTATCCCACATGCCAATAGTTGGTCCTGCTCCATGTCCATGATAACCAATAGGGTGTGTATATATCGAAGGACGAATACCCTCTTCGATTGCTTGCGCTCTTGCCGATTTCAAAATTTCGTTTCCTGTACGCCCAAGGATGAAATTTTCTGTAAGAATATCTTGCAAACGATTACTCGTCGCGAGTCCTGCTCTAATTCCAGCTGGAGCCTCTACTTCTTCATCGCATAAAACATAGGCGTGTTGCTGTGTATCTGTGTTAAGGCGCAGATAAGTAATACCAAAATCAACATGTAATAAATCACCAGGCAAAATTACTCCTTTGACATCAGCACTTTCATCCTTCCTCTGAATACTTACAGAGGGATGGAACCAAGCCAATAAGCGCAATTCACGAACACGGTCTTGGTACCACCATTCAACTTCATCGACCGTTGTTTCTCCCGGAGTAATGACAGTGTTTGAAAAACCCTCCGCAATTATGTCGTGTGCAATTCCAACTATAGATGGGTACAGATTCATTTCTTCTTCGGCTCGAGTCTCAAGCCACGCGACTGCCAGTGTCTCTGCCGAAACGATTTTAGACTGTTGCTCATCGGACAGCGCACTATATAATCCTTGAAACTCACTATGAGTAAGGCCATCCGCAAGCGCAAAGTCAGAAGACACGTTGATTCCAATCTTCGCTGGATTCTTTTCCGAAATTAGACCTGCCAATGCCTGCCATTGATCTGGTTGTTCCTCAGGATTCCATCGTGCCTGGAAATAATCGCCTACACCATAACGAGAAACAGCATATCCTTTTACCCCATCGCCCCCTTCATCTGAAAATACTAGTATGGTTCGCCTTCTCGCTGAGTGGGCTGTCCCAGGCAACATCGTCATCACGACTGGATCCTCGTTATATTCACGAGCGATGAGAATCCACATATCTATCCCCTCCCTCCGCATTAGCTTCGCGGGCAAATCTCTTAGACGAACTGACACTAGTCGATCAACGGTCTCCGCTCGTTCCTCCATGGAAAGTATAGAGTCTCCGGTAGCAGCGAGTGGGGCTTCAGTACTGAACCCGATCACAAGAGAGATAATAAATAATGTTGAGCGCATCAGATGCTCTCCAGTTGCCATTTTTTGTTTTGTTGCACTACAAATTAATATTATTTTCGGATATCAGATACTTGATCTCACGGTCTACTCATCACCCTTGGCCCTTCATCCCAGGAGAAATACCGACCTCTTCGAGAGCCTTCCCGTAGAAGGAGAAGAAAGTAAGTCAAAAATACTACTACAGAGAACCATCATGGTAGGTCGGAATGTTTCGTTGAAATACACGCCAATAGTACCGAATACCTGTAACTTGCTCGGTGCCGTCTTCATCGACTCCGATTGTAATTGGGTCACTACCGAATAATCGAACAACCTCATCGTAGTCTTGCACTAGGGCTACGGTAGCCTCATAAATCTTCCCATCCACCTTCAGACGTACTCGAGGATCACGTTCTATGTTTGTCCACCATGACTTATTGAGGGGAAATTTTTCGCCTAATCTATCTCCCTGGGCACTTCCGCTAAGGTAAAGGTCCTCTCCCCGAGGCCTTGCATTGACAGTCACGGAATGAGGAATCCCATACCAAGTTTGAGTCTCAAGCATAATCGAGTTACCTCGGACGGGATCGTCAACTTCATTAATAAAATCCCAATTAGTTATAGTGTCACGCACTAGTTCGCCTCTGAGCCACAACCCAGGGCCCGCGGTCCGATTGTTTTCAGCGAACGCCTCCGCCCTAGGGTCAATATATCTTGGCTCTAACCCAGTGAATCTTAGAATTGAGAGAGAGATAACCGTAAGAGCCCCAGCAGCCAGAAAAATATTTTTTAATGCGTTTTTCATATTATTTGGCCTCACTTCTAAGAAGAAATATAGCAGCACTCGAACACATTGTTATCCAATCGCGACAATCTGAGGGGCACAAAAATTTACTGAAATTTTTTAAACAATCACTACCAAGTTTACGCAATCTTTTGATACCAGAAATCATACATATTGACAAAAGCGTCTGGATTATTTTTTTCAAACTCGTCCCATTTCTTGAGATCATAAAGGGCATCTAGCTCCATATTTGTGGACTTAAATTCTTCAATTAGCCGATTTTGTTGAAGTCCACAAAAAATAAGCCCTAAACCCTGAAGTCCCTCCTTTATCTGAGGAATCGTAAAGCGATGCTCCTGAGCATGAAACAATAGATCGCGAAACTCACTTAAACTGTAAAAATCTGAAATGGAGTGCAATACTCTATGTAGCGGCTGATCAGAAGCAAGTAACTTATCTCGAAACCCTTTCATTTCTAATGCATTTGGGTTGATCCTTAGCCTTTTGATCTCTCGCTTTATTTCAGCGACGTTGCGCCTTGCAAGTTCACTGTATAGACCAATCCTCATGAGGCCACCTTCCTTTAGGCACCCCACCAAAGTTTCCCAACCTGCCAGAGGGTCGCTCATGTGATGAAGAACCCCAACGCTCTCAACTAAATCAAACTGGCGGTCGAGCAGATGCAAATTTAAAATATCGGCTTGCATATATTCAATGTTCTGGATCCCTAATTCTTCCGTTCTTCGCTTAGCATAAGCTAAACTACTTAAACTCAAATCAACTGCAAGCACAGTGCTGTTCTTATAACTTGACGCGGCTTGGATAGCATGCTGTCCAGTTCCACATCCAGCAATAAGTATTCTCGGCCTTTTACAGTTGACAGCATCACTATCTGAGACTCTGAGATTCAAGCTTTTCACTACAGTCCTAACAAGGAAAGGGTGTGACTCCAGCCTGGTATTTTTCCATCTAGGAAACGGATTATCTTCATATTGCCTTTGAACTTTCTGTGAAACTTTATCACGAATTCCTTTAAAAATTCGGATAGAGGAACGCATTTCTTCCTCTTCTTTTACTTCCTTAACTTGTCTTTCAATGACCGCGATTAATTCATTTGAAATCAGCAACGAATCTACCCACGAGAATTCACCCAATGGTTTATACGATGCCAAAATTAAGATTTCTAACGAATTAGGTTGCGTGTTTCGACTCAATTTTTCTTTAATTTTTGTCTCAAGATCAGCAAGCGCGTCTAGCTCCTCAGGAGCTTCATTGTAAATAAACTCATTTGTGAAACATTGCAAAGCAAGAGCTGATAAAAATTTTACCGCCTCCTTCGTGCATTTTATTTCAGAGTATCTTAAAAGCACAAAAGATCTCAACTTAGTAAATAAAAATTCAAGCTCCAGATCTGGGATTGGACAAAGACCCATTACCTCTGCAAGTACAGGGATACTGACCAAATCCGAGAAAGTTTTTTGTAATGTTAACTCTAAAGTGCCCTCAAGATTTCTGGACAATGCTTGGTTAAGCAGAGGCTCAAACTTTAAAAGACTAATAATTGAGTGAACAATGAGACCAGGTCGAACAGAGGTTTTTTTCGCTAATAAATTGGAGAAAATTTGCAGAAGATCTGGGTCACGTTTATTAAAAGACATTACACCGAGTGAGTATTGATGATTATAGTAGACATCGATATCAGGATTATACTGTATAGCCTTTTTATAATTCTCTAACGCAGCCTCGATATCGCCCCTAGCTTGAAAGATTTCTGCCATATTCTTATATGCGCTCGCAAAATCTGGTCGAATGTGAACAACTTTCTTGTAAAATTCTAGGGCCCTATCTGAATTATCATTTTTAGCGAACGCAATTCCTAAATTGTAATTAGTCTCAAAATCATTAGGATTTATAATTAAGGCTCGCTCATAGCTGGTTATCGCAGCATTTAGGTCTCCTTTTTCAGTGAACGCAACTCCCAAATTAGAGTGAGCGGATGAGTAATCTGGTTTGAGCTCAATAGCTTCTTTTAAACTCTTTATTGCGGAGTCCAAATCACCCGAGGCCCTCAAAGCTTCTCCCAGATTATTATAGGCAGTAGCGTAATTAGGTTTTATTTCTATCGCCTTGTTATAGCTCTCAATCGCAGAATCGAATCGTTCTTTCCCCACTAGGGCCCAACCGAGATTATTATATGCCTCGTAATCATCCGGCTTAACCTTAATGGCGTTTTTAAAGTTCTCTATCCCTTCAGAGAATTTATCCTGCTGCAAACACTTAAGACCCCGGGTGAAATAAACATCATTTGCTTTAAGAAAATTAAGAGCCGCGTTTTCGTTGTCCTTACCGAGCAAATAACAATAACCCAGCTGAGTGAGGAATTCTGGTTCAGAGTCAAACTCTTCCAATCCGTCTCTTAGGACAACTATAGCCGCTTCTAAATTACCTTGCTCTCTGTGCGCTTTGGCTTTTTCTAAAAATGGGGCTAGTTCAATCAATTTAGAAATTCTCCTCGTTTAACCATAAAGAGAGGCAAGTAATTAACACTAACGGGTCATTTTCCCAGCAGCCATTAATATTCAGCGTATTCTTCCAAAACACTTAGGTTCCGCCTCAAAATAAATTCAAGTCGCAATCGAGATATTCTTAAATGATGCTTGATTTTTTACTGTCCTGGACCACCTAAGTTTTCGAACATTTTCCAACCCTCAGGCACTTGAATAACGCCATTATTAGCAGCATATTCAGAATATAAATCGACAAGTTCACGAAATTTTTGAGGGTTTTGTCCCGCCAAGTTATTTAGCTCTGCTGGATCTTTATCTAAATCATATAACCCCCAACTAAAATCACCGTAAGGCTCTTGTAATCTGAGAATCTTCCAGTTTCCACTAATGAATGCATTATGGCCAAATAACTCAAATCCGCCGCCAGTCCCGGCCGGATAAATACTCTCTTGCTGGCCCTGCAGGTACGGCAACATGGAACGCCCATCCATTGTGTGGACATTCCTTCCTAAAAATTCGTTTCCGGGGTGAGAAACTCCCACTAGATCTAGAATTGTTGGAGCTATATCTACAATGCTGGAAAATTCTCTTACCACTTTATTCTTGGGTAGCCCCTTACCGTAACTTATGATCAGAGGCACATTTATACCTCCTTGACTGACCACCGTTTTATGAAAGCTTTGGGCCGCCGCTCCAACGTGAGCCCATCGCTCCCCGTAGTATATGTAGCTACCTTTCTTACCCAGATTTTCATAGCTATTATCGAAAGTTGATGCGATCCAATCGGATGCTGCCGGCACGTAAGGATAAGTGGTAAAGTCGTTAGCCTCTGGGCCATTATCTGACAAAAAAAGGAACACAGTATTATCGTATTCGCCTACCGATTTTAGAAAAGAAACCAATTTACCGACATTCTGATCTAGGCTGTCTACCATTCCTGCATAGACGGCCATTTTCCTAGCCTGGTACTTCTTCTCGTCATCACTGACATCATCCCAGACCGGCACCCTCGCTAACCGCGGAGCCATTATAGCCTCGCCATTGATCAATCCTTTACGCTTGAGAGAGTCGTGCCTTTGCTTGCGAATGGAGTCCCAACCAAGCATATAGCGCTCTTCATATTTCTCGACAAGCTCTGTTGGCGCATGCAGTGGAAAATGAGGCGCGCTATATGCGAGATACCCAAAAAACGGCTTACCTAAATTTAGTCCTTCCTGAATATACTGAATCATTTCCGCCGTATAGGTATCACTACTGTAGAAATTATCGGGCAATTCAATCGCTTCTCCGTTGCGAAAGTAATCGACCGTCGACTGCGCGCTAGCGTAACCCGTAGCATCAAAGTGGCTACCCGCGCCCTGTTGTAATATAAATGTTTTATCAAAACCACGCTCACTTGGCAGTGCCGCCGAACCCAGATGCCACTTGCCGGTCATGTAGGTACTGAATCCTGATTGTCCCAATACACTGGCAAGAGTTACAACTTGATTATTTAAAAATCCTTCATATCCAGGCTGGCCCACTTGACTGGAATCCAAATATTCGCCCATAGTGCCATAGCCATTTTTATGCTGATCAACTCCGGTTAGTAGCATTGCTCTGGAGGGAGAGCACATTGCACTGGAATGAAAGCGGGTGAAGAGTAAACCCTCGGTTGCAAGACGATCAAGGTTCGGTGTATCTATTTCTCCACCGTAAGCACCGACGTCAGAAAGAGCCATATCATCAGCGAGTATCAACATTATATTTGGGGAGTTGCTCAGTTTCGCAGGTCCCACCAAATCAGAGTGATTACAGGCGCTAAGCATTACGAGCGCACTCGCAAGAAACGTCAAGATTCTGCATTTCTCTGGAACCATGTATTACTCCCCCAATTCAAAATATGGACAAACATTATCGCACTGATAAGGGTACCTTTCGACAACAAACTTAGTATCAACTAGGGGAAACTATGAAAGAGGTTAGCTTAGATGTCTGGGTTCAACTGATCGGTCTCTTGAGTGTTGTAGCGGGCTTGGCGTTTGTCGGATTTGAAATGAGACAGTCGCAACAAATAGCCTTGGCAAGTCAGCAACAAGAAAGAGCAGCTCTAGTAACAGAGATAATTGGTACATTTTCAGAAATTGATCCTCCGATCAGTATGGTCGATTATTTAAATGAAAACATTGATATCTCTAACCAAGACAGGAGAGCAATCATAGAAACCTTTATTTACCGCATGTGGATGGTTTATGAAAATGATTATCTCCAATACGACCTCGGGCTAATGGACGACGACATTTGGCAGGCGAAATTAGCGTCTATGAGGTTTATGTATAATCGATGCCAATTTAAAGAAGTTACGGCAAGAGCATTATCTTTTTCTAGCGATGCACTATTAGCTTTACTAGTCCGATCAGATACTAGCGATTGTGGCGAATGAGTAGACTGCAAAAAAATAGCATACTCTGCCTTCTCCTAACCACTGGATTAAATTCTTGCAAGTCTCTGACTGAACCAGATTTTTATCGGATGAGCCCGGAGGAGCTTGACGCCTATAATTTAACTATTGTCGGGCAGGAACAAGTGAGGTGCGTGCAGATAAAAGTTACTGTCGATGACGCGTCCCAGAGAATTTGTGGAACGCTAGAAGAGGTTCAGAACCTTTCTCAACCAATATCGCCCGGCGCGAGAACTGACAGTTTCTTCCCCCGCTTCCCGACTGATTCTCGATCACGCGCTACAAATCCGTCGCTAAGGCCTACCGTACAGGAGCACCGGCTCTAGATGTAATAGCACTAGTAGCGCGAATTCCGTGGAAAACATACTGTCACTGACAGAGTATCAAGAACACCGTGTTTAAAAAGCTATCAATACCCATAAATACCTCACCCTTGTATTTAAAAAGACTCGATAAGAATGTAGCAAATCATTCTTCCTTTAGGTAAAGCAACAACCATCATCTGATGAGTGGCTTTTTTTCCTAAAGAATGCTTAACAAAAAAAATCGCCTAAGGTAAAACCTTAGGCGATCATTTAGAAATGAAGCCATCAAGAGAGAGGAGGTTCACTTCTAAAAATGGTATTCAGGTTCCTAGTTTCAAAGGTAGCCAGGGTATAGAAAAACCCCCGGCTTCCCTTTTCGCTGAAACCTAAGATCCTCTTTTTTTAACTACCTGGAGTCCAATCTAAACTAATAAAGAACTGTCGATAGAAGTTGTTAATCAATCTAGATTCGAAGCCACCTATTTGACCGGTTAATGTGGGCTTATAGTCAAATAGATTGTTGACGCCGGCAGTAATGATTACCTCGTCCCCGAATCCCATAAAATCATCCCAGAAATATGAGTAGCGTATATCTACGATTGGATCCTCATCTATCTCACTAGGCGGCACAAACTGCCCATCAAATTTATATAGATCGACAATTTGAGCGTCATGGTTTACTGCGCTGAACCAAGAAACGCTCATCGAGGCACTGTGGTTGTTCATGAACCAGTTGTTTTGCCACGCTAGCTTCGTCTGAGGGATTGGAGGCGCAATATTCGTACGCGCATTCTGCTCACCAAGAACGTCTACTCTATTACCATCCTTGTCAGTGAAGACGTATTCATCAAAAATAGTGGCTGCTAGTCGAGTACTCAAGGTTCCGTACTCTCCTAACTCAAAACTATAATCCGCTTTGAAATCAAGTAAATTCACATCAAACTCTGCCACATTCGCAGACTGGATCAAAACCAACTCTACGGCGCCTGTGACAGGGTCTCGGAATATATTGCCACCAGGACCACCAAGTTCCTGACCAGCCAACCAAGCATCAGCGGCCTTTCGACTAGACGAGCCAGGTGTAGCATCATAACTACCCTCTGACTGCCCGGTCGCTCGAAGCATGTCAAGGAACTGGTTTCGGGTCACGTCATCCTCACTAAGAGTCCGTATCCGGTCAGTGTAGGCAATCTCTTGATAATCGATCGACAAAGTAAGCCCATCTAACCTACCTGTGGGCTGCCAACTAAAACCAATATTCGTGATTTCAGCCTGTTCCGGCCCTAGGTTGGGGTTACCAGACTGACATTTCAATCCGCCGAGTAACAGTGTTCCACTCAAATCATCCGCTCCACTATACATGTCTCCGCAGTTTTCATTTGTTCTTGCGGGTCTTGTTTGATACGAAGTTGGAGCAAGGAAGCTCTCACCCCAAGAAGCTCTTAGAGCGAGTTCGGGAGTGATCTCATAGCGAGCAGACAGTTTTGGTACCGTGGCGTCTAAACCCTGATCGGTGAACTGCTCATGCCTAACCGCAGCCTTGATTGCAAGAGTATCCAATACAGGAACCTCTACCTCAGCGAACAAAGAGCGTACGGCGGAGTTGAATGTCTCGTCCGGTGCTATTGGCTCACCTACCTGACCCCAGATAAAATTCTCTCCTGAAGCTTCGAATGGATACTGGAAAGTGTTCTCTTCTAGATCACGCCATTGGAACCCAAATGCGACCTGAACTTCACCAGCAGGTACGTCGAAAACAGGGCCTGTCACAACTGTTTCGAAAATATCCAAGGCATTACGATTAAGTTCCTGATTAGGGTTGTCATACTGCATCCAATTATTCAGCTCTCTGGTATTTTCAAACCCAGGCTGATAATAAGGCGAGCGAGTATCTTGCGAACCGAACGGGTTGAACCATTGATCTCCAGTCAGGCCACCTTGACCTCTCAAGGCCAATTGGAGGTGTGACGCTCTAACGCCCTTTTCATTTCGCATGTACTTGCTTTCTTGCTTGGTGTAGTAGGTATAACCGGACCAGCCAGTGCTACCTAAATCGTACTCTGCGGAGAGCTTGATACGGTTTAGCTGGGCGATCTCTCTCCACATTCTCGAGGTATCATCATTTACACCATCAGGAAGCGTCTCCGCTTGCGGATGCGTATAAATACGCCACAAATCTGGCGCTACATCAAAACCATATGGATTAGCGGGATGCTCTTCTGGAATTACAAGCATTGCCCTATTGTTAGCAGGGTTAGGCGACGCGAAGGTTCCTCGATCATTCGTATGACGAAGGAAATTATTCATCATGAACCCGAGGTTCAACCAGTCTGTAGCTTCCCACTGTAAATTGTTGTAGATGTTATAATCTTGCTGGTGCTCTACCACCTCTGCCTGGGCGCTATACTCGAAAGTACAGAAACTTCCGCTAATTGTTCCTGACGGCAGCGGAGAAGGTCCGTAACCATGAGTAGGTGTACCTTCGTTAAAAGTACCGCATGAAGGATCCCTTAATCGGTCTCCAACGAGGGTTGCGCCACTTCTCTCCTTCAATGGTAGCTGCTGTATTCCTGCCAGAGAATCCGGAACGCCTGTAATTTGCTTGAAGGTTCCGGGATTTCCAGAGCTTGAAGTTCCCCGAGAGACATTATGCTCTCTGCCCCTCTCATACCACATGAGTGGCGTTCTTAAATAAGTTTCAACTGCCCCTACATAGCTGATACCGTTATCCCAAGACTTACCAAACAACGCGGAAAACCTCATGTCTTCGTTTTTACCATCTTCAGGTCTCTGATAATAAGAACGGAACTTGAGGCCTTCAAATTCTTTAATTGGAACTAAGTTCACCACCCCGGCTACAGCATCAGAACCGTAAAGAGCAGAGCCCCCATCCAGAACAGTTTCCATACGTTCCATTGCGATCTCAGGGAAAGCTGTATTAAGTCTCGAATCTAGGGTCCTGACTCCGTCGACTAGCGTCAATGTAGAGTTTTCACCCAGTCCTCGGAGGTTAAAACTGGCCCCGTTGGAGGTTTGGGGGCCGTCTTGAGAACCCAGTACCACGTTGACTATGTCAACGTTTTGCACATAAGTTAGGTCTCGAATATATTCTGACATGTTGGGCGCACCAGACTGCAGGATATCGTCGCCTGTAACTGTGTCTGCCGCTGTGTCTGCCGCAAAAGCACTGTTCCTGATATAGGAACCGGTAACGACAACCTCTTCAATTTCATCTTGAGCGTGCGCTACGAATGGCACCGCTAAAGAGGAAACCATCGCGGTATGAATAAGATGAGCAAGTTTTTTACGACGAAATCTTTGATGCATATTTCTCTCCCTGCCAGCAAAAATCAATCTCTCCAGATCATCTGGATTGGTTATGTTTATAATTGCTGATTCTTTTTAAAGTTATAAAACATATTGCTGTTGCAAACATATCACAAGAACTAGGCGGTAATAAAGTAGGTTTTAAGGATTTATAACCTTTAAAAGGTTTAAATAGTATAAAACAGGTGGATTGAGGCCAAAGCGGCAGCACCTGCAGAGCGCAGGCCTTGTCAGAGGCTATTTACTGGGGTAATTTGATCTTCTTATTCCGTTACGCGAACACGCTGAAATGCATTGCTCCAACAGCATTGATCCAAACCATCGCTATCGGACGAATTCCAATTATCTAAGCGAGCCCTAATCATATAATCCCCGGGCTCAACAAAAGTAGCCAAAACACTCGCGGGCCCTTTACCACCTATTATCGCAACCCTAGACGGGGCAGACGGGATCATACCCCGCGTCGATCGAGCTGGGGCCTGAATGAAAGGAGAAGAAGCGTGCTCTGAAAATTCTACCTCGCCAGGGCCCTGATGCTTATACCAGATCACCCGAGTATCCAAAGGCTTGGTGAAGAGTGGATTTGCCGGGTCACGTACAGAGGGATCTTCGGTCTCGACGGCCAACACGATTGGCTCACCGACAGACACAGTCTTGATTTCAGAAGCAATCACACCCTCGGGTCCTGACCCCCGATTTTCACCTGCAAACCAAATGAATGGCTGAACGCTACCCTGCGGCCTAGGATTTCTATCAAGTTCGTATGCATTCGACCCACGCCCACCAGGGACTTTTAGCGCTTCTAGATTTCCCGTTTTGATATGCCACCAGACAGATTCATCTTGCATTGAAGCTGGGATCGTCACTCCAAATACTCCCGGATGCCTTCCCGAAAAATATATTTCCGGCTGCATACCATCGAGCTGAACTGGCTCAACCCGATTCTGCTCCCCCAGGGGGACAAACACGTCTTCAGTATTCCTGTTGTGATAACCAAAAGATACAGTGACAGAACCGTCTTCATTGGCATACCACCCCTCCATAAAAGGTATAACTGGCATACCCTCAGGCGAGGGCGGGCGCAAGGGCCTGCCCGAGGGCTGGCCATTTGCAAAAGATACCCATGCAATATTAAACAATAAGCATAGTGAACCCAGTCCAACTAATACGATCCGTCTCATCCGCACAAATCTCCAGTTCTCTTTAACTACTACTAACCAGAATAGCCGTTAATCCATTGACGTTAATTGTGCTCGCTTTCTGGTTTCCTGCCTCTCAGCCAACTCCTGATAAGTCTCCTCATCTAGGTGGCTAATGGCTATCCATGAGTGTGACATTTCGTCGGCAGTACGTTGACCCCACCCAACCCACTGCCTTGGATCGGGATTGTTAGGGTTAGCATCAGTATTGTCATACCATTGTTTCGTAACCAAAACAGCCCCGGTTGGGACAAGCGGCGCGAAATCCTGCTCGTATAGATGACTGTGATGCCAAGTGGCGCTCCAATTCGAAATCATACTTACTAATTCAGTTTTCCCCGTTTCCGGATAGAAAATTTCTAGAGAAGCCGCATTCATCCGAAGATGTCCGTGCGGCTGAAAACTATCAATACGAACAGGGTGGTCAAAAGAATGGAAACCTTGGGTCATAGCGGTCCCGTGAGGGGGAATGAACAGATCTCCCTGATCTAACTGATATGAAGCCAAATCTTGAGTAATGTTAGCTTGATACCCTGGCGGGTGGAGCCAAATACCGAGCTCGACAACATTATCTTTCACTACATCGTTTGGAGCTGATCCTCCAAGCCCCCCGGGGTACATGTGAATATCCCACTGAACCATACTGTCCTTAAACGCCGTGCGACATACCCCCTCCGGCACAACCTCACCCCACTTGCCCATGGCGTATTCTGTAACAGGCTTTCGGTCGACTCCACCGTCCTCGTTTATCTCCGCAAAATAAGTGTTGGCATGATGTACCACGGTCTTAGCCTCGCCCCGAGGCTTCACTTGAAGAGCTTTAATACATCGATCCTCAGTGATGCCACTGTCAATAAAATGCTTGTCCCACAAATCATTGCCGTTTGCTGGGACGTCTATCGGATTTGACGCAAGAACAATATCTGGCTGGCCCAAATCCTTGGCGAAATTCCAGGCGTCAATATCGGGAAGGGCTTGCATGGAGGGCAGTTCCTCTGTATTCCCAAGCAGTGAACCCTGGTTAACCCAGCTCACCACAGTATCTATATCCTCCTGTGAGAGTCTCCAGTCCGCTTGCAAGTTTTGATTTCCAATATCATGATCATAGGCATAGGGAGGCATTTCTCGATTTGCTACTTTTAGCTGAATCAACGGCGCCCACGGGCGTACACTTTCATAGCTAGTTAGCTCCATCGGACCAATGCCACCCTCGCGGTGACAGACCACGCAATTTTCATTCATGATACGCGCCACGTGACCTGAATAAGTAACCGGATCCTGAATTCCCGTATCGTCGGCTGCAATCGCGATATTGGTTTGCAAACCCAACCCAGCGGCAATCGTCACGCAGGTCGTTATCCGAAAGAATTGATTCCATTCTTGCAAGTTACTCATTAGCCTCTCCCAATCATTTGGTTTAATTAGAGCAATATATTTATTTGAGTTTTCCAACTCAGTCCGGTTCTAGTCGATCCGTAGTCTAACAATTCTGCAGGCTTTCGTTTAGCCTTTAACTCTTAGTAAGTATAACACTGAAAACCTTTATAACTTTAGTGTTTAATCGATAATTTGTCCAACAGCCTCGTTAATTTGACTTGAATTGAACCACAGCGGGTCCCGATCAAGATTTTCCCGTGAGAAGAGCTGTTTGCTGGCGGCCTACCCTCATGATTCCGAAAGATCAACCCGGTATTGCAGACGACTGAGGTTGTGAATTTGCTGCAATGAGATTAAGTGCGAGTAAATTAGCGCTAAAAAACCACGCTCGCGTAATTCCAAGAACTCTTCGTTACTAAGTTTTTCCAGCGCTTCTTCATCAATCGTAAACACACCATCGACCTCATATGTTGGAGAATTCTCCCTATACTGAAGTTTCAAGACACGGGTCGCTAGCAACCGCTTTTCAGCGAGATAACGGCATACTTCGACGGCTTGGAGAGATTGCTCGGTGATCTTGATCACGTTATCACGTCGCCTTTTAAAATATTCCGTAGGCTGACCATCGGCCGAAAATATAGCCTCTCCTTCAGTCTCGCTGACAAGGGAGCTCTCTTCATAAATAGCAATATCTGCCTCATCAGGGGTCGAACCCAAGCGGCTTACGGACAACGGGGCAATCGTGAAACTAGTCGGCATAAAGGCGGGCGCCCAGTCAGAGCTTTGGCAAAAAAGATTCACTCCCTTTTTCAAACCCATCATAGCACTGGGCACAAAATCCCCAGTGTGGCTATTCCTAACAAAAACCAGCGGAAACTCTGTAGCGAGCGCGGCAAATTCTTGAAAAACAATAGGCACGAAGTTTTCCGTCTTATGACTTGTGAAATCTTTCCGTTCAACCAAGCGTAACTTGCCATGTTTATGAAAATCGAGGAGCACAGGTTTAGTCATTTTTATGTTAGGCCTTTGAGTACAACTTTTATTTAGTCAAGAGCTTATTAATTGATGAAATTTTATTCAAGCTTAAAAAATGAGGCGACAGATAAACGCCCCTTGGATACGTCATCGCCAGAACTATTTGGTGATTTAATTAAGGCACAATGCAATAAATTAGAAGGGTAGAGCACTAACCGATTCCACTTCGCCGGAATCACTAATTCTTGCTTGAACAGACTTGTATCTCCGATCAGATAACCCCTGTGCTCTTTATCAGCATCGCGTGTCTTGACAATCATTTCAGTCATGACATCTTTATCATTTCGCTTTATCTTAACCAAATTGCGTGGCTTGTAACGATAAATGGCGGTTCCTCCAAAAGACGCATCACAAAGATAATGCACAGAGGCATACTGATCATCGTCAAAAGCGTCGACGTGCGGCATCTTTTGTACAGGGCTTAATTCTTCCGGCTGAAGGGTGATCAGCGACATCATGCAACGGTGAACCTTTGGATCAGAAGACCCGTAAACTTTTTTTATTCCTTCCTTAAGAGCGTTTTCATAGGCACTCGGTAAGCGGTCCCGGATACCCGGGTACGCCGTTTTATCATCACCCACCCTGCCAAAGTATGCCTTATTTTCTGCATACTCAATTAATGACTCTGGATTCGCGAGAAAATCGTCAATAACAAAAACTGAGACAACTGGATCAGTGTGCCGAATTTTCTCAACGCTTATCACATTGTTCAGTGTAAACTTCAGCACGATTTAGAACTCCTTAGGGCGTTAATGCAGCACGATAAGTCGGCTTGCCAAGCAAGTAATATCTCTCAAGAGCGGAAATTATGGATTCCAAAATATCGATCAAGAGAGCCAAAGTCAGCCTAAAGGCTAACCAAGAACCAAATAGTTAGGTAACATTAATGACTCTGAACTTTACTACGATATGCTCTCAAAGTATTGAGGATTTTGATGGACACTAATAATATCAAAAATTTTGTGGTCGTTGGCGGAGGCACTTCGGGCTGGATGACAGCA
Organism: Gammaproteobacteria bacterium; assembly: GCA_029245905.1. GTDB lineage: Bacteria > Pseudomonadota > Gammaproteobacteria > Pseudomonadales > Pseudohongiellaceae > UBA9145. Next base: position 23,935 of record JAQWOJ010000054.1, read on the forward strand.
GCCGCTCTTGGTCGCGTTATCGGAACAGAAAATTGCACAGTCACCTTAATCGAATCTGATGAAATAGGTACGGTTGGCGTTGGTGAAGCTACAATCCCCCCTATCGTAGAGTTTAACAAGTTACTAGGAATTAACGCTGATGAAATGCTAAGGGAGACACAAGGCACGTTTAAGCTTGGCATCGAGTTTATTAACTGGGGCAGAATAGGCGATGCGTATATGCATCCTTTTGGTGTTTTTGGCCGCACTATCATGAACGTCAGCTTCTGGCACTATTGGAAAAAGGCCTATGACCTTGGCCTTTCACCAGGTCTTGATGCCTATTCACTTAATTGGGCCGCATCAAAAAAGAATAAGTTTTTAAGGAGTGCCAATGTCGCAAATTCACCACTTGCCAAAATACCTCATGCTTATCACTTTGACGCCACCCTTTATGCGCAGTTCCTTCGAAAATTTAGCACCAATCTTGGCGTCAATCGCATCGAAGGAAGAGTCGAACATGTAAAACAAAACCCAGATTCGGGTTTCATAACGGGCGTAACACTTCAAGGAGGCAAGCTAATTGAAGGAGACTTTTTCTTTGACTGCACTGGATTTCGGGGACTGATGATAGAGCAAACTCTGAAAACAGGTTACGAAGACTGGAGTTGCTATCTGCCTTGTAACAGCGCCCAGGCATTACCGACTGAAGCGATAACTCCCAAGCATCCTTACACCAAATCTATTGCGCATTCTGATGGATGGCAGTGGCGAATCCCATTGCAGCACAGAACCGGAAATGGCATCGTTTACAGCACCGACTTTACCTCCGATGAAAACGCGCATAAGACTTTAATGGCAAACCTGCCCAGCGCCGCAATCGGCGACCCTAATCAGCTTCGTTTTCTGACAGGAAAGAGAAAACAAGCCTGGAATAAGAACTGTCTGGCAATCGGTCTCGCTAGCGGGTTTATGGAACCACTTGAGTCAACAAGTATTCATCTTGTGCAATCGGCCATCATGAGGTTCTTTTCCTTGTTGCCTCGGAAAACAGAATTCAAAACCGAGATGGACCGCTTCAACAGTTCGGTAGATGAAGAGTTTCGAAGTGTGCGCGACTTCCTTATTCTGCACTACAAAGCCACAAAAAGAGACGACTCCGAACTCTGGAACTATTGTCGCAACATGCCAGTCCCAGACTCCCTGCAAGACAAACTGGAACTCTACAAATCAGGATCCTGGCTAGAAAGAAACAAGCAAGAGCTATTTGGCGTGGACAGCTGGCTCGCCGTTCTTGACGGTCAGCACGTCAAAGCAAGGAACTACAGTCCATTAGTTGACAGAATAACTGATGAGAAACTCAAAAGCATACTCAGCGACACGCGAATTGTGTTAGAGCAATGCACAACAGCGATGCCCAAACATGAAGATTTCATTAAAGAGCATTGCCAGACACAAATTCCCGCGTCGAGTAATTGAATTGAATTGATGCAGAAGTTACAGCACCGTTGAATTCCAACGATAGCGCAGACAGTTAATTAAAACTTCAGGTCCGCCTCGTGAAATCAAACCCTTTTTTAGGGCAGGATCGCAGAAAATCTGACCGCCTCTTCCAAGCCTTCAACGCTCTCGTCTCATCTTTGGCCAAAACAGCTTCAGTTAACTCTAGTCTCGTTGAATAATTCTCAAGCGTAACCTTCTGATTCTCTTCGAACGTGCCGGCGGTCTGAATGACGCTAATTTCGCTCCAAAGAATTCTAGCAAATAGTTCCAACATAATATTGTTTGACATATCAGCCAGAATTAAAACAAGCCCCGCCGAGAGTTTGAATGAAAAAGTTGGAGAAAGCGGAGACGATTTATCCTGATTGACTTGGCCTTCAACGAAATGCTGGAGCTTTGCGATTTTCTTTTGGTCATCGCATTTTACTGCATTTGACACAATCTGAGTCATTACCGCATCAGCAGCATCCATAAACATAGATTCACTGTTGAGGTCTGTGGCAGACAAAAATTGAGAAGCTGACTTGATAGCGGAATCAATAGATGGGCGACGCGTGAAATATCCTCCCCCCTTCCCTGGTTTAATCGTGAGCACTTCCTCATATTCCAGCATGCGAGCCGTTTGCCGGAGAGTTGGCAGACTCACTCCAACCTCAACCGCTATATCTGCCTCCGAACCCAAATATACGTTCTCTTCTTCCGCTGCTATACGCTTTCTTAGAATACTCGCAGCTAGATTTGCGGTCGAAATTTGTTTCACTATCGGTGATTTTAGCTCGGGGGCGACCACATGTCGTCGCTCCGACGCTAATTCGTTAGCCGGAAGAGATGTTGCCAAGTTGTACCCCCCATTTGGATGAACCATTCTTCGCCTTCTTAATTTCCTCTACATTAAGAGGCGGCCTATCGAAGCAGATTGTAACAAATTATCACCAATTTGTAATAACTTTGTTACACCTCGCCTCATTGCTTTAAGGAAGCCGACAGCAAGACTGATCTTTATTTCAGGAAGCTTCTAAATCTAGATCGATGCTCTATTACAAATCCCTAGCGTAACCACGGCATCGCATCCGTCTCGCCGTGACAAACTCTAATCAATAGACTAAAGCCTCTTGATTAAGTTCCAATAAATACCTTAATCGTAAAATAAATTTATTTATCACAATCCGTAACCACCTAATTACCCCATCTTTAGAAACAGCGAAGAATCCTCGCATCGCTTAGTTCGAGGCCGCTTGAAATAAAAGCACTCCCCCTGATCGCTCCGCAATGCCCCCCTTTAACCTAGGGCGAAAATGTAACAGACTAAAATGATCGTCGATAAATTTCCTACTAATCGTCCAATCTTGATCAGATTCAGACTCACGAAACCCGTTGGGCACACTTAAATTTGTTCGGTACCGACCTCGCACCCAGTGGGACACCTTATCTAAAGCCTCTAGACAAAAATGAAGCTGCATCAGCGTTGAACCACTCTGTTTCTGAGATGCTCCGGTTAACATGGTGCTTGGTTTTTGAATGAGTGACATTGACTCGGACCATTCCTGAAAATCCAATTGTAAATGTAAGCGTTTGGGGAACCCTTTTCTCGACCCACCTTGTGAAGAATCGCTAGCCGCAATCGCATCAGATATTTCCGCATGAAAGTTCGGTACGGGTAAAATTCTTGGCTCACTAAATAAAAGATCTAACTCTTCTAAATCGACATTCGCCTCACTTAGTGCCACAAACGCATTTCTATAGGCTGCCACCGCTTTAGTTTTATCAAATATCAAATGCCAATCGGCTATGTATAGTTCGACCATAGCAAGCGACTCCCTCGAGTGAGGCATAGAGTATTGAACGATCTCGCGCATATCACTTAACAGACTCAACCCAGCCTGATAAAATTTTGACTGAACTATCCTCCTTGGCTTTACCCAGCTCGAACCAGGCACTATTGCGCGTAAGGCATAGGCAGTCTCATCATTCCGCTCAACAGCTGCCGATTGCAAATAAAATTGCTTCACAAGGCTGTAATAGAGATTAATGAGACGCACGTCTCTAGGCCCCCAAAACCTTTTCCCAACTGAGAGAGCTTGGTAGGTATATTTAGAAGCTTGCTGATAATGAAAGGCACGCCGCTCCGATACATCTTCTTTTACGCCTTTCAGGTGGAGCTCACTCAGTCGGATCAGGTACTGTATAAGGGCGTCAGCCTCCGTCACATTTTTTTCTATCAACAACCACTGCAGATAACTGATCGCGGAATTTACAGTTTCCCAATCACCTGTAAATACCGCTAGATCGATCTTGGCCAGAACCAAGGGTATCTGCTCCTGTGCAAACAAACCGTAATTAACGCGCTGAATCTGCAAAGAACGATCCAGCAAGGCGCTTGCTTCAGAATATAGATTAAGCGATGCCGAAGACGCTGCCAGAGAAGAAAGCGTTTCAACGAGAACAGGGTCATATCTCCCTAGGGTCAGTTGCAATCCTAGTAATCTTTGCTGTAGTGCCTCTCTCTTCGCCAGCAGGTCATCGTCACCCACCCTCGATACATCCTGGCCATAAGCTAGACCAACATACATAAAGCTAAAACAGCCGAAAACTATAAAAAAAAGCCGCCAGCTTGTTGTCTTACTCATTTGAACTAACCACCTTACGCAAACGAAACAATATTTCCTAGGAAGTGACTAAACCATGTTCATAATCTTTCGCTAAATCCTGGATTATGTTAACAGCGTCCAAGGACATTGCAAAAGCTGGCAAGGAAAAACGCAGTTCAACTTAGACGAACAAGGATTTTCATGCAAAAGACGAATGGTTCAAATTAAAAGGAGATGATTTTCCAAGGATGCACCTAATCCGTCTTTTCCATCGTTTTCGTTTCACCCAAACCACCAAAAGCTACAAACAAAGAATCAAAAAAACCTGAGATACCCAATGCCATAAGCGCAAAATCTTGGTCAAACTTTTGGCGAGCATTTTCTTCGTTGGAACTTTCACTTTCCTCTCTAATTTCCTCTAAGCGAAGCCGCTTAATACCCAAATCATCTCCCACATTACAACTAAGGAAATTATTCCAAATTACCCCTAAATTCTTTGCTTTCTTGCCAGACTCAATGTGTGTTGCTATCTCCTCACTTTTGAGGTCCTGGCCCTTACACCGAATTATGTTGGCCCCATCCAATGGGTTGAATAACTCGCAATCTTCAGTCAATTCAAAACTATTAGTCGCTTTTTGATCTTTTAACCAGCGAGTCATTACATCACTTGGAGAACGATTGCTACTGGGCAGGCCAACAGGAAATGTACCTAAAGTATCGCGGAGCAGATTGATAAATTCTTCCGCTTTGGCTGGCGTGGCGGCATTAACTATTAGCAGATTCTCTTTTTTTGAAAGATATCCATAAGTCAATTGACTGCGAGTAAAAGCCTGAGGAAGCAGCATGGAGGCGGTATCCTCTTGAATTTGTCTTTTCTCTTTACGATAAATTTTGCGACCCTGACGTTCCTCAATTTCGACAATTTTGTCATTAGCAGCCTCTCGCACAACAGAAGCCGGCAATAGACGCTCTTGTTTCTTCGCACAAAGCATTATGTAACCCTCAATCACCTGTGTATAGGGAGGATCTGCGGCTTCAGTTATGTCATCCTGGACGGGCGCAACCCAGCCCATCGTTGACTTTTCATAGTTATTACATGGGCGGAAAGGCTGATCGGATAGCGCCTCCTCCAAGCCTTCAACATAGTAATCAAAGGGTTTAGTCAGGCAGTAAAAACGTAAATTTCTGAACCACATAAACCAGCATCCTGCTAGCGCTCGGCATCAATTAAAGGGCGTGGATTATGCAACACTTACCCTTAACTTTAAAAGGTAAAAAAATAATTAGAATAATCCAGAAAACATTGGATTCAGTACCCCACTAATTCGATACTAGACCAGATTTAAAAATCAAACAGTTTAGAGGTTAACATATGACGATTAGTGAACTAGGCAGTATCGGAGAATTGGTTGGGGCAATTGCTACCGTCGCCACATTACTATATTTGGCTCTTCAAATTAAGGCAAACACTCAGGCAGAAAAATACAACGCGATCAAAGATATAATTAACTCCGTAGTAGGATCGCTATCTAGGTTAGGTGATTCTAATGAAATGATGGATTTCTGGACTTCCGGCACGAAGAGTTTTAATAATCTTTCGACCAAAGACCAAGTGAGGTTTACTTCAGCGGCAACTGAATTATTGGCCGCTATTGAAGCCACACTGGAAACCGCGAAAAGTGGCGGGATAAAAGAAGAGTCTGTTGATGCTGTCAGAGCTATGGTTTTTCAGTTAATGCGAAACCCCGGTGTTAGGGAGTATTGGCTAGCCTGGGGCAGAACTCGTTCGCCCAAGACTTTGTCAGAGAAGTCGAGTCGATTATTCACAAGGCAGAGGAAGTCGATCCTAAGGAGCCCGGTCCCTTGCCATTTTATATGCCATGATTTGAGAGGTATCTATGAAAAAAGTGAAAGTTAGTTTCGATGCATGGGTTCAACTCCTTGGCATGCTTGGCGTAATTGGTAGCTTAGTTTTTGTTGGATTAGAAATGAGACAGTCACAGAGGATAGCCCTTGTAAGTCAAATTCAGCAGAGATCTTACGCAGGTTCTGCTGAAGCCCATGCATTCACTGAAGCCAATCTGGACTGGTTTTCTAGTAAATTTAGCCTTCCCCCAACGTCTGAACTCACCAGCGAGCAGAAAGCTTCTAGAAATTCTGAAAATGTGAGCTGGTTTTTTTACGAGGCCGACTATTTTCAGTATTCCCAGGGTCTAATGACAGAACCAGTTTGGCAAGCCAAATTGCGGGCCATGGAAGTAAACTTAAAACGATGCGAGTATCCCGAGATCTATGAAATGAGGAGCGCGCTAGTTGAGGAAAGATTCAAAAATATCTTGGATGAGATGCCGTCCCAGTGCGAACAATAATTATATTTACTTGTTATGGTAGCTCCTGTCAGCCTCTTTTAATTGAGTTGTCAGGAAAGGTCTTTAACAAAGAATCAGCTGACTTAAGCAACAGATAAAGAAATTTCCAAAATACAAAATAAGGAAGAAGGAAAATGAGAGATAGTACACTAAAAATATTGCTTAGCATTATTGCTATTAACCTAACTATTCAGACTGTTGAGGATGTTGGGTTATTTTCGACTAGTTATGCGCAGGTTGGTGTGCAGAGGGTGGCGATTTGTAATGAATTAGGGGACACCTGCGCAGGAATAACAGTCAATCCCCAGTATGACAGCAATGGAAGCATACTTGGATCCACAAGAGCACTTCGTGTTTCTGAAGACTCAAGCGACGGAATCAGCTTCTAATCGAACACTCATCAGACAGCGCCTCTGCCTTGGTTGGCTAATACCTGTAGATTTTGGGCATGAATATGAAGATATTTCTTAAATGGCACATAAGAGAATGCATCAGATTTTACAATTGGGGCTACCCAGTAACCAAAATTTTTAGATGGCGAGTTAATGCGGCTGTCCGACTGCATAATCGACTTTTCTTAGAAGAAGAACCTATACCCTTGATTAAGTAATGGGAAAGAGATAACAGGACAATGCATAAAAATCTAATTATGAGCACTCTAACTAACGACAACAATTCCAGGATTGCTCTAAACGCGAGAAACAAAAGTAAAGTTCTTGACGCTAAGCGATCAAAACCAAAGATGAGACACACTCTTGCAGAAAAAAAGAGACTGACTCGGAAAATATTTAGCGCTCTTTAGAATGTCCCGGTCAGTTGTAGGGAAAGTGTCCGACCAAAACCGCGACACATATATTCCACCTCTTCTAAAATATTGTTCGCGATGTGACCCTCATAACGAATACGATCTCGGCAAACTTCAACATCGGTTAGATTACGTGCATTTAATCGAAATGTGAGATCACCGAAAGCGATGATCTCAACAAAACCAGTAAAGTAGGGATCAGCATGATCTTCTTCAATATCTTCTATGTCCCAACGTTCTGTGCCACCATCAATCCTATTCCTCATTTCGATACCATAATTCATTCTCAAATTAGGAATGTCGTGTCGGATACTCCAATTAAATTCTCCTCGATGGTAGTTATTAAAACGTCTTGTAATATCGATGAAGGAATCTTTAACCCACGAATCACGAACATTGGCTGTGGTAGTAAATAAAACATTTGGCATCCCTAAACGCTTCAACCTAATGCTGCCTTTAACCTCAAACACATGCATATCGCCCGTTCCAATATTTCCAACTGCGGAACGGATTTCATTTGGTCCACTTGAGACATCGATGCGTTGAAGGAAGTCTTTATGCCTGTGATGATAAAAATTAGCGCTAACTACCCCCTGATCATCTGGCAATCTGTATTCCATGAGGAAGTTATAATTCCACCAATAGTCCGGACGAAGGTTGGAATTACCTGGCAGTGTATCGGAATCTTCGTCGGTTTGATCATTGGTTGCAACAAAATCCATGAAACTCAACTGCCTCACAAACTTTTCTATCATAACGCGCAACTGCAATTGGGGCGTAATATCAAACCGATAGTCCACTTTTGGTTTAAAAAAGTTAAAAGTACGGCTGTTACTTACATCACCACTCAAGGAAATTTCTGAGGTTTCATATAACAAAGAAGTTTCAAGCGACATTCGAGGATTAATCCTCCAGTTATGAATGGCGAATGGTTCATAGCGAATTTCCTCTACCCTAGTATTTGCATTCGGTATGCTGACAGGAGTTAACCCCCCATAGGACTGCTCTCCAGGCTTGGTCAAGGAAAGCAAGCCGAGAGCTAAGTTTGAATCTAAAATCGTCTGCGCGCGCTCCACACCAAGTTCAATACTCTGCCCGGTAGTTAAATCAGTAGTATAAGAACCCCGAATAATTCGTTCTCCCAGAGTGCTCGCCGTATCCAAGAACAAATTTTTCTGCTCTCTGAGGTCATCGAGGACATCCCACCTCTCTCGCGTATTGGCAGTATCATTTTCGTTTGCAATTCCTAGAACCTTGAACCTATCGCCATTGCTGCGACGAAATTCGTAATCTCCTCCGACTTCCCAATTGGTATTAGTTCCCGGGATATCTTCCCTCTCTAAACTGTGCTGGAACCCTTGACCTTTAAGGTCAACGGTTAAACGTTCAACCTCCGTGGGGTTATCATCCTCTGCCATCAGGGCATTAAAACGAGCGCTACTCCTTGAGCTGAATTGATAATCTAAGTTAGTGGACAGTGTGTATGTTGCGTTATCTCAAATTTGCGTCTGGTCGATGAAGTCGTTAGGCAATTCGCCGGGCAAAATACTTTTCTCTCTCATTTTTGTATAGTTATATCCGGGCACTGCGGAAGCACTGACAATCATATTCAAGTCCCCGGTCTGACCTGCGTAAGAAAGCAACCCCCCAGGCTTAGACGTATGATCGGCGTAGTAGTCAGCACTCGCCTGATAATTAATAGTAGTGCTCGAAACTTCTTCAAACAAAACTATATTAGCGATTTGTGTACTTCCCCTAACATCTAATTCACCCGAGGTACCTCTGATGATTTCGATATAGTCTACTTGGTCCGCATCAATTCTACGCAATTGAGCCTGCGTATCGTTATTTTTACCGGCAGTCCGCTTGCCGTTAATCAGTATTTGGACCCCATTGTTGCCAGCACCCAAACCTCGCCCCCCGCGGCTGACATTCGTAAAGCTTCCGCCGCTGCCCCCTCTGCCAGAGCTAGACCCACGACTACTAGTGCTACTCATAGTCATACCCGGTATGCGGTTTAACATATCCAATGCGGTGCGGGGGGCAAATTGGGCAAAGTATGAAAAAGGGTACAAGATAGTGGAATCGTCTCCAACGTTATCTTGAGCATACCCAGTAACCGCTGCAGCAGACAGAGCAATTGCCGCTAATAATTTTAAGTAACTATGCCTACAAAAATGGTTACCCATATCAATCTTTGGGCTGCCAGCCAAAATTCTCAAAAGGGATACCTCAGAAATCTTTTTAAAGAAAGGGTAAAGATAAAAATTGAAGTGATTGTACCGCAAAGGCTAAGGCGCCTAATGTGACGTTTTGCAAGAATTATGCACAACAAGTTACATTTATAGCTATAGATAGGTTTTTCTACCAACTATGCCGGGTCCCACTAAGTCTTTATTTAGCCCCATCGCTTATAGTAAGGCATAGTCCTATACGGAGACACTATCAAAGTAGAAAGCCACAGAGGCCCTAAGAACAGCCGCCACCATCACTAATTACCCGCGCTCCTGCGTGCGCCTAAAGCGGGATTTTTGTTGACAGGAAATACCTCAAATGGCAAATTAGTAAAAGTTTTAAAGGTTAACCCTAAACCCTTGAGGATTAATGGTATGAAAACTGCTGCCCGTTATCAATTTAGTACAAAAAGACATGCTAAATCGTATTTTTTAGGCCTTATGCTGTCCCTAATGCCGCTATCGGTTTGGGCCCAAAGTAATGCACAAAGCATAACTTTTTCAAAAGATATCATGCCAATTTTGCAGGAAAATTGTCAGGAATGTCATCGAGCTCAGGGGCAGGGGCCAATGTCCTTGATGAGTTATGAGGAAGTGAGGCCTTGGGCGCCATTGATCCAATACAAAGTAGTCAATCGGCAGATGCCTCCGTGGCACATAGATCGCACTATAGGTATTCAGCAATTCAAGAATGACCGCTCTTTGAGTGATGCAGAAGTTGCGTTAATTTCTGCGTGGGTCGACGCAGGCGCGCCTGAGGGCGTTAATACCGACTTGCCTCCCTCAAGGGAATTCGCGGATTCCGGCGAATGGAGTATAGGTGAGCCTGATGTAGTAGTGACTTGGGAGTACAAAGTACCTGCGGTCGGGGCTGATCTCTTCGGTGATATTTATTCTACTGATCTCATTGGTCAGTTTAGTGATGGCCGGTATATAAAAGCGATCCAAACCAGAGCTGCGGACGATGCCTCCAGGCGGGTTGTCCATCATGCCTTGTCCTATGCTTCTAGTGATAACGACAGAACTAACCCTGAGGAAGATCAATTTTTAGTTGAATATGCCTCGGGTAAGAGCGCGGAAATTTATCCAGATAATTCCGGCGTCTTACTTCCTCCCGATAGCGAAGTGCGGCTCTCCTATCACATGCACCCCGTTGGTGTAGAGACTAATGCTAAAGTAGAGTTAGGAATCGTATTTCATCCCGAGGACTATGAACCCGAGTATCGTCGCTGGTCCAAGCAGTTAGCCCAACGTCAAAGCTTACTAGATATTCCAGGTGGAGAAATTGTGCGAACAGACGGGTATGTGTATTTCCATACGAATACTACTATCACCGCCTTTCAGCCGCATATGCATGGTCTAGGATCTTATCAGTGTCTAGAATTAATTTATCCGACTGAAGGTCCTACTGCGAAGACTGAGACCATCAGTTGCGCTCATTGGGATTATAATTGGCATACAATTTACAATTATGCAGACGATGTTGCTCCTATAGTTCCAGCGGGGACAGTAGCTCATCTCATTAGTTATTTTGACAATACTGCCAGCAATCCGGGTAACCCTGATGCGCGAAACTGGACAGGAGATGGGGGGCGTACGATTGATGAAATGAGTTTTGCTTGGCTCGGTTGGTATACGATGAGCGATGAACAATATTTGGCAGAGTTAGAACGTCGAAAGAATCTGCAAAATGGTGTTGCAACGGAAATAGCATCCATCGGTCAGTAGAATATTGAAATAGGCGCCTAGATTCACACACTGGGCGTCTGTTATTTCGGGCTATGTATCATCAAAGTTCTTTGACGCCATTGATTTTTTCGACCTCAGTTTTCGTCGTAATGTTGTTATTATAAAAAGATAAAAACCTTAAATTGGGCCTTAATACCGGTAATGATGCCGTTACCAAATTGTCAGTATTGGAGACATAACATGTTAGCGCGTGTAATTAATATCTTATTTAAATTTGTAAGTTTAATAATTATTTTCACTTCAATTCAGGTCGTTAATGCTCAAAGATCTCAACTTCCTTACCAGCTGAAATATGATATTGGTCAGACAATTCAGCCCATATTTCAAGGTTGGTCAAGGAATGACGATGGCACTAGAGAAATGCATTTTGGTTATTTAAATCGAAATTACTCAGATGAAATGCACATTCCTGTCGGTGAAAACAATTTTATTGACATGGCCGGCTTGGACAATATTCAGAATCAACCAACTTACTTTCAAACGCGAAATAACAGGGATATTTTCACGGTCACTGTGCCAGCAGATTTTGGTAACAGAGAAATAGTTTGGCGTTTGACAACTCAAGGCCAAACGCTAGAGGCTATCGGTTGGCTGCAAGCAGAATGGGAAATTGATGAGTATGGTGGATTTACGCCAGACCCGGAAGTCTTGGCTAATCAACCACCTCAACTTGATGTTCAAAAGGCTAGCTCTGTTAGATTGCCTGCGACACTTAATCTGACTGCTCGGGTTGTTGACGATGGACTACCCAAACCCAAGCCAGAAAAGGAAGAGACTACTGTTAATGAGTGGAATAGAACGCCATTACTAACAAGGCCCGCCAACGCCTTAGAAGTGCCAACGAATGTACCGCACCTGCAGACAAATGTGCGAGGGACGAAAGAAAAACCACAAGCACCAGAAGACAAGCTTACGGTGTCCTATAGCCTTTGGCGAGGGCCAGCTAATATTTCGTCGACGCCAATATTTGGTGAAGTCGTGGATGGACAGGTAACTACGGAAATAAAATTTTCTGAACCTGGAGAATATCAATTAAAAGTTCGCGCTTTTGATGGTGGAAAGTCTGCGTATGAATATATAAGCGTGAATGTTGAATAGCATTATTTAGAACGCGCTTCTTAGAATTTAGCTTGCACTTTTCAATATTGATTCGTCAATTGGCTTTATCGAATCTTGCTGAAGGGGAGTTTGGCGGAAGAGGTAGGAGTCTAATTAACCTTTCATCCTATTGTAATAATTTCTTTTTTAATTCCTGTCTCCATTCTAATGTTACTTCCGGTGTCACTGAACCTCAACCTTGCTTGCCAGTCCTAACTAAATTTTCTTTCTTTTTTGCCATTAGGTGGCCTTTATTTTAGGGGCGAGGGAGGCTTTCCGTTACCGCTAATTGTTATAGTATCTGCTTCGATACATTAAAGACGAATTTGAAAAAAATCTGAAAAAGAATTGGAATTTATTAATTATTACTTTGAGGTAATAGTTATTCTACAACTAACTATTATAATAATGCTTAAGTGCTTCTTCACTAACTGGGACGCCATGAGCGCACTTGGAGAAATAATTGGAGCATTAGTTGTACTGGCAATCCTTTATTACCTGTAGTAGCTGACATTGATGAAATTAGAGATTATACGATCGAGCCAGAATGGTTCCCTGCGCATCAAGAATCGGTGAAGTTGATAGTTCCTTGGTCAAAAGAAAATATGGACGTAGTCGATTTTTAGGTCGACGACGGGTTAGATCGCGACACCAGCGGTTCCGATCCTCGACAACCACCTCACGGGCAATCCAATGTGTGCTGGATAATCCGATGGTCTAGCAGAGAAGAAAGAGATGAAAAATGGAAACAGTAAAAAATTCTAAAGAGCCATCACTAGAACAAATACAAGCGCTAATCAATCTCTACAACCAAGGGCAGTTGCAGGAGGTTTTAGATCAAGCGAACAGCATGTTAGAGCAGTTCCCAACTTGCCTGTCCCTTTATAATTTAAGCGGCGCGGCTCAACTTGGATTACTCTTATTTAGGAGCGCTATTGAAACTTTTGAAAAGGCTCTGGAGATTCAACCAGAAAGCGCTGAAATATATGGCAATCTTGGACTTGCCTTTCAAAATAATGGCGAACTAGATTGCGCAATAAACAGCTATAAAAAAGCTCTTGAAATTAACCCGGCTCTTGCTGACACTTATTATAATATGGGAAATGCGCTTAAGATTAAAGGCAACCTCGTGACAGCTATAGAGAGCTACAAAACTGCTACCAAAATCAATCCATAAAATGCTGGTTCTTATAATAACCTTGGTACCGCACAAAAGGATAAATGTTATTTTGATGCTGAGCTACAGAGTAATCCAAGTT